>DASVWZ010000248.1:0-61506 GCA_036392935.1 Terriglobales bacterium | reverse complement strand
GGTGAGCGCGGGGGCGTTTTTTCAGACGAACCGGTTTCTGATTGACGAGCTGGTTCGAACGGCGGTGGATGGGCAAAATGGGGGCGTGGCGCTGGATTTGTACGCGGGGGTGGGGCTGTTTTCAGCCGCGCTGGCGGGGAGTTTTGCACAGGTGATTGGGGTAGAAGCGTCACCGACTTCGGCGGGCGATCTTGCCTACAATTCCCCTGCCAATGTCGAATCGGTTCGGGCCACGACCGAAGAGTTCTTGCGCAGCCGCAAGGAGTTGAAGCCAGAGCTGGTGGTGGTGGATCCGCCGCGCGCAGGATTGGGAGAGAGCGTCGCGGGCGAACTGGCGAAGCTGCGACCGGCGCGGCTGGTTTACGTTTCATGCGATCCGGCAACCCTTTCTCGCGATTTGACGGGCCTGCTGAAGGCGGGGTACAAAATCGCGCAGGCACACTTGATCGACCTGTTTCCACAGACGTTCCACGTGGAAAGCGTGTTTCAACTAATCCAATAAATTTTGCGCGGCGTGGGCGGCGGGCGAGTGGGCCGCGTGCGCCTTTGCTTTGGGCTGCGGCGGCGTATGGGGCGGGATTGGCCGGCGGAGTGTACTGCTGGAGGCCGGCGGCGTGGTGGGCGATCGCAGCCAGCGCTTTGTTAAGCGGCGCGTGGTATTGGAGGGGGCGCAGGGAGATCTGCGGGTGTGGGGCGGTGCTTACGGCACTATTTGCGACAGGGGTGCTGATTGCGCAGCTGAGGCCGGCGCATGGGGGCGTGGATGAATCGGCGCTGCCGTTCGCCGATGGGAGAGACGCGATTGTTACCGGTCACGTGGTTAAGGAGGGAAATCAGAAAATTGTTGCGCGCGGCGGGACGCAGGAGCACTTCGATCTTGGGTTGGAAGAAATCATAAGTGGTGGGGCGAGTCTTGCGGCGGGGTCGGTGGTGCGGGTGAGCGTGTATGGAAAAGAGGAGCGTGAGGCTGCGGATGGGGAACGCGAGGTGCGCAGCGAATTTGGGTACGGCGAGAGGCTGCGTTTTGCCGCGCGATTGCTGGCGCCGCGAAATTTTCGCAATCCGGGGGCGTTCGATTATCGGGGGTTTCTGGCAGATGAAGGCGTGGTTGCGCTGGCGTCAGTGAAGCGGGAGGAGATCGACCGGCTGCCGGGCTTTGTGGGATCGCGGGCGGAGTGGTGGCGGGTGCGGCTGCATCGCAGCGTGATGGCGCGCATACAGGAGCTTTGGCCGGCGAGGCAGGCGGGGTTGATCGATGCGCTGCTGATCGGGGAGAACGAGTTTGTGGGGCGCGAGCTGTTGACCGATTTTCAACGCACGGGGACTTACCACGTGCTGGTGATTTCGGGATTGAAAGTGGGAATCCTGGCGATGTTCGGGTTTTGGGTGTTCCGGAGGTTGGGGGTTGCGAATCTGGCGGCAAGCGTGGCGACGATTTTTCTGACCGTGGCGTACGCAACGTTGACGGGCGTGGGGGTTCCGGTGTGGCGGGCGACGCTGATGCTGGCACTCTACCTAACGGCGAAGATGCTTTACCGCCAGCGATCGGTGCTGAACACAATCGGAGCGGCGGCGGTGGCGCTGCTGATGGTCGATCCGGGGGCGATTGCGAGCGCCAGTTTTCAACTGAGTTTCCTGTGCGTGCTGATCATTGCAGGAATTGGGTCTCCGCTGCTCGACCGGACAACGCGGCAGGTTAGCGCGGCTTTGAGGAACCTTCCGGCGACGGGATACGACTTTGCGCTGGCGCCGAGGCTGGTGCAGTTTCGGCTGGATCTGCGGATGATCGCAGAACGGCTGGATCTTTGGTTTGGCAAACAGTTGGTTCTGGCGGCGATTTCGCGGAGCGGACACTGGATGATGCTGGGATGCGAATTCGTGATTATTTCTACGATTCTGCAGGCGGGTTTTGCTTTGCCGATGGTGTACTACTTTCACCGGGCGGCGTTTGTGTCACTGCCGGCGAATGTGGCGGCGGTGCCGCTGACTGAACTGGCGATGCTGGCGGCGATGGTGGCTTTGGGAGTGAGTTACATTTCTGTTGCGGCGAGCCATGTGCCCGCGATGATCGCCGGTGTTGGTGCGGAAGCGATGGCCGGATCGGTGCGCTGGATGGGAGCTTTGCGAGTTGCGGATGCGCGGATTCCGACGCCGAGTGTGGCGGTGATGTTAGTTGCGCCGGCAGCAATTGTGCTGGCAATGGTCACGGTGCGCCGCAGGGCGTGGGTCGCGGCAGCGGGATTGACGGCGCTGCTGGCCAGCACGTTGTGGATATGCTTTGTTCCACGGCATCCGGTGACTCGGCAGGGGGTTTTGGAGGTTACGGCGATCGACGTAGGGCAGGGCGATTCGATCCTGCTGGTTTCTCCGAATGGGAAGACGTTGCTGATTGATGCAGGAGGGATTCCGCACTGGATGCATTCGGAGCTGGATATTGGGGAAGACGTGGTTTCGAGTTACTTGTGGTGGCGCGGATTTCATCGGCTGGATGCGGTGGCGGTTTCTCATGCGCACGCCGATCACATTGGCGGGATGAGCGCGGTGCTCGCGAATTTTCATCCGAAGGAGTTGTGGATTGGGGTGGATACGCCGAGCCCGGAGCTGAGCCATCTGGAAAATGTCGCGAGGAGTTTGGGGGTTCCGATTGTGAGGAAAGAAGCGGGCGATACATTTAGCGAAGACGGGCTGGATTTCCGGGTGTTTGCTCCGGCGCGCGACGCCGTGAGCCATGCGTGGCATGTGAACGACGATTGCATCGTGATGCGCGTGGCGTACAAAGCTACATCAGTTCTGCTCGAAGCGGACGCAGAGAAAGAAACGGAGCGGCGGATCGCCGGCGAAGTGCCGCAGACGGATTTACTGAAGGTCGGGCACCATGGCAGCGCGACATCGACGACGCCGGAACTGCTGGCGGCGGTGAGGCCGCGTTATGGCGTGATTTCCGTGGGCGCGAGGAATGTGTACGGGCATCCGCGGCGCGAGGTGCTGGAACGGCTGCAGGAAGCGAAGGTGTTGACGGCGCGGACGGACGAGCATGGGGCGACGACTTTTTATCTGGATGGCGAAAAGGTCATTCCTGCGAATCGTCGCTGACGCCGTCGGCCATTTCCACTTCTTCGGGCGTGCGGCGATATTCTTCGATCAGCTTGCGGGCTTCGTCGGCGTCTTCTTCGCGCACCAGGATGATGGTGCCACCGACGCCGGGCAGGATGTCCTGCTGCGCGTCGAGCGAGGTGATGTCGGAGTCGATGCCGGCGGAGTCGAGCAGACCATGAACGACCATGGCTTCGGTTTCCTGCTCAGTGTCGAAGACCCGCACCAGCTTTTCGTTGGGATTGGGGCGGTTGTCGGGAGTTGCCATGGTTCCTCCTCAGGGATCGGAATGACTCATCCGATTCTAAACCCAGCGGGCCGCGGATGTGGATTTTACTGGCGGTATGGCGTTGGAGTTTCGCAGCACCCAGAGGCCGATGAGGCCGAGGGCCACGAGGTTGGGAAATAAGAGCGGAGCCATGGGCGGTGCGCCGTAAATAAAGTTATCGAAGGCGTGAACCGATGGGCCGCGAAGGTTGGCGAGAGCGTGGAGGGTGAATCCCCAGAGGCCGACAAACGCTTCGAGGACCAACACGACCGCGCAGAGAGCAATAAATGTACGCGAGACGGGCATGAGCAAGGGCGCGGCCAGGAAGCCGATGGCAATCGCGCTTGCGGCGACGGGAACCCATTCGGCGGAGAAGAAGAATCCATTGGAGGCGTGGTCGGCGAGGCTGAAGATAAAATTTCCGACGAAGCCTCCGAGCGTGAGAAACAAGACCCATTGGGCCCATTCGACGGATTCGGCTTTGACCATGCGGTTCATGAGCAAAAGAAAACCCAGGCCGGTGTAGGCGAGCGGAGCGGCGAAGGGCGCGGAGTAGGTCAAGCTGCGGATGGTGCGCTCGTAGAAGAAGTGGCTTTCCAGGTGGAGGATGACGCCGGTGAGGCCGACGAGGATGGCGGAGGATCCGATCAGATAACCGAGAAGTTTCCAGATACCGCGATGGCGGGCGCGTTGGGTTAGCGCAACGATGAGGAAGAGCGGCGCGCCGGCCGAGAAAAAAAGCGGGATGTATTCGGCGGGATTGCGAAACTGATTGACCGAGTGGGCAAGATAAATGTCGAAGGTGAGAAAGCCGAGGTTCAGGATGACGAAGGCTTCAACCCAAAGCTCGGGCTGATTCCACCACCGTTCATTTGCCGTGGCCATGCTCTCTCCTGAGTTCCGCGGCCATGGAGTTCAGTTGGACAGTCTTCTGGAGGATGGGATAGTTTCCGTGCCACTGGACGAAGTCGGCGCCACCCATGAAGGCCGCGTGTTTGCTGGTGCGGCCGTCGTAATGCCATAGGTCGAAGTAGACGAAGTCGATGGGCTGGGAAAAGGGAGGGCCGGTCAGGATGGCGTCCTTGCGCAAGCCGTCGACGATGTCTTTGGCATTTTTCACTTTTGCGTTGGTGGTTTCTACAACCTGCTCGGCTTGGGTGTAGACGCGGTCGACGAGCGCGGGAGTGTGGCACTGCGAGCAAACCTGCTTCATTTTGGCCTGGGCGGCGGCGTAGTTCGGGCGTTTGTCACTGATGGCGCTGGCCAGGTAATAGGAAAGGCGTTCGGAGGGATCGTGGGTGACGCCGAGCCCGTTGATGCCGCTCATGTGGCAAGTGGCGCAGGTAGGGATGAACATGTCCCGGGTGGTCAGGCTTTTCGGTGGGGCGGCGAGATTGAGCAGGTTCTCCTGGGCCTGGAACATGACGCCGTGCTTCGATTCTTCGTAGATTTCGATTTGCGAGTGGTCCGGCCCCATGTGGCATTGGGCGCAGGTGCTGGGCAGGCGAGCAATGCGTACGGAACTGGTATGACGGGTGTGGCAGTTGGTGCAGGTTCCGATGGTGCCGTCGGCGTTCGGTTTTCCCACGCTGTGGCACTGCTCGCATCCGCTGGTCATGGCGGAGCCACCTTCCAACTGGACGAATGGGTGCGGCGGACGACGCGTGCCGCCGGGTTGATAAGTTTCGGAGAAATTGACCTGCTCGGGGGTTAATCCTTTCTCGCCGTAGATTGCAGCCCACGCGGGCGCTGCGTGGCGGCTGTGGAGGAATTGCTGGTAAATGTTTTCGTGGCATCCGCGGCAGTTGCCGGCGGTGAGTTTGGTGGAGATGACGAATCCGTGATGGTCTTGCTTGTCCTGATTGGCGGCGGGCTGATGGCAATCGAGGCAGTTGACGCCTTTTTGCGCGTGCATGCTCATTTCATATTCATGGACGATGGAGTACTGGGTGCGGGCGTGGCACTCGGCGCATTTTCCGGTGGCGCGGACGAGGTCGGCGCTGGGCTGGTCGGTTTCAGCCTTGGGCCGGGCGCGGTTGATTAGAAATCCGGCGAGCACGAGCGCGAATGCAATTACGACTGCCAGAAAAACTGAACGGAAAGTCATGCGACCCCCTATTGCGCGAACTGCAAATCCGCCTTGATCGGGTAGAAAAAACATTTTAGTTGCAAATGCCGGGTGATGGAGCAAGAAGTGTGAAGAAGTTGCGGGGTGGGATGCAGAAATGGCACGCGGCGATTGGGATGGCCGGCGCCGCGCGGGTGTGGGGAATACGATTACCAAAGTCCAGCACAAACAGGCCATTGCAGGATGAGCTTCCAGAGCCGAGAATGGCGGTAGAAGGCGGTTTTGCAACACGCGTGGGTCCGGCCACATCCAATACGTGGCGGACAAAGCCAACCGCCGTGGGGGCCTGATGACGAACTCGGAGCCGGCAAGGCAGCATGCAAGTGAAGCGGAGCAGGAGGCTCGCAATATCCGGCGGCTGCAGGTGATGATCAGCATGGTGATGTCGGTGATCAGCCAGGACCCGAACATGACGGTGGAAGAGGCGTCTGAACTGGCGGCGGGCGCGAAGAACGCGGCGCTGGCGATGTTTCCCGACAAAGAGTTGGCCTATGACATTCTTTACAAGCCGCGCCTGCAGCGGCTGATGAACGAGCGCTTCCGGCTGCAATAGCGCCGCGGCGGTTTTGACCACTCCCGTATTTCCCGACTAAACTCGCATCAGACTCCAGGGGGTCCCATGCGACATCTGACTTGGCTGCTGGCGGTTTGCGTGCTGATTTCTATGGCTGCGTTTGCCGATGATGAAGGCCATCACCATGAAGAATTGACGGAAGCTCAAGTGGGGACGGTGAATTTTCCGGTTTCCTGCTCTGCGGCTGCGCAAAAGCAATTTCAGCAAGGCGTGGCGCTGCTGCATTCGTTCTGGTATGAGCAGGCGCAGGAGAGCTTTAAGGCGGTAGCCAAAAACGATCCGAAGTGCGCGATGGCGCACTGGGGACTGGCGATGAGTTTGTGGCACCAGTTGTGGAACCATCCGGATGCGGCGATGATCGCGAAAGGGATGGCGGAGGTGAATGCGGCGACGGCGCTGCATGCGAAGACGCAGCGCGAGAAAGATTATATTGCCGCGATGGCAGCGTTCTACGGCGATCCGGCGGGGCGTACGTATCAGGAGCGGGCGGAGGCGTACAGCGCGGCGATGCAAAAGGTTTATAAGAGCTATCCGGATGACCGTGAGGGGGCGGCGTTTTATGCGCTTTCGCTGCTGGCCTCGGAGCCCGACCACGACACGACGTTCGCCAATCGCAAAGAAGCTGGGGCGATCCTGGAAAAATTGTTTGTGGAGGAACCGAATCATCCGGGCGTGGCGCATTATTTGATCCACAGCTACGACAGGCCACAGCTCGCCGAGCTTGGTTTGCCGGCTGCGCGGCGTTACGCGCAGATCGCGCCGGCAGCTCCGCACGCGCTGCACATGCCATCGCACATTTTTGCGCGGCTGGGACTGTGGCAGGACGACATCGATTCCAATCTGGCTTCGATTGCCGCGACGCAGAAAACAGCCGCGATGGGGATGGGCGGCGGCGGACATCAATATCATGCGATGGATTTTCTGGAGTATGCGTACCTGCAGAGCGGACGCGACGCCGACGCTCAGCATGTGATCGACGAAGCGAAGGCGATGCCGGCAGTTAAAGATACGATGTATGGCGATTTCGATCCACGCACATATGCGCTGGCCACATTTCCGGCGCGCTATGATCTCGAGCTGCATCACTGGGCGGATGCGGCGAAGCTTCCTCTGGTCGAAGGCGGGAGTTTGGGCAATGACGCCACGATTTACTGGGCGCGCACGATTGGCGCGGCGCGCACGGGCGATCTAACTGCGGCGCACGACGACCTTTCGGACCTCGACGGTGTGATCAAAAAGCTGGGGGAGAAAAAATCGGAGTTTGGGGACAGCGTGAAGCAAGATCGTGAAGAAGCCGAGGCGTGGATTCTGCACGCGGAGGGGCTGGATGACAAGGCCACCGGCATGCTTCGCAGTGTTGCGGAGAAAGAAGAAGCTGAGGGCGCGGAGCCGCTGGCGATTCCGGCGCGCGAGATGCTGGCGGACATGGAATTGGAGATGCACAAGGCCGACCAGGCGTTGGCGGAGTATCAGGCCGATCTGAAGTTTAATCCGAATCGCTTCAACGGGCTGTACGGAGCGGCCAGCGCGGCGGAAGCGGCGGGGAAAACATCCGAGGCAAATGCGTATTATGCGCAACTGGTGAAAGTGTGCGCGGGATCAAATTCGGACCGGCCGGAACTGAGCCGCGCCAAGTCGCTGGTGGCGCAGAAATAATTATTGTTTGTCGATGCGCTGCAGGCGAAAGAGGAGTGTTCCCCAGCCGAGTTTGGAGCGCATCTGCACGGGGATATGGTTGGCGTCATCGGTGAACCACGCCTGGATCACGCCTTTGCCTTGCAGCGCGCCGGAAACGGCTTCCGCCTGAACGCGTACGGTGTTGTAGGTCCCGTACGGCACTTTGATCTGCTCCCTGCCTTCGACCCGGGCGCGAATTTGCGTGATCTTAGCGCCATCGCCAGCGGGGAATTCGTAGGTGCTGCCGGGTTGCAGCGGCAGCGAGGCGAGATAGTAGAAACCGCTGACCACATCGGTGACGCATCCGGGCAGATCGCTTTCCACATGTTTGGTTTCGCCGGTCTTGAGATTTTTTTCGTCGAAGGTGCTCTTGCGGCGCGTGTAGTCGAAGTTGGCTTCGCTTTGCCGGGCGTGGGGCCCTTCTTCGTTGTGCTTGAGGATTCGCAAAGAACAAAACGAGCGGGGATCGAAATAGGCCTCGAAGCGGTCATTCACTTTGTACAGCGCATTGGCGACGCCGGCGGATTCGGCGAGGGCGGTGACGTGCTGCTGGCCATTGGCGTTGTCGATTGAGACTTTGGCGGTGCCGGCGTTGAAGAGGTGCCACTCAACTCCGTAAACAAACGTTTGGCCGTTGGGATAGCGGTAATTGGGCGGTGGAGGCACGACGTGGGGACCGAGTTCGCTGATGGCGTCGTCGGCTTGCGGATGGGTTGCAGGCGAGGAACCGGATGATGCGGCGGCGGGCGCGGCTGGATGGGTCTGTGCGGTCAGCAAAACGCACAGGGAAATGAAGACCAGCAATCGCACGGGCGCGGGCAGGATTGGGCGGATTCTCATTAACCTTTTCGCAGGATAGAACGCCTGGTGGTGATTTATTTTCGAATCTCCTAACGCGCCGACCACGCACACTTGGCCGCCAGCGCAATCAGCATGACGATCGCCCCAGTTGCCGCGTTATATTCGCGGTGCTTCCAGTACAGTGACCAGGAAAACAATTGGTTATGATGCCGAAAAGCAGTCATCCGTGGCAAGAGCACGGGTACGTTACGGGCGTACTCGTCGTATTCAGGAAATTGGATGCGCAAGAATGACGCTTCGGAGCGGATAACGGGAATATAGATGATGCAAAAAATTGCGATGGCGACGGCTGTGATCCACCAGTTCCTGGCGGCGACCAGGAAACCCGCGGCCAACACCAATGAGCCGAGATACAAGGGATTGCGGGTGTAAGCGTAGGGGCCGGTGGTGGTTAATTCTTCGTTTTTTCGCACGTGGCCGGAGGCTGAGGCCCGGATGATTAATCCGAGAAGGATGAACGGGAGAGCGAGCAGAATCGATCGCCAAGTGGGTTTCGCGAAGAAAAAGAAAAATACGGCGAAGGCAAACCCCAGCGGGACGCGGACCCGACGAGCGATGCGAGACCAGTCAGCCACGTTTGCTCCCGAGCAATTCACGCGCGGCGTTCAGAACCTGGCCGGGAGTGATCTCGAGCAATCCGGGATCCGGCTCGGCGCGATGCGAATGAGACGTGTGGCTGGAAGGACTGCGAAGGACGATGCTGCGGGTTCCATAGGGTCCGTTGCGAACTGGATCGGTTGGGCCAAAAATCGCGACGACCGGGACCTTCAATGCCGCGGCCAGGTGCAGAGGGCCGGTGTCTCCGGCGATGAACAGCTGCGCGCGGCGGGCGAAGGCAGTGAGTTCGGCGAGCGAACAGGAAATTGGCGTGGCGGCTCCAGCGGAGGCGGCTTTCACAGCGTTAGCCAGCGCTTCTTCTTGGGGGCCGAAGTTGATGAGCGGCGTCAAATTATCGTGGGTCAGTTCGCGAGCGACTTCTGCGTAACGCTCGGCCGGCCATTGCTTCGCTCCCCATCCGGCGCCGGGATTGAGAAGAACGAAGCCGGTGAGTGCGAGTTCCTGCAGACGATTTTCGCACTTGCGTTCGGCGGCAGAATCGGAGGGAAACTCAACCGGGGCGGGAGTGAGCCGTTCATGCGCCAAGGCTTCGGCGAGCGCCATATTTTGATCGACCACATGCGGGCGATCGGAAAAAACCGGGTGCGAGTAAAACATGCTGGCAATGCTTTCACGCGGCTGAGCAAAGCCGTAGATATTATCGGCCCGGGACAGGCGGGCAATGAGGGCGGAGCGAATCGAACCCTGAAAATCTACGGCGACTTGATATGCGGGTCCGCTAAGGTCGCTGATGGCGACTGCAATCTCGTGCCAGGTTTCTGGTGAACTCCAGGACTGTCGCCATCTTTTTGTATTCACAAAGTGCAAACGATCGACCAGCGGGCGCTGCGGCGAGCGCGGTCCGGAGCGGGGATAAACCGGAGCACACAACAGTTCGGCCCACCGCTCTTCGACAACCCAACCAATTTCGGCGTGGGGAAATCTGCGGCGCAGCGCGCCCACGGCGGGCAGCGCGTGGATGATGTCACCGAGGGCGCCGAGGCGGACGATGAGAATCCGCTGCGGCTCAACCCAGCCGATTCCATGGTCCGGCGTGCTCACTTCGGCTTTTGCCCCAGGGCGCGAATGAAATCTGTGGCGGAATGATGTTTGGGATCGCCGACGATGGCGACGCGTCCGCCGACATCCTGCATGGTTTCGCGTTCGGGCACGGATTCGGCGGTGTAATCGGTGCCCTTGGCTTGAAGGTTGGGGTGAAGCTCGCGGATAAGCGCGCGGACATCCTTTTCTGGAAAGATCACTACGGCATCGACGTCTTCCAAGGCGGCAAGAATTTCTGCGCGTTCGTGAGCGGGCATCAGCGGGCGCCCTTCGCCTTTGAGCGCGCGGGCGGATTCATCGGAGTTCACGGCGACCACGAGCTTTCCGCCAAGCAATTTGGCGGCGTGCAAGTAACGGATGTGGCCGACGTGCAGCAAGTCAAAACATCCGTTGGCCAGCGTGATGGAATGACCTTCATCGCGCCAGGTGTTGACCTGGGCCCGCAGATTTTCGCGGCTGAGAATTTTTCCGGTGGCCATGCTCAATGCTGGCGCACGGCCGGAGGCGCGTGGTCGATGGCTGCCAGCAACTCCTTTTGAGAAACGGTCGCGGTTCCGCGCTTCATCACAACGATGCCGCCGGCATAATTTGCCAGATGGGCGGCCTCTTCGGTGTTGGCTCCGGCGGCGAAGGCGGCGCTGAACGTGGCGATGACGGTATCGCCGGCACCGGTAACATCGGCAACTTCATCGGAACCAAAAATCGGAATGTCGACCGGCTCTTGATCTTCGGAGAATGCGACCATTCCGTCGCGTCCGCGGGTGATGACGAGCGACGGCATATCCATGCGCGACATGAGCTGATCTCCGGCGGCGCATAGATTCGGCCAGTCATCGCCGATTTGTGTGCCGAGGGCGGCTTCGACCTCGGGCTCATTAGGCGTGGCGGCGGCGATGCCGGAATATTCGAGCAGGCGATAACGCGAATCGAGAACCACGGGCACGCGGGCGGTACGCTTTTCGCGCACCGCATTCAGGATGGCAGGGCTGGCTGCGCCGTATCCGTAGTCGGAAACCAGGAGCACGTCGGACGCGCGCAAATATTGCCGGGCGGCGAGGATGAGTTCGCGAGTGAGATGCGGGCTGAGTTCGCCAGAAGGTTCGCGATCAATGCGGACGACCTGTTGCCGCGCGGTGTGCGCCATGCCGGCGAGGATGCGAGTTTTGGTGACGGTGCGGTAGCTTTTATCTTTCAGCACGCCGCTGATGGGAATGTGTTTGTGGCGGAAAGCGCGGAGCAGGGCGCGGCCGGCGTCGTCGCTGCCGACAATGCCGACGGGGAGCACGCTTACGCCGAGATCGGCGAGATTGTTGACCGCATTGGCGCCGCCGCCGGGGACGACGGTGTTTTCGCGATGCTTGAGAATCAGCACCGGCGCTTCGCGCGAGACGCGGGAAATTTCTCCGAAGACGAACTGGTCGGCGACCAGATCACCGAGCACGGTGATCGTGACCTTGGAGAAGGACTCGACAATTTTCCGCAGCCGTTCGGCTTCCTTGGAGCGATGAGTCATGAAAGGTAAGTTAGATTCTCTCACGCCACGCGCTTTCGTTCGCGAACTGTGCGCAGCAGAGCGTCGACAACCTGGTTGGGTTCGGCCAGGTCCATGCGGACAACGGCGATGGCCAGCGGGTTCAACAAGGAAGCCAGGGTACCGAGATTAATACGATCTTTTTCGGTGGTCACGAAGCCATCGGCATTGACCTGACGGGCCAGCGCGATCAGGTGTTCTGCGTCGGCGAGCGAGTAGGCGTGGTGATCGCGATAGGATTTTTCGCCGACTGGATCGACTCCGGTCCTGCGCAGTTGATCGAAAAAGTTCTGGGGACGGGCGATGCCGCAGAAAGCCAGCGGACGCTTGGGCGCGCTGAGCGGCGCAATGCCGCGTCCCATGGACCAGATGGATAGCCCTGGGCGAGCGATGAGGTCGAGGGGGACATCATCACTGGCCACGACGGCGTCGGCGCGCGAAAGAGCAGTGAGCGGCTCGCGCAGGCGACCGTTGGGCAGCAAGTCACCCGCGGTGTCTTCCGCGCTAAGCAGAACGATGTCAAAATCGCGCGCCAGCGAGCGGTGCTGAAAGCCGTCGTCCAAAATGTGAAGTTGGGAGCCAAACTTTTTTTCGGCGAAAACGCCGGCCTCGTAGCGGTTTTCGCCAACGATTACCGGTACACGTAGACGCTGCGACAGAAGTAGGGGTTCATCGCCGAACTGCTGCGGGGTTCCGGCGGGATCGACCAACGCGACCCCGCGGCTGCTGCGGCCGTAGCCGCGAGAGAGAATGTCGAAGGGAATATTGCGCTGTTTCAGCAATTCGCCCAGCAGGATGACGAACGGCGTTTTGCCCGCGCCGCCGACGGAGAGATTTCCTACGCTCACCACGGCGCCCCTGAGCCGGTGCGCCGAGAGAATGCGGCCGTCGTACAGCGCATTGCGCAGTTTGATGCCTGAACCGTAGAGGATGCTAGGGAAGGTCATGGGGTGTGACTCGCAGAGAGACTGGGCGTTGCCGGAAGCAATTCAGCCAATGCAGCCACGGTTCTGGCAGTCGCGCCGGTCTGGCCTTGCAAGGTTTCGGCGGCGCGGCGCCCGAGCGCAACCCGCTCGGCGGGATTGGCTGACAATTCCATGAACACCAGCGGCAACTCAGCCGGGCCGACCACGCGGAGCGCGTCGCGGCTTTGAAACAGGCTTATAATTTCGCGAAAATTTTCGGTGTGATTTCCCACCACGATCGCAACTCCATGCTGCGCCGGTTCAATAATATTGTGCCCGCCGCGCGGCACCAGGCTGCCACCCACAAAAGCTACGTCCGCCAAAGCATACACGGCGGCGAGTTCGCCGAGGGTATCCAGCAACAATACGGCGCCGGTGAGGGGTTGGTTAGACGATTGCGATCGGCGCTGGAAGCGCAGTTTTAGATGATTGAGCAAATCGGCAACTTCTGCGAAGCGTTCGGGACGCCGCGGGGCAAGGATCATAACTGCCTGGGGATGGCTGGCCAGGACGCTTTCAAAGGCTTTGATCAGCAGCGGCTCTTCGTCTTCCACGGTGCTGCCGCAGACGAAGACCGGCCCAGCCCGAGCTTGCTGCAAAGCCTGGCGTAGCTGCCTGACGATCGGAGGCTCGACGGGAGGCGCAGCGTCAAATTTCAGGTTTCCGCTGACTTGCACGCGGCCGGCGGGTGCGCCGAGCCGGCGAAGACGGTCGGCATCAAGCCCGGTCTGCGCCAGGAATAGATCTACATTCGGCAGAATTCGCGACAACAGAAACTGCCAGCGCAAATAGCGCGGAAACGAACGATCAGAGATACGCGCGTTTGCGATCGCGATTCTTGCACCGCTTTTATGGGCCAGCCGCAGAAAATTCGGCCACATTTCGGTTTCGGCGATCACTACGAGACTGGGCCGCAATGCTCGAAGGTAGGGCTGGATGGCGAATCCGAAGTCAAGCGGGAAGTAGAAAACCGAATCGCCGCCGAAACGGCTGCGCGCCAGCTTCTGCCCGGTGTCGGTGGTGGTAGAAACCACCACTCGATGGGCGGGGAAACGGCGGCGCAGTTCTTCGACCAATCCGCCAACAGCCTGCACTTCGCCCACGGAAACTGCGTGAACCCAAATTGCCGGACGAGGATCTTCCGCAAGGCGCGCCGGCACTTGGCCGAGCCGTTCCGCGAGTCCGGCGCCGTATTTGCCGTGCCGGAGATACTGGAGCAGCCAGTAGGGCAGGCTGAGCAACAGACCTGCCGCCAGCAGCGCACTATAAAGCAGGTACATGAGGAATGGACATTTTAAACCGGGGACCGAAACCAAGCCCGGAAACCAACCCGAGCTGAGGATGCATCCTATAATCGAAAAAATGCCGCCTCATAATCGTGGTTTTCATACGCGTATATTTTTCAGCTTCTGCGCCGTGATTGTGGCTGCGGGAGTCTGCATGGCTTCGAAACACTTCGTCATGCCCACAGCCAACGCCGCCCGCCTCTACCCGGCGCATGATGAGCACCCGTCTGACCATGTCACAGTTGGCGTCGACCCGTACGATATGGCCGATAAAGCCAAGATCTTCTCGATCCCTTACGGTCAGGCCGGATTTATGCCGATTTTTGTGGTCATCACCAACGACAGCGATCAGCCGCTGGCCATTGCCGATGCGAAAACCGAACTGGTGACGGTGAACCACTCCAGAATCCCGCCCGCCACGGAGGAAGACATCGCCCGGCGGCTTACCGACCCGAGAATCGGCAGCAGTTTGCCGAGTCCCGTCCCCTGGCCAAAAAAAGTAAAGGGAACGTTCAGCAAAGATCAGGAAGAAGAACTGGAAAGCTCGCGTTTTGCGGCCCGCGCGGTAGAACCGCATGGCACCCAGGCTGGGTTTATGTTCTTTGACGTCTCAGGGATCACGGCTCCCTTGGCCGGAGCCAGCTTCGTAATGACCGGGGTTCGCGATTCCAAGGGCAATGAGTTGATGTATTTCGAAATTCCGATGGAGAAGTACCTGAGCGCCCCCAGCAAGTAAAAAGTCTCTAAAATAGGCCCGCTAAGTGATTGAATCGAATGTACCAAAATGCCACATTTGTTGTGCAAAGGCTTTATGATATATTCGGCTCCGTGGAGCTGAGTACGCGCGCTTCGCACTCCCCGGTTCGCCGTTGACCCACGGACGAGCCAAGCGGTCGTAACGTTACTCCACCTGAGGTGTCCCATGCACGAGCCGGAACGCCGCCAAGCGCCACGTTTCAACGCCGACGATTTTACGTACATCAGCTTTGGCGCTGATAACGGCGGGAGTGTGTTGAACCTCTCCGCCGACGGGCTTTGCTTCAGTTCCATCTCTCCGATCCACAAGAACGGCCCGGTGCGGCTGTGGTTCTCAAATTTGCGGCAGCGCGTGGAAACTGAGGCCGAGATCGTGTGGGTGGGCCAGTCGCAGAAAACCGGCGGCCTGCGCTTTGTGGGATTAAGCGACGAATCTCGCGAAAAAATTCGCACCTGGAATGACCGCAGCGTACATACCGAGCCGGTCCGCAAAGACCCGATTATGCCCGTGACGCGCATGGGCTTGCATAGCGCGCATCCCGCCAACGGAGGAGTTCCGAGCGTTTCAAACCCCGGTCCGATTGCGGCTCCGGAGGCTGCCAATCATGAGTCAGCGCTGGCGGTAACTCATTTTTCTCCCGTGGCAGCGGGAGCGCAGCCTGCTCCCGCGATCAGCGGTTTTTCGCGAGGGCTGTTGACCGGGTTGCTGATTTCAGCGGTGTTTGGTGGAGTACTGTTGTTCCACTCGTACCGGCGCGAAATCGGCGAGACGCTGATCCATCTGGGCGAACAGGTCGCGACCAAGCCGCAGCCGGAAGTAGAGGCCGCGTCTCCGGCGACGTCTGCGCCGGTTATGACAGCGGCACCGCCGAAGGCTCAGGCGGCGAAAGCGACGGCTCCGGTTGAAAAAACTACTGCGGTTGAGAAGCCCGAACCAGACGTGGTGCAAATCTATCCGCCGAAATCGGCGGGTGGGGACGTCAAGTCGAAATTGCAGGCGGCGACTCCGGCTTTGGCTCCCGCAACAAACAATTCCGGGGCTTCGACGAAGCCGCAAGCTCAAAGCGTCACGGCGACGAACGCGCCTGCGACGCAAAAGTCTTTGACATCGCCGCCGGCAACGACGCCAACGTCAACGCCTGCGACGGCTTCGGTAGTCAACAAGGCTGCTTCGGCCCCTACGCCTACGCCGGCAATCGTTGCTAACAAAGGCGCGGTCCCGCCTACATCGACGCCTGCGCCCGCGCCAGCCCCCGCTGTTAACAAAACCGCTTCAACTTCCGCACCAACGCCGGTGGTGGCCACCAACAAGAGTGTTTCAACGCCAGTGGCGTCGGCAAATAAACCGGCTGCTTCAACGCCGACTCCTGCCCCGGCACCAGTTCTCACTGCGAGCAACACGCCTGCGCCGAACCTCACGGCCCATCCGGAAACGCATAGCGATGTTTCGAGCGTCGAATTCGGTGGCGCAAAGGCGGGCCCGCCGCCGCAGATGTTCTTTGAGGTGGGCAAGTTCAAGAATCCGATGGGAGCACGCGAGACGACGGCGCGGGTCGCGGGATTGGGTTTGCCGTCGGAGGTGCAGCAGAAAGGTCACCTGTTCGGCAGTTCGTACGTGGTGCTCGTCGGCCCGTATAAAGATGACGTTTCCGCCGCGGCTGCCCACAGTAAGCTTGCCTCGAACGACATCAACGCGCTGCCGTTCGAGCGCGGATCGCGCAGCATGGAGTTCCGCGCCGGGGTCAACGTCAATGGATCGAATGCGGCCGGCGGCGATTGCGAGATTAAGTGGGAGTCCTATCCCAACGAAACCACGGTCAAGTTTTTCCAGCGCGGAATCCTGGTGGCGACGGCAAAAGGCAACTGGGTGTCGACCGACGAAAAGCACAGCCAGGATGCGATTGTGATTCGCCGCGGCTCGGATGGCTCGCGCACGCTGATCGAGGTGCGTTTCGCCGGCATGAAGCGCACCTTGGTGTTGGGCAAGTCATCGTAATTTGAACTCTGTGATTAGATGATCGAACTGCTGGCTGTAGTCCTTTGCGTTCCACGGCGTGATTTGCGTCTAAAGGTTCTGCAAGTTTTTCCAAGCTCACGTCAAGCCTGAACCACCTCAGGCTCCTCTACTCACCCCGCCATCTATAATCGTGCTTCATGGCCTCCGCCACTGAACGCGCAGCAACCCCAGCCAGATATGAACCGGTCATCGGGCTTGAAGTGCATGTGCAACTGTCGACGGTTTCGAAGATTTTCTGCTCGTGTTCGACGAAATTCGGCAATCCGCCAAATACCAATGTTTGTCCGGTTTGCCTGGGCATGCCGGGTGCGCTTCCTGTGCTCAACCAGAAAGCTGTCGATTTCGCGGCGCTGGCGGCGCTGGCGTTGAACTGCCAAATAAACGAGATTTCCATTTTTGCGCGCAAGAATTATTTCTACCCTGACCTGCCCAAGGGATATCAGATTTCGCAATATGACAAACCGTTGGCGGAGTTCGGGTACATCGAGATTCCGGCGGCCGAGGGTTCCAAAAGAATCCGCATCACACGCATTCACCTGGAAGAAGATGCCGGCAAAAGCCTGCACGAAGGCTTTGCTGGTTCTGCCGACTCGACCTCCATCGATCTCAATCGCACCGGTGTCCCGCTGATCGAGATCGTCAGCGAGCCGGACATTTCCTCGCCTGAAGAAGCCTACGAATATCTGACGCATCTGGCCGAAATCGTGCTCTATACCGGAGTCAGCGACTGCAATATGGAGGAGGGATCGTTACGGTGCGACGCCAACGTCAGCATTCGACCGCGTGGGGCGCCGGAACTCGGCACCAAGACCGAAATCAAAAACGTCAATTCTTTCCGCTTCATCCGCGATGCCCTGGAGTATGAAATCGGCCGCCAGATCGAACTGCTTGAATCCGGCGGCCGCATCACGCAGGAAACGCGGCTCTACAATCCGGCCGAGGGCAAAACGTATACCATGCGCTCGAAGGAAGAAGCGCATGATTACCGCTATTTCCCGGAGCCTGATCTGCTGCCGCTGATTGTGAGCAGGGAAAAGCAGAATGAAATCCGCAAGCTTCTACCCGAGTTGCCGGAAGCGCGCCGTCAGCGCCTGGTTGCGGAATACGGAATTACGGTGAAGGATGCCGAGGTTCTGACTTCAAGCAAGAGCCTCGCCGATCAGTTCGAGACTGCGGCCAAAGCTGCCAAGAATCCCAAGCGGGTTGCGAACCTGGTACAGAGCGAGTTGCAAGGCCGGCTGAAAGCCAAAGGTCTGACCATCGAGCAATCGCCGATCTCCATGAAGGGCGTTGCTATATCGGCGGACCTGGTTGAGTCCGGGGCCATCTCCGGAAAGATGCTCAAAGATCTTTACGACCTGAGCTTTGAGCGCGTGCAGGATTTTGCGGAAGTTTACACGGCGGAGAAGCCGCAGCAACTGACCGATTCGTCGGCGATCGAGAAGATGATCGACGAGGCCATCGCATCGAACCCAAAGCAGCTCGAACAGTATCGCGCGGGCAAAACTACGCTGCTCGGATTTTTTGTCGGACAAGTGATGAAAGCTTCCAAAGGCCAGGCCAATCCGCAAATGGTGAATGAGTTGGTGGCGAAGAAGTTGGGAGAGTGAACCGGGGAATGGTTGAGTGGGCTGGCGGAAGGCGCTCCCAGAAAACCGAGCTCGTCACCGCTCACTTGCAGCCTTACCGCCAGCGAATCTACGTTATGTTGGAGCCGAAAAAATCGGAATAGCCCGAACGTGATTTCGCGTAGCACAGCCGTGCTATTGCGCCTGAGAATGCAACAACGGTCGGTGTTTACTCGGGCGTGAGGACCGTTTCCAGTTCACCGCGCGTCGCGTCGCCCTCGACTTGGCCGGCGGCATACTCGTATCCCTTTTCGAATGCTTTCAGGTTCAGCTCGCGGAACGACGGCGGTACCGAATCCGCCACGGCCTTACGCACCGCTTCCGCATCCAGTAATTCTGTGACAGCGGTGAAAAAGCCCACCATCACCGAATTGAGCACCATGCGCTTCCCGAGTTCCTCGGCGATCCGAGTGGCGGGAATGCTGTAAACCTTCACGCCCGGCCGAACGTCGGAAACCCGCACCAGGTCCTCCTCAACGATCATGATTCCGCTGTCTTTCACTTCGGGCGCGAATTTCGTAAAGGCTTCCTGCGACATCACTACCAAAATGTCCGGGTGTGCAACGTACGGATACAACACCGGCGTTCCTGAAAGAATTAGCTGCGCGCTGCATGCCCCGCCCCGCGCCTCGGGGCCGAAGCTCTGCGTCATGGTCGCGAATGCGTCTTGGTAAATCGACGCCGCTTTGCCCAAAACCGTGGCGGAAAGAATGACTCCCTGGCCGCCAAATCCAGCGATGCGAATTTCCGTCAGTTGCATACCATACACTCCGGTTCTTCGGTGTAGTCCATGTAGCGGTCGCCGAGCGATTGGGCATACTGCCCTCGCATCAGCGTCTGGTAATCGGGCCGGTCGCGGTCGACAAATTTGCCGACGGCAATTTCACCGTCGATGGTGAGCCCGACTTCGCCCGTGGGTGCACCATTTCTGACCACGCTTTTTTCCTTGTAGAACTTCATGGTGTCCAGGCCGTCACCCAGTTTGTTGCGCCGCTGGTAGAGCGTCGGACAAGGCGAGATTATTTCGATGAACGAGAACCCCTTCTTACTGAAGGCCTCGCTCATCGCTCTGGCCAGTTGGCGCACATGGAAAGTGGTCCAGCGCGCCACGTAAACTGCGCCCGCGGCATCGACCAGAGCCGGAAGGTTAAAGGCCGGCTCGAAAGTTCCATAAGGATTAGTCGAGGTCGTCGCATGTCCCGGGGTGGTTGGCGCGGTCTGTCCACCGGTCATCGCGTAAATCAGATTGTTCACACAGATCACCTTCAGATCGATGTTCCGCCGCGCCGCATGAATCAGATGATTTCCGCCGATAGCGGAAAGATCGCCGTCTCCGGAATACACCACCACATTCAGCTTGGGATTCGCCATCTTCAATCCGGTAGCGAACGGAATCGCGCGCCCGTGGGTGGTGTGGAAGGAATCGAGCTTGACATATCCTGCCACGCGCCCGGTGCAGCCGATGCCGGAAACCAGCGCCAGCGATTTCAGATCGATCTTGGATTCGATCAGCGCGCGCGAGAAGCAGTTGACCGTGGTGCCGATGCCGCATCCCGGACACCAAATGTGCGGCATGCGGTCGCTGCGCAGGAATGGCTCAACCGGATTCACGATCTCCAACAGGTCACTCATCGGCTTGCCTCCACGATGGCTTTCAGAATTTCTTCCGGCTTGTGCACACTGCCGCCCGCATGCGGTACGAATAACGTTTTGGCTTTGCCGGCTGCGGCGCGCTCGACTTCGCGCACCATTTGGCCCAGATTGAGTTCCGGGACAACGAACGCTTTGACTCGTTCAGCCAGTTCGGCAATTTTTTTGTCGGGAAATGGCCACGCTGTGATCAGCCGCAGCTTGCCGATTCGCAGGCCGCGGTCTCTGGCCATATCGATCGAGCGCTGCGCCACCCGCGAGGTGATCCCGTAAGAAACCACAACCACGTCGGCGTCGGACAAGTTCTCTTCCTCGAACATGGCAATCCGATCCACGTTGTCACGGATTTTGTTCTGCAGCCGCCGTACCAGCTTGTCCTGCGTTTCCGGCGTCATGTTGGGATATCCACGCTCATCGTGCGTCAAGCCCGTCACGTGAAAGTGATAACCCTCGCCGGCGTGGGCGATTTCCGGAACCATGTCGCCATTGGTGTGGTAGGGAAGGTACTCGTCGACGGTTTTGCGAGTATGCTTCCGCGGGGTGACCTCAATTTCATCTGCGGAAGGAATCACGACCTTTTCGGTCATGTGCCCGACGACTTCATCCATCATGAACATCACCGGCACGCGATACTCTTCCGCCAGGTTGAACGCCTTGATGGCGAGGTCAAAACATTCCTGCGGCGAATTCGGGCACAGGGCGATGATTTCGTAGTCGCCGTGCGACCCCCAGCGCGCCTGCATCATGTCGCCTTGCGCCGGCAGCGTCGGGAGCCCGGTCGATGGCCCACCGCGCTGCACGTCGACGAACACGCATGGCGTCTCGGTCATGGCGGCGTAGCCAATGTGCTCCATCATCAACGAGAATCCCGGCCCTGAAGTCACGGTGAATGCTTTGGCTCCGCCCCAAACCCCGCCCTGCAGCGCGATCGAAGCGGCCAGTTCGTCTTCCATCTGGATGAACGCTCCGCCAACCAGCGGCACGCGCGCGGCAAAACGCTCGACCACTTCCGTCGATGGTGTAATCGGATAGCCCGCCGCAAATCTCGCTCCCGCGGCCAGTGCGCCTTCGCAGCAGGCGTGATCGCCGTCAATGAAATGAATTCCCGTTAGAACTCCGCGCGGATCGGCCTTCACTTTGCACCTCCGGCTGGCGTTCGGGTGCCGTTAATGGCGAAGTCGGGGCAGTACATGCCGCACAAATCGCAGCCGCTGCATTTTTCCGGATGCACCACGTGCGGCGGATGATAGCCCTTGGAATTGAATGCGGTTGAGAGCGCCAGAACTTTCGTGGGACAAAACTCGACGCAGAAGCCGCAGGCTTTGCAGCGTTCAACCACAATGGAAACGCGTCCTTTTGCCACGGGACCTCCAGGCTGAGGGCGTACTCTGCCAACCCTCAGTTGAAAGTCATTATGCGGGGTTGATGTCGCACCGCGGTGTGACGTGGATCACCGGGCTATGTGAGGCAATTCGGCCCATAAAAGACTTTGGGCGATTAGCAATGATTGCCAAGGATTGACAATACTGATATTCTAAAGAATCGGAACGGTCCACTATGCCGATCAACGTCAATCTAACGCCGCAACTGGAAGAATTGGTCCGCCAGAAGGTCGCTTCCGGCCTCTACAATTCCGCCAGCGAGGTCGTGCGTGAAGCCCTTCGCCTGATGGATGAGAGGGATGGAGCGCGGGCCATGGAACTCCATCGCCTGCAGCGAGACATTCGCGGCGGACTGGACAGCGGCGTAGCGAGTGCCTGGAATCCAGAAGAGATAAAACGGGAGGGCCGCAAGCGCCTTCGCTCGCGGCTGACGCCACGACTTCGGGCAAAGTAAAAATTCTTGCGCGTCCGCGAGCCTTAGACGATCTTGCCGAAGTTTGGGCTTATATCGCGCAGGACAGCGAGTCGTCGGCTGACCGCTTTATGGCCCGTCTAGACAGACAGCTCCAGACATTGGCGCACCAGCCGCATGCGGGTCGGCTTCGTCCCGAACTTGCTCCGAGACTCCGCAGTCTTCCCCTCGGACGCTTCGTCGTGTTTTACCTGCCGGTTGTGGACGGTATCGATATCATCCGCGTGCTTCACGGTTCGCGGGATATCGACTTGATCTTCACAGAAGAATAAGAAATCGGCTACGCACCCGGCGCGGCCTTCACTCGTACCTTAACGCTTCAATGGGATCCAGCCGCGAAGCGCGGATCGCCGGCAGCATGCCGCTGGCGAGGCCGACGATTGCGAGAATCACAGTCGCCACGATCAGCGTTACCGGATCGATCACCAGGCGAATGTCTCCGTTTTGCGCATTTTTTGCGATGGCGCTGTAAAGCGTCAACCTGCCCACCGCGAGCGAAACCGCATAGGCGATGATCACCCCTAGCAGTCCGCCAATAAAAGTGATGGTCAACGCCTCGGCCAAAAACTGCACGAAGATATCTTTGCGGCGTGCACCCAACGATTTTTCCATCCCGATTTCGCGTGTGCGCTGGGTCACGGAAACCAGCATGATGTTCATCAACCCCACTCCGCCAATGCCTAGTGTCAGCGTGCCGATGAAAGCCAGCAGAACCTTCAGCCCCATGGTGATGACTTCGAAGGCGTGAACCTGTTCCATCAGGTTAAAGATCAGCAAGGCACGCCGATCGGCAGGGTTGAACTTGTGTTGCGGTGCAAGAACATACCGTACTGATTGCTCCAGTCGCGCATACTCGTTGGTTTCGTAATTGAACCAGATAGTGTCCAGGTAATGCGTGTCTTTCAGGTCGCTCATGGTGGTGAACGGCACATACAGGATGCGGTTGATATTGTCGTCGCCCTCCTGCATCTTGGGCTGCAGTACGCCGATCACTTCAAAACTCATTCCATCGATGCGAATGTGCTCGCCAAGCGCATTGCGCCCGGAGAACAGTTTTGTTTTCGCCTCGGAGCCGATGACCACGACCTGCGCACGTTGCGCCTGGTCCTGCGCGTTGTAGAACCGCCCCTCCGCTACTTCCAGCGCGCGAATCGGCGCGGCGTTCGGATACTCCCCTGACACCTGGAAGTTGAAGCTGCGGGTTTCGTATTGAATGGTGCATTGCTTCTGCACCTCCGGCGTGATCTGTGTGATCTGCGGAATGTTTCCGGTAAGAGTATCGATATCATCCAGCGTGAAGCGAAGCTGTTCGCCGGCTTTTTGCCCGCCGGCTTGCATGGAGCTCCGGCCGGGGACCAGAATCATCATCTTGGTGCCGAAATTGGCAAAGATGTTGGCACACGCCGCACCAAAGCCATTGCCATAGGCAAGCAACATCACCACGGTCGCGATTCCCCACGCCATCCCAAGCATGGTCAGTGCCGTGCGCCGGCGATTATGCTGCATGGCGCCGTAGGCTTCGCGCAGAATGTCTTTGAAGACAAGATCTTTGAACATTCGTTACTCTTGCCGCAGAGCCTCAACCGGCTGCAGCATCGCCGCTTTTCGGGCAGGATAAATGCCGGCGATGACTCCCGCAACTGTCAGGCAAGCGATCGCCAGGATCGCGCTCGAAGGCACCAGCCTCGGCGGATCGAAACCCTCCGGTCCGTTCACGTGGCCAAGCGCGGCCATCAGCCCGCCAGCCAAAGCCATTCCGATCAGGCCGCTCAGCAGGGTAAGCAGAATTCCTTCCATAAAAAACTGAAACAGAATGCTTCGGTTGGTTGCGCCCAGAGCCTTGCGCAAGCCAATCTCCCGCGTGCGCTCGGTCACAGCCACCAGCATGATGTTGATCACGCCAATCGCCCCCAGCGCCAGCGTAATCAGACCAACCGTTCCCAGGAACGTATTCATGGCGTCAAAAATCAGGCCCATGGTCTCGGCGTTTTGTACCGTATCCCAGCCCTCAAACGCGTCGTCATCGTGATAATCGAATCCATGGTTGCGCGCTACAATTTTGTGAGTTTCCTGCATCGCAATCCTGTGCTCGGCCGCTACCCGCGGCTGGTAATTGATGAATGAAATCGCGTTCTCGTCGCCGCCTTCTTCCTTGATCCGGAAATACGTGTTCATCGTTTGGTACGGAATGTAACCGCGTTCGTTGGTGGAGTTGTTGTCCCCATGGCCTACGCGCTTGATGACCCCAATGACTTCAAAGCTAATGCCATTGAGTATGATGCTCGATCCTACCGGCGGCCGGCCGGGAAACAGGTTTTTCGCCATTTCGTTGCCCAGCACGATTACATTGCGCCGCTCCGCATTGTCCAGATCGTTGAGCCAGCGGCCTTCTTGCAGCGGCAGGTAACGAATCAGTCCGTACTGCGGTTCCACTCCGGTCAGCTGGCCGTTGGCGTTGGCGAACTCGCTGACCGCGCGAATATCATTTCTCACCAGCACCGGTGTAGAGCGCAAAACGTGCGGAGCTTCGCGGCTGATGTCGAGATAATCCTGATAAGTGAGGTAGTAATATCGGGCCGAACTCATGTTGCCGGCGAACGCCGGGGCTCGCCCCGGGTAAAGGAACATGATGTTGTCGCCGAATTCCGACAGTCCCCGTTTGTTGCCCGATCGAAAGCCCTCGCCCAAGCCGACCAGTAATAGCAGCGATCCCACCCCCCAGGCAATGCCGAACATGGTCAGGAACGAACGCAGTTTATGCGCCCAAAGGGTGCGAAAAATCTGGTCGAAAGTGTCGAACAATGTCCGCATGGGCCGGGTGACAGACGCTAAGAATATTCTACAAGCACCGACGCGTGCTTCCTGGGTTGGCGGGGGCACAAGCGCTGGCCGGAACGCGCCCGGTCTTGGGCCCACCCGCTGGCCGTCAAATGCTCTGGTTTCAAGCGTGGAATTCTGCAATTCTTCTGACTGAACGGGTCTTTCGAGCGCGCTGGGAGTCACAAAAAAGGCCTCACCCTTTGACAGTTGGACGCGCCGACCCGCCAATCGGTTAGCGTTAGTCTACACACGCTGATTTCGCTTAGGCCGCCACTGCTACGGGTCCTATAATCGAAGCATGAAGCGCGTGGTCCACGCCGCCTGCTCCCACGATTGCCCTGACGCCTGCGGTGTGCTGATTACCATCGAGGATGGCCGCGCAACGCGGATTCAGGGCGATCCTGCGCATCCCGTGACCCGCGGCTTTCTGTGCGCCAAAGTGGCTAAGTATCTTGATCGCGTTTATTCGCCCGATCGCGTTTTGTTTCCCATGAAACGGGTTGGCGCCAAGGGGCCGTCTGGTTCCGGTCAGCAGGCGAAGAATTGGCAGCGCATCACCTGGGATGAAGCGCTGGATGCGATTGCTGAAAAGTTCCGCAGCATCGCCGCCGAATTCGGCAGTGAAGCCATCCTGCCGTTTTCTTATGGTGGATCGTGCGCGGTTCTAAATGGCGCGTCGATGGACCGCCGCTTCTTCCACCGCCTGGGCGCTTCGCAACTGGAACGCAATATCTGCTCGGCTGCGGGTGAGGCTGCGTTGCTGTCCGTGACCGGCGTCAAACTCGGCACCGAGCCCGAGCAGTTCCCCCATTCGCGCTACATCATCGCCTGGGCATCGAATATTCACGGCAACAACGTTCATCTGTGGCCGTTTATCGAGGAAGCGCGGCGAAACGGTGCCAAACTGGTGGTGATCGATCCCTATCGCACCCGCACGGCCGCCTGCGCCGACTGGTATCTGCCCATCAACCCCGGCACCGACGCGGCGCTTGCGCTGGCGATGATGCACGTCATCATTGGCGAAAATCTTTACGATGCCGGTTACGTTGCCCGTCATACCGTCGGCTTCGATCAACTCCGCGAACGGGTCAAAGAGTATTCGCCAGAAAAAGTCGCGCACTGGACCGGCATTTCAGCGACCGACATTCGCCGACTGGCGCACGAGTACGCCACGGTTCGCCCGGCGGTGATTCGCCTCAATTATGGCGTGCAGCGCGGCGAAGGCGGCGGAATGGCCACGCGCGCTATCGCCATGCTGCCTTGCATCACGGGATCATGGAAGGAAATCGGCGGCGGATTGCAGCTTTCCACCAGCGGCGCTTTTGGGTTGAATACAGAGGCTCTTTACCGCCCCGATCTGATGATCTCGACCCTTGGCCGCCCTGCGCGCAGCGTGGACATGACCGCTCTCGGTCTTGCCTTGAACACGCTGGATGATCCGCCAATCAAAGCGCTTTTTGTCTACAATTCCAACCCCGCCGCTGTCTGCCCAAACCACAATGAAGTTGTCCGAGGCCTGAAGCGGCCTGACCTGTTTACCGTCGTGCACGAGCAATTTTTCACCGATACCGTCGACTACGCCGACATCCTGCTGCCCGCGACCACGTTTTTTGAGCACACTGACCTGCAAACCGCCTACGGCCACTACTACTTGCAGCTCTCGCAGCAGGCCCTCGAACCGCTGGGCGAGTGCCGCTCGAACGTCGAGACATTTCGCTCGCTGGCGCTGCGCATGGGATTCACCGACGAATGTTTCCACCAGCCGGTCGAACAAATGATCGATGCCGCGCTCGACTCTCCCAATCCCTGGCTCAAAGGCATGGATCGCGAGAGACTTCAAAGCGAGGGCCACATCCGCCTCAACTTCGAAGCAGGCAGACACGAACAATCATCGGAGCCTCGCCCATTCTTGCCCTTCGCTAACGGCAACTTCCGGACGCCTAGCGGCAAAGCCGAGCTTTACAGTGAAGCGCTGAAAGCCCAAGGCCTCGATCCGGTCGCAAACTTTACCCCGGCCGAAGAATCCCGCCACGCCAATAGCAAAAGCTTCCCGCTTGAACTGCTTGCCCGCAAGGCCGACAATTTTCTGAATTCCAGCTTCTCGAACCTTTCTGCCATCCAGCAGATGGAGGAACTCGGGCTGCTCGAAATGAACAAGGCAGACGCCCATCCACGCGGCATTTCTGATGGTGATAGTGTCCGCGTTTACAATCGCCGCGGAGAAATGTTCCTCACCGCCCGTGTCGATGGCACCGTGCAGCCCGGCGTGGTGAGCGCGCGCCTCTTCTGGGCGAAGTTGGATAAGAGACAAACCAACATTAACGTCCTTACCTCGGAAAAACACACCGACTTGGGCAACTCGGCTACGTTTTATTCCGTCCTTGTTGAGGTGGAACGCTCCCAGGCTGCGCTTTAGGGTCTCAAACTCCGTGTGTGTCTTGGACTGTCTCCACTTAAGTACCGTATAATGGCGGTTTTCCATACTCCCAGTACTGAGGTAGTTGGCGATTCTTCGTTCTCATCAGGATGAACTCCCGGTGCGGGCTTATTCGAGCCGGCCCGCGCCGGGAAACCAGTGTGCGTATGGCCGCCCATGCTATTCATTCGCAAAGGGTTTTGGTCGCTGCGCCGGCCTGCTCTCGGCCTTCGCCTTGTGCCTGTGGATGTTCTCGGGCATCGCCTTTGCCCAGCAGGATCTGATCGTCGGCATCCAGGTTCACGGCAATCACCGGATCCCTGCCGACACCATTCGCGCGCGAATTTTTACCCGGGCCGGCGATGTTTACGACGCGGCTGGCATGGAGCGTGATTTCAATGCCCTGTGGAACACCGGGTACTTCGAAGATATCCGCTTTGAGCGCGAACAGACCGACAAAGGCTGGATCATTCACATCTACGTAAAAGAGCGGCCTACCATCCGAACCATCGACTACGTCGGCCTGAATGCCATTTCCAAAAGCGATGTTCTCGACCGCTTTAAGCAGGATAAAGTCGGGCTCTCCGTCGAAGGTCAGTACGATCCCACAAAAGTAAAAAAGGCCGAAGTCACTATTAAAGAACTGCTGGCCGAGCATGGACGCCAGTTTGCCACCATCCGCACCGAGGTTCGCCCCATTCCGCCGGCCGCCATCGGAATCACCTTCGTGGTCAAAGAAGGTCCGAAAGTAAAAGTCGGCAAAATCACCTTCGTGGGGAATCAGCACGTGAAAACCCGCGTGCTGCGCGGCGCCATGAAGAACCTGCGCCCCATCGGCATTCCCCACTCTATTTTTCTGGAAAACTTGTTTGCCCGCACCTATGACGCCAGCAAGCTCGAAGAAGATACCGAACGCGTCCGCGCCGAGTTTCAAAACCGAGGTTACTTCAAGGCGACGGTCAGCGATCCAAAAACCGTGATTCGCGATACCGGCCACGCCGGCCCGCATATTCCACTCCTGCAGCCCGGCCCCGGCAAGGCAGTGGATATCACCATGCCAATCGAGGAAGGGGACAAATACACTCTCGGCAGCATCACATTCAAGAACAACAAGGCATTCCCCAACGCTAGAGCGCTGCGTTCGCTGTTCCCCATCAAAGACGGCGATGTTTTCGACCGCAGCAAAATTGCCAAAGGCCTGGAGAACCTGCAAAAGGCCTACGGACAATATGGCTATATCAACTTCACCTCAATTCCCAACACCAACTTCGACGAAGCCAAAAAGTCGATCAACATCGACATCGACGTCGACGAAGGCAAGCAGTTCTACGTGCGCCGCATCGAATTCGAGGGCAACACCACCACCCGCGACAAAGTCATTCGCCGCGAAATTCTCCTCGAAGAAGGTCAGGTCTACAACTCCCAGCTCTGGGAAGTCAGCATCCAGCGCCTGAACCAGCTCGGCTTCTTCGACACGCTGAAAGCCGACGACCCGGCGGTGACCGAGCGCCACCTTCACGAAAAAGAGGGCACCGTCGATCTCACGCTCAAGGTAAAAGAAAAAGGCAAAAACAGTGTCGGCTTGACCGGCGGGGTCAGCGGGCTGGCCGGCACCTTCATCGGCCTCAGCTATTCCACCAACAACTTCCTGGGCCGTGGCGACAATCTGTCGGTGCAAGCCAATATCGGCAACATCCAGCGCAACATCACCTTCGGATTTACCGAGCCCTATTTCCTCGATAAGCCCATGACGCTCGGTTTCACCGTTTACTTCAGCAAGTTCAATTACAACCAGGCGCGGCAGTCCGCGATCCTGTCGGGCCAGCAGGTCAGTGTCCCAACCGCGCTCGAGCAAAACCTCCAGAACTACACGCAGAGCAGCAAAGGCTTCAGCGTAAACCTGGGATACCATCCCCGCCGCAGCTGGAAGTCCTACGGCCTTACCTACGCTTTTGACGTCTCCTCCATTACCGCTCTGACCACCGCTTCCATGGCCTTGTTTGACAACTTGGCCTTCAGCGGAATCAGCGGTCCCAACGCCTTGAACGGCATTATTACCAGCAAGATCATTCCCAGCTTCTCCAAGAGCACACTCGATAAAGCTCTTTTCCCGCACAAGGGATCGAGCATGTTTCTCGGAGTGGAAATTGCCGGCCTCGGAGGCACCGTTCGCACCATTCGCCCGACTTTCAACTACAAACACTTCAAGCCCATGCAGAAAGGCCGCAACACCGTTGGCTTTAACCTCCAGGCTTCGTTCATTACCGGCTATGGAGGCCTGGTGCCGCCACCATTCCAGCGTTTTTATGCCGGCGGTGAAAATGACCTGCGCGGCTTCGACATCCGCTCGGTCTCTCCCGTGGCTTTCTTGCCCAGCAGCGCCAACATCACCCTGCGCAACCCCGACGGAACCACAGTCCCACGCGATCCCGCCGATCCGCAGCTGGGCGCTTTGACCATTCCGGTTCCCGTCAACCAGATCGTCTTTCCCGGCGGCGACCTGAGCCTGGTCGGCAACCTCGAATACCGCTTCACCATCGCCGGGCCGGTTTCACTCGCTCCTTTTGTGGATACCGGCGTGGTTCCAATTCTGCGCGACTCCGAGTTGAGGATCTCGACTACCGAATACGATTACCTCAACAGCTTGACCTTCGGCTGTCCGACGCTCGACATCGCCTACAACTGCTCGGGCACCACCAAGGTCCCGTTCTCGCAGTACATCAAACCCCTCAGCGATACCAACTGGACCGTCCGCATGTCGACCGGTCTCGAGTTGCAAGTCTTCCTGCCCGTCGTCAATGCGCCTTTCCGTTTCTATTGGGCTTACAACCCGCTGCGCCTCGATACCGATTCGACTCCGCCTGTTCCCATTACGCGCAGCATGTTCCCGGCGGGCGCAGCGGGCGATTACACCTACCAACTCGCCCGCAACGCCTACGCGCCCGAATATCAACTGCGCGAACCCCGCAAGACGTTCCGCTTTACCGTCGCAACCACGTTCTGACGTGTCGGCGGTCAGCCGGCCGCGCGCCGTCTTTGCGGTATACTCCGCTCAGTTTGAAGGATCGTTTCTTTACCATCGCCCAAGCTTCCAAGTCCGCAACCGTCGATGCTGGCGGGCTGCGCGACTCTCTGCAAGCCCAGGTTCGCGGCGAAGTCCGCTTCGATGCGGGCTCCCGCGCGCTCTACGCGACCGATGGCTCCAATTACCGTCAGGTGCCGATCGGTGTTGTCATTCCTCGCGATATGGATGACGTCATCATCACGGTTGCCATCGCCCGCGAATTCCGCGCTCCCATTCTTTGTCGTGGCACCGGAACGTCACTCGCCGGCCAATGCTGCAACGCCGCAGTCATCCTTGATTTCTCCAAGTACATGGCGGGAATTCTCGAGATCGATCCTGTGCGCCGCATTGCCCGCGTGCAGCCCGGCGTGATCCTCGATCATCTGCGCCATGCCGCCGAGAAGTTCCATCTCACCTTTGGCCCCGATCCCGCAACTCACGACCGCTGCACCATTGGCGGCATGATCGGAAACAACTCCTGCGGGGTTCACTCCGTAATGGCTGGCAAGACCGACGACAATATCGAGTCTCTCGAGATTCTCACCTACGACGGTGTGCGCATGCCGGTTGGACAGACCAGCGAAGGGGAACTCGAAAGCATCATCCGCGCCGGTGGGCGCCGGGGCGAAATCTATGCCGGACTCAAAGCCATCCGCGACAACTACGCCAACCTGATTCGCGATCGCTTCCCTGACATTCCTCGTCGCGTCTCCGGCTACAACCTGAATTACCTGCTGCCGGAAAATGGCTTTAACGTCGCGCGCGCTCTCGTTGGATCGGAAGGAACCTGCGTCACTGTTCTCGAAGCCACTTGCCGATTGGTCGAGAGTCCGCCCGAGCGCGTGCTGCTCGTTATCGGTTATCCGGACATTTATCGCTGCGCCGATCGCGTTCCCGAAGTCATGGAGTACAAGCCGATCGGCCTCGAAGGCATCGACGATCTGCTGGTCGAGTTCACGCGGCGCAAAGGGATCAATACGGAAGGCTTGGCATTGTTGCCCGAAGGCGGCGGGTGGCTGCTGGCAGAGTTTGGCGGCCAGACCCCGGCGGACGCAGAGGCTCAAGCCCAACGCCTGATCCAAACTCTCAAACGCAGCCCGAATCCGCCCCGCATGAGCTTGTTCACTGACAAGAAGCAAGTCAGGCGCATTTGGGAAGTCCGCGAATCCGGCCTCGGCGCAACTTCTCACGTTCCCGGCGAACCGCTTGCCTGGGAAGGTTGGGAGGATTCCGCGGTTGCGCCCGCGAATCTCGGCCGCTATCTGCGCGATCTTCGCAAGCTCATCGATGGTTTCGGTTATCGCACTGTCTTGTACGGGCATTTCGGACACGGCTGCGTGCACACTCGCATCAGCTTCGATATGGAATCGCGCGATGGCATCGCCAACTTCCGCCGGTTCGTCGAGGAAGCCGCCGATCTGGTTGTCAGCTACGGCGGCTCGCTTTCCGGCGAACACGGCGATGGTCAATCGCGCGCCGAGCTTCTGCCGAAAATGTACGGTCCTGAACTCATGCGCGCCTTCCACGAGTTCAAAGCGCTATGGGATCCGCAATGGAAGATGAACCCCGGCAAAGTCGTCGCGCCTTACCGCATCGACGAGAATCTTCGCCTGGGCGCGGACTACAAGCCGTGGGAACCGGAAACGCACTTTCAATTCCCCGAAGATCACGGCAGTTTGGCGCAGGCGACGTTACGCTGCGTCGGCGTCGGCAAATGCCGCCGCTACGAAGGCGGCGTGATGTGTCCGAGCTTTCGCGTCACCGGGGATGAAGAGCACTCTACGCGTGGCCGCGCGCACTTGCTGTGGGAGATGACCAAGCGCGATGTGATTCATGACGGCTGGTCCGGCCAGGCCGTGAAAGATTCGCTCGATCTTTGCCTTGCCTGCAAAGGCTGCAAGAGCGATTGTCCGGTAGGGGTTGATGTCGCGGCCTACAAGGCTGAGTTTCTTTCGCATTACTACGAAGACCGCCGCCGGCCGGTGAACGCGCATGCATTCGGCAACATCGATCTATGGGCGCGGTTGGCTTCAAATGTGCCGGGTTTGGCAAATCTCGCCACGCAACTTCCGTTCCTGCGTGACCTCACCAGGCTCCTCGGAGGAATTCCTCGGGAGCGCAGCATTCCAGCGTTTGCGCCGCAGACGTTTCGCAGTCGGTTCCGGCGCCGGCGAGCTATCGATTCGAATGGCAAACCGGTTCTGCTTTGGCCGGACACATTTAACAACTACTTCTTGCCCGAGACGGCGATCGCCGCGGTCGACGTTCTCGAATCCGCCGGCTTCGATGTTTATCTGCCGCGCACCCAACTCTGCTGCGGGCGTCCACTTTATGACTTCGGCATGCTCGATCGCGCCAAGTCGCTGCTCCTCGAAATTCTCGACGTGCTGCAGCCGGAAATCGAGAATGAAGTGCCAATCGTCACCCTCGAACCCAGTTGCGCCTCGGTCTTTCGTGACGAACTCATAAACCTGTTTCCGAAAGATGAGCGCGCCCGGAAACTTTCGCGGCAAGTTTTCCTGCTCAGCGAATTTCTTGAAAACAGTCTCGTGCCGCTGCCAAAATTCAGCCGCCAAGCGTTGCTTCACGGTCATTGCCATCACAAGTCAATCATGAAAATGACCGCCGAAGAAGCCGTGCTGTCGCGAATGGGCGTCGATTTCCAATCGCCTGCACCGGGTTGCTGCGGCATGGCCGGGGCATTCGGCTTTGAACGCAAGAAAATCGACGTCTCGCTGGCCATCGGCGAACTCGAGCTTCTGCCGGCTGTGCGCGCAGCGACCCCCGAGACGCTTATCATTGCCGACGGCTTCAGTTGCCGCGAGCAGATCTCCCAATGCACCGACCGTCACGCGCTCCATCTGGCCGAGGTCATCCACATGGCGATGGCGTCAGAGGCCTTGCCTGAACCGTACCCGGAGCGCGCCCGCGTCCTGCGCCGAAAGGCAGAAATTAACCTCTCCATGGCCCGCGCCGGGGTTGGACTGGCCTCTGTTGCCGCCGGCGCCGCGCTGCTATGGGCGATCACAAGAAAGCGCTGAGCCGCAAGCTAAGAGCTGGGAGCCAACTTTCCGCTTGACCTCACTTTTTCACCCCGCCACAATTGAAGTAGCCATACTCGATCTTTGACAATCCAGATCGTGATTCGTGGGCGAATATGGACCGCAGCCACGGCTGAGTGCTGACAGCTGACAGCCGACGGCTAAGTCTTTCGTTTTCTATATTTTGATATGTAACTATATTTAGAATCAATGGTTTGCACGGCCCCCGTTGTCCTCTGATGAATAGAATCAGTAGCTTACGCCATTTTTTTAATTTTTTTTACAGGACGCTGGTAGGGCGCCGCAGAGTAAAGGGTTGGGGGGAGAAAAACAGTTTCGGCTGACGGCTGAAGGGCTGACACCTGGCGGCTTATGTGGCTAAGTCCTTTGTTTGAGATATTTTACCTATAAACCCTTTAAACTCATAGATCTAGCGGGAGGCGTCCCGCTAAAATAATGATTCTAAAAGACCGAGCCAAGGGGGGGTGGGGGGGTACCCCCCCAAAAAAATGGCACGGATCGGAGCACTTCCGAGAGGTCGGACACCTGGGAATTCCTGCCGAATCGGATTCTGAAACAATAGCGACTGGCGCTGGCTTGGCCAGCCAATGTGACCCTCAGTGGAAAACGACAAAAATACCGTAGTCATCCCGGCTCCGCAGGAGCTGCCGGCGCCATCAGCAATGGCGCCGCTGCAGGGGGCAATCCTTGTCCTGATACAGTTTGACGTCTGCGAGGAGATCAAGCTCGATCAGTTGCGGCAGATTTTCAAGGCCCGTACGGTGGCCCATCCCAGCATGAAGCATCCGGCGCCGGGATATGTGCGGTATCAGCGGCCACCGGTGGTCGATCCGATTGAAACCCTGGTGCTCGACAGCGGCGAACGGCTCGAAGGCCAGATTAAGTATTACGACTACGGCGTGCTCAGCGTGATCTTCGAGCTGCCGTTTTCAGGCGATTGGGAGACGCTGATCCGCCTCGGCAGCCGCTGGGTGTGGGACGTGGATTTTGCCGGCCACGCGTCGCGCATCGCGCGGCAGAAGCTGGAAGCCGCGGCTCCGGCGCTGGTAAAGCCGTACAGCGAGTGGCTGAGCGAAGATTATTTTATTTTTCATTTGCGCGAGATTGCGGGGAATCCCACCGCGGCGGAACTTTATGCGGCGCACGGCGAAGAGATCGCGCAGATTGTCCGCGGCGAGACCGCGCAGCTTTCCGAAGGCGAACGCAACGAGATTCTGCAGTCGCGAATTTCGTATTACGCCAACGATCTTTCGGTGATTGGCTGGAACGCCGCGTTTCTGTATGACACCGAGGCGGGCGCCGACGCGGCGATTCAGTTGCTTGAGTATGCGAATTCGCAGTTGCTGGAGTTTCGCCACTATGACGATCTGCTCACGCGCGAGTTGGACGGCGTGTACGCGGCTTTGGACAAGGGCACGGGCATTCCGGCACGCTGGCGATTGGCGCGCGAGGCGACCAAGCTGCACACGGTGCTGCTCGATGTGAACGAGTTGACCGAGCACGCCGACAATGCCATCAAGTTTTTGAGCGATATGTTTTCCGCGCGCCTTTACAAGCTTGCGGCGTCAAAGGTCGGCGTGCCGGATTACAAGGACCTGGTGACGCAAAAAGTGCGGACCGCGGAAGATCTTTATCGTTTTATGGTCGATCAGTTTAACCAGAGCCGCGCCTTTGTACTCGAGGCCACGGTGGTGATCATTCTGGTCGTGGAACTCATCTGGCTCTTCCGCGGGAAGCCGTTCTGATTTTTGCGCGAGCTACGGCGTCAATTCGAAGGCTGCGCCCTGATTGTAGTTGCCGCCGACTTGACCAGTGCCGTAAAGGTTGCCTGATTTATCGAAGATCAACGTGCCGCTTGGCTCTGTGGCGTCTTTTACGGTCAGGCTCCAGTTGAAGGTGTGCAGCACGCGTTCGACCCAAATACCGTTGGCTTGTTTCACCTTGAAAACAACGCCATCGTTGTCGGCGCCGCCGTAGAAGGTTGTCCCGTAAAGCGCGCCGGTCGAGTCAATCGTCAGCCCCGCAACCGACGAATATCCGTCGACGCCGTTCTCTTTGAAATAGTGGATGACATTCTCGGTCCGCTTGCCGAAGTTGTTCAGTGCGAGTTGGAACACCGTTCCGCAGCCGCCGCTACAGCCGCCGGACGCAAGTCCGCCGCCGCTGGTAGTTCCATACAAGTTGCCGGATTTGTCGAACACCACGCCGCCCCACGGTTTGAAGCCGTCGTGCAGGTTGTCCTTGAAGCTGAAGAGGATGTGTTCTGTCCAGTAGTTCGCGGTCTTAGGCGTGAGTTCAAATACCGTGCCGCAGCCTGAACCGCCGCAGCCGGTTGCGGAACCTCCGCCGGAATAGGTGGTGCCGTAAAGATTTCCAGCCGCGTCGAAGATGAGCGGAGCGAAGGGTTCGTAGCCGTCTTTGCCGTTGTCATTGAAGCTGTATAGAAGCGTTTCCTTCCACACTCCGCCGCCGGCGGGTTTAAGGCGAAATACCATGCCGGAGTTGTAAGTTCCGCCCCATTGGGTTGTGCCATACAAGTTGCCGGCTGAATCCATGATCACGCCGGCCAGCGGATAATAACCCTCGGTTCCGGCGTTGGAGAAGTTGAAGCTGTGCAGGACATTCAGCGTCCACGAACCTCCGTTCTGGCGCGAGAGCTTGAACACTTCGCCAAAGCCATTGGCTCCGCCGCTCATGGTGGTGCCATAGAGGTTTCCCGCGGCGTCGACCAGCAGGCTGCCTTGTGGATTGCCGCCATCCTCGCAGTTCTGCGCGGAGCAGAAGTTGTAGAGTATTTTCTCCGTCCACAGGCCATCCGAGCCGCGAGTAAGTTCGAACACGGTTCCCAGCGGGCTCGCGCCGGTGCCGCCATCGAAGGTTGTACCGTACAACTGACCGGCTGGACCAAGTGCCAATCCGGCGTAGGGATAAAATCCGTCGGTGGTGCTGGAACCGAAGCTGTAAAGCACCTCTTCGGAAACAGCAAAGGTGAATGGCGCGGTCAGGAATACGAAAATGGCGGTGAGAGTTGCGGCGATGAACATCGACGATCTGTGGTTTGGCAAGCTGTCTTCTCCTTGATGCGAAAGCAGTCTCATGTTTGCCCTTGATGGTGCAGCTGTCAAGATGCAAATACTTGCAGGTGGGCCACAGCTGCGGAGTTTGGCGGATCACTCGAGGTGGGTTTGTAAAGATTAGTCAAGGCACGTTGCGCGCAAGGCGGCCGATTGCTTCGGCAAGAATCCCGTATCCGCAGGGCATTGACCGGTCGTAACCTGTTACTTCATTGACTTAGTCCCCAAGGCACGTTAACTTGGCGCTATCTCCGTAAAAAGACGGAAGGACGCTCCTTGCCGCGCAAAATACTGCTCGCCGATGACAGTGTGACGGCCCAGAACATGGGCCGCAGAATTCTGACCGAAGCCGGTTACGAAGTAATTACGGTCAATAATGGCGCGGCGGCCATGAAGAAAATCGCGGAAGTGAAACCGGATCTGGTTGTGCTCGACGTTCACATGCCTGGATACGGCGGGTTGGAGATCTGCCAGCGATTGCGCGAGATGCCCAAGCTGTCGCGGATTCCGGTGCTTCTTACGGTGGGAAAGCTGGAACCGTTCCGTCCGGATGACGCCCGCCGGGTGAATGCGGACGCGTTTGTAATCAAGCCATTTGAAGCCACAGAATTGCTCGCGGTGCTGACGCGACTGGAAGACAAGATCGTTCCGTCCATGCCGGATTTCGGCGATGACGACAGCGGCTGGCGAAACCGGCTGCGCATTCCGGCTCCCTACATGAAGCGGGAGGAACGGAAAGAAGAGCCGCAGGACACGCAACGTCCGTCGGCGTTTGAAGAGCCCGAGCGAGCCGCAGAATCGCTGCGTGCCGAGAAGGTTGTGGCGATTGACGCCACCGTTGAGCCGGCTGCAGTGACCGAAGTCGTGCCCGTCGAGGCGAAGCCAGTTGAGAAGGCAATGGAGATAGCGGCGCCAGAACCGGCTGCGGCTGAAACCGACGTGCCGCATGCGAGCTTTGCGTCTGCTCCTGAGACTTCGGTCAGCGACATGGCCTTTGCTTCCACCAGGGCCCCGTCGCGCGAGGAAGTTTCGGCGGCGCTAAACACACTGGCGCCAGCCGCAAGCATCGAAACTGAGAAACCCTCCGCTGAAAAGCGGGAAGACGACGAAACTCAGGAATACGAAGTTGGCGCGCTGGTTCAAAAGGAAGCGGCTGGTCCGCGGTGGACGGCGAGTGAAGTGTCGGTGACAGACGAAGAATCGACGCTGGTGCTTGAGCTCGAAATGCAACGCGCATATGCCGCGTTTGCGGCGGCGGATGCGGCACGGTCGGCGTTCCACACTCCCAGTTTAAAGAGCAAGCCGATGGAAGCGGCAGCCGACGCGGTTTCTGCTCCGGTCGACCGCGAAGAGATGATCTATTCGGAGATCGCGGCGGACGAGATTCCTGTTCCGTCGTCGGATGCGAGCGCCGCATCAGCAGACCCTGAAAAGGAAGAAAAGGCCGCTTACGCGGTGGCCGCAGCCGGGGGTGCGCAATCCGCGGGCTCGTTGCCTGAGGTCGAGGCCAGTCAAGTTGCGGAAGTCATGGCCCCGGTTGCTGAGCCGGCGGTACAGGCGAATCCGGAGCTCGACACTGCGTGGGAGCAGTGGAAACAGGTTCGGGACTCCCTGGTCAACTGCGAAAGTTACGCTCAGTTTGAGAAGACGGTCGGCGAGGTTGAGGGGAGCAAGCCCGCGGCTACGGCGGCTGAAAGTGAAACAGCAGAAGATTCGGCGTCCGACTCCAATGAGATTGCGAATATTGTCGACAGCGTGCTGGCCGACCTGAAACCGCGCCTGATGGAAGAGATTTCCAGGAAGATGGGCAAAGGCAAGAAAAAGTAGACCCGCCTTCGTTACCAGAATTCTGAAAAGTCCATACCGCCCGCCAATGGCTGATTCTGCGGGAGTTCTCACTTCTCTATAACCCCCGGTTTTCCGGCGGATATATACTCTACTCTAGCCGTAGATCGAAAGCCCGCCAGCGCATTGCCGGGCTAAGCGACCCATCGGGCGCTAGGGGTGTATTTCATGGACGAGCGCGACCGTCTGCGAGACCGGGACGTTCGAAAAGACGCAGGCGGAGCGGCGGTCCGAACTCCGTCTAGCGCTGGGGGCAGTTCGTCGCCTGAAATATCTCCCGGGTCCTCGTCCAATCTTTCGCCCGATGATATGCCAACGCTGGTTCCCACCACATCGCTGCCTCCTGTTAGGCCGAGCGATCCGGTTTCCGGCGCGACCCAATTTGCAGCCCCACTGCCGGTGCTGGAACAAGGCACGGTACTCGCTGCGCGCTATGAGATTGTGCAGACCCTCGGCGAGGGTGGCATGGGAGCGGTCTATAAGGCCAAAGACCGGGAGCTTGACCGCTGGGTTGCGCTGAAGGTGATTCGGCCGGAGTTGGCGAGGAATCCGGCGATCATTGACAGGTTCAAGCAAGAGTTGCTGCTGTCACAGCGGGTGACGCACAGAAATGTAATCCGCATTTACGACCTGGGTGAAGGCGATGGAGTGAAGTTCATCACCATGGAGTTCATCGAGGGCCATGATTTGCGTTCCCTCATCCGCGAGCGCAAGAAATTTACGCCGGAAGAAGCAGTGCAGATCATGGAGCAAGTTTGCCTGGCACTGGATGCGGCACACGGCGTGGAGGTGATTCATCGCGATCTGAAGCCGCAGAATGTGATGGTGGACCAGACCGGCCGGGTGCTGGTGATGGACTTCGGGCTGGCGCGCACGCTGGAAGGCGATGGCATGACGCAATCGGGCGCGCTGGTCGGCACCATGGAGTACATGTCGCCGGAACAGGCTCTGGGCAAGCCTTTGGACCAGCGGTCGGATATTTTTGCGCTCGGACTTATTTTTTACGAGATGCTGACCGGGCAAATGCCGTTCAAGGCCGACAGCATGCTGGCAAGCCTGATCAGGCGCACGCAAGAGCGAGTGTCGTCAATCACGGACCAGGACGCGACGGTTCCGCGTTCGTTGAGCAATATTGTGAGCAAGTGCCTGGAGCGCGATGTTGAACAGCGCTATAAAACCGCCAAAGAGCTCCTCGCCGATCTGGAAACATGGCAGGGCAAACGCGCCGGCGCCACGCTGAGCTTTGAGCCGCAGGTGGGCCCGTGGGGCCAAGACATACCGTGGCCGAAAATTGCGGTCATTGTTTCGATCATCGTTCTGGCTTTGGTTGGGTTTATTTTTCGTGACAAGTTGAGTCTGCGTTCTTCCTCTGTGCCGGCAGTGACCGGGCCAACGGTTTCGCTGGCGATTCTGCCATTTCGAAATGCGTCCGGCGATCCCAGCGTAGATTGGCTGGGTTCGAGCATGGCTGACATGTTGAGCACGGATGTTGGGCAGTCGGCGCAGCTGCGCACGGTTTCGCCGGACCGCCTTCACCAAATCCTGCAGGATCTGCATATTGCGCCGAACACGCCCATCGATCCGACGATGATCCGGAAGATCGCGGAGTTCAGCAATGCCACCAATGTTGTTTTCGGGCAGTATGCGCGGTATGGCGATCAGATCCGCATCGACGCGACGTTGCAAGACCTGAAGAACAACCGTACGACCTCGTTGAAGGCGGATGCGCCGAGTGAGAAGGAGATCCCGGGCGCGTTCGATAAGTTGGCGGAGTCGATCCGGCAGAATCTGGCGTTGTCAAAGGACGCGCTGAGTGAGTTGAAAGCGAGTTCGTATCAGCCGACTTCAGCTTCGATCGATGCCATGCGCGAATACAGCCAGGGACTGGCATTGCAGCGGGATGGGAAGAATTTAGAGGCGCAGAAGAGTTTGGAAGCTGCCACCAAGGACGATCCAGCATTCGCGCTGGCGTTCTCACGCTTGGCGCAGGTTTACAGCAGCCTGGGTTACGACAACGAAGCCGAACAAGCGGCGAAGAAAGCAGTTGATTTGAGCGAGAACCTTCCAGCCGCCGAGAAGTATTTGATCACCGCCATCGAACTGCAGGTGGTGAAGAATTATCCCGAGGCGATCAAGGCGTATCAGAACCTGGCGAAGGTTTCGCCGGACGACTCGGACGTGAAAGCCGCGCTGGCCGGGCTTTACCAGGATTCGGGCGATCTGGCGAAGGCGCGGGAATACTACCAGCAGATTCTAAATTCGAATCCGAAAGACATTGCAGCGACCTTGAATCTGGGCAGGATTGAGATCAAGAGCGGCAATCCGCAAGGCAGCTTCGACCCGTTGAATCGGGCATACAGCCTGGCGACGCAGGTCGACAATCAGGAACAGAAAGCGACCAGCCTGCACTTGATGGCGGTTGCGTACCGGATGCTGAATAAGCCGCAGGAAGTGTTACGCAACGAGCAGGACGCGATTGCGATCTGGCGGCAGATAGGGCAAAAGCGTGGTTTGGCATTCAGTTTGAATGAGATGGCCAATGCTCAGGCGTCGCTCGGAAAATACAAAGAAGCTGCAGACAACTTTGACGAAGCGCTATCGATCCGGCGTGAGATCGGCGACAAGCGAGGGTTGGGCGATACGCTGATCGATCTGGGAAATTTTTTCGACGATCGTAACGATCACGATCAGGCGCTGAAGAACTACAAAGAAGCTTTGCAACTGCAGCGGGATCTCGGCAATGAGAGCATGCAGGCGATTTGCCTGAACAATATTGGCAGCGTTTATTCGGAGAAAGGGCAGTACGAAGACGCGTTGACGTATTTTCAGGAAGCCTTGCAACTGCGCGAAAAATCGAAGGTCCCGCAGGACATTGTCGAAGCCGTTCACAATCTCGGTTTTACCTATTCAGAGATGGGCCAGTACGATCAGGCGATTTCATATTATCTGCGGGCGCTCGATTTGCGGCGTAGCATCGACGACCAGCGTGGGGCGGCGATCGAGTCGTACGGTTTGGGAACGTTGTTTGATTATCAAGGGAGATTCGGCGCGGCGATCAACTCGCGCCAGGATGCGCTCAAGATTTTCCGCGAGATCAAAGACCAGACTCCGTGGATGTCCCGCATGACGGGTGGTGTGGCGCAGGCGCTGATCCTCGCAGGCCGCGGCGACGAGGCGAAGAGTTACCTCGACGATGCGTTGAAACTGGCACGTGACAGCAAGAGCGACGAAATGACCGCAGATGCGCTTGGCTTTGAAGGCGATCTGCACTTTTACAGCGGCGATGCCAAAGCGGCGCAAGCTTCGTATGCGGAGGCGCTGCGGGCTGCGACTGCGAGCAAAGAGCCGGATGCGATCCTGATCGCGAAAGCCAATCTGGCGAAAGCTGCGGTGGAACAAAAGCACACGTCGGAGGCCATCGCCAGCCTGAAGCAGTTGACCCAAAAAGCCGATGAGCAAGGGCAGAAATATATATCGGTGGAATCTTCAATCCTGCTGGCGGAAGCGATGATGCAAAGCCGCGACAACACTCAGGCGAGGAAAGAACTGGAGCGTTCGTTGTTGCTGGCGGACAAGCTTGGCATGCAACCGCTGAGCGCGAAGGCGCATTTTCTGCTGGCAACGATCGCGAAGGATTCGGGAGACAACGCCGCCGCCGAAGAGAACTGCCGGCAGGTACTCCGCTTACTCGACGGAATGAAGAAAGATCCGGGAGCTGAGAAACTGCTCGACCGGTCGGATTTCAAAATGATGTACGACAACGCCACGAAGGCCACGCAAGCAAAGGGCTGAGGCGATTTTCATCCGAAAAAAAAGAGGCGCCGCATTTGGCGGCGCCTTTGTCATTTGTGTAATTGCAGCAACCGCTTACTTCACCAAATAGAACAGCTCTTGTATGTTCTGGTTCGCGCCAGAGTCGATGGCGGTCACCGCGAACGAGTGCAATCCGGTTGTAGTCGTGTCGACCGTACCGGTGCAGCTAAGTCCACTTGCGGTCTGTTGGCACTGGGTCTGGTTGCCCGATGACTGCGAGCAGGAAGCTGCGGTGAGGTATGGGCCGACCGGGCTGCTCGTCGGTTTCGAAGTGACGGGATTGTTGCAAGCGTAGCTCGCCGTCACCTGTTGATTCAGCTTGTAAATCGTAGGTTGAGGCGAGGTGATTTTGATTCCAGGCCAAAGCTCGCCCGGAGTATCGTAGGTTGCCACCCAGCATGAACCGGTCCCGCCGCTGTGGCCTTTGGTGGTTGCGTTGTCGATAAAGAATGAATCGATCTGGTTGCTCTGAAACAGCGGACCACTGGCTGGTGGCACGCACGGCTGCGCCGGATTAGGTCCAGCACCCTTGAGCCAACCGGGGAATGGATTCAGCAGGCCAAAGATTCCCGGATAGACGAACCACGGATTCTCCGATTGCTGGAACTCAAAAACGGTACCGAGTTCGGCGAAGAAATCCTGTTCGGTGTTCGAGCCGCAGCTGCCGCCCGGAGAATTCGGGCAGGTCACGGAGAACATTACAGCCGCGTCCATACCGGTGTTCTCAGCGTTTGCATAGACGAAGCAGTGTGCCGGCCAGAAGTTTGCCTGAACTAGTTTGTCGCAAGCCTGCTGGGTCATCAGAATTGGCGTGACTTGCAATACAGGCGTTGAATACGGCTGAGTCAATTGGCCGGTGTATGAGTAAACATTGTTCCCAGATGAATTCGGATAGTTCAGATTCGCTTGGGAAGTTGTGGTGACGACAGCCGCTTGACCGCCCGGGGTGAAGGTCCAGCTCAAGATGTCCTGGTTATCGTCGCCGCCGCCGGTTGAAGCGGTAAATCCAACCCACGCGTTCCCGCTGTTGAGACCGAGGGTGGTGAGGTCGAAGACCAAACCGCCAGGGAACAGATCGACGTTATCGAGGATGACGTCGAGCAACTTCGTGCTCGGGCCTGAGTAGTTGATGGTTACGGTGTGCACGTTGCCATCAGCCATGGTATCGGGAAGGTTGGAATTGACCGCGATCGAGCAGCTTGGATCGACGCTGTTCGGCCCCGTCCCAGAGCAATTTTGGATGGTCACATCGTTGGCGTTGGGGTCGATGCCAGAGTTGAAATAGGTGTTGAATTCAACCGCCAGGCTGTTCGGGATCCCTCCGCTAGCCGGTGTGCAGCCGCTGCTCGAATCGCCGAATCCGATTCCACAGCCGTCAGGACCCAAAGCTGAAGTCGATGAATTTTGGATGAGGAAGGCGATTCCGTCGGCAGGACTGTCAGGCGTGTTGCCACCGCTGAGCTGAAATGTAAATGTGGTGGAGAAAGCGCCGCTGACCGCTTGCTGCGTGTTGTACCATGCGGATCCCGCCGTGAAAGTTGAGTTGGGCGTGAGCCGTAGAACAGTTGTCGAGCCCGCGACTGACGGATAAAAGCCGGGATAGCCCGTGTCGCCATTGTTGTTGAGGGTGACACAGCTCTGGTTAGCGGAAAAATCCGGACTGTAGTTTGGCGAGGCCGGGCAACCTTGGGCCATCGCAGCCGAACTTGCGGCAATCATCATCAGAGCAACGATCGCGGCCAGTATTAGTTTTTCGATTCTTACTTTCATAATCCTCCTGTGGAATGCCGCCGGTGGCGATTGTGCGCGCGAGAGCACACCGCGTACGCAGCTCTTTCTGGACAACTAACGACGCTACGGATAGGGGGAAGGCCTGGTGCGGTCCAACTTCGCGAACGCCGCACTGGACGCACCATTGTGGCGTTTCCTGGAGCGCATGTCAACGGTTGGCGTAGAAATCGTTGCTGGACCGATGAATGTTCTGCCCAAACTTGCAACTTTTTGCACAAGTGACGAAATTCCGGGCAGGGGACCAATCGCAAGCGGGTTTGAGCTCAGGAACTGCGGCCTTTATTGTTCCGGTAGTGCCGGCTGGCTTTGGCCCGGTTGCCGCAATCGGACATGCTACACCAGCGCCTGTGGCCGGACGGTGACCGATCGAGAAAAAGCCATCCGCAGGTATCGCCCTGACATTGACGGATTTTCGGGAACAAATGCTCCGCAAGAAGCGTGGTGGAACTCAAAAGAACCGGCGCCAGAATGTAATCAGCATCGTCAGTCCGTGTATCCCAGATCCACACGACACCGTTTTTCTCGCTCCGTAATTGCCGTTTATGGGCAACTCTCGCAAAACGTTCGTTCAGCTTTGCCAGACTGGCGGCCGGGAGCCGTGAACTGGAAGCGAGAGGCAGAAATAGCCGATATAACTCCTCGCGGATACAGCGAATTTTCTCGAGTTGACGCGTGTTCAACGTCAAAGACGGGCGCTGAGGAAGAAGCGTTGCAAGGCGAGCCCACCGGTTCAGTTCTGCGAGGGTGCTCAAGTAATCGCGGGACGTGCCCAGCCGATTGCCCACGGTATTCACAAAATCCAGGGCCAGATTGCCGGCGACGAACTGGAAATCCTGGGTCGAAGGTTTTTTCATGCCGCTTTTCTTTTTGTGATCGCGGAACCACCATTCAAACACGAATCAAGCCGGCTTGAACCGTGCGCCGAAGGCACACCTTTGGGCGTATTGCCGCAGACGGCGCAATAACAGCAAGAACATCGCTACGTCGAATGCCGCATAGGCGAACTGCGTCCGCGAAACCCCGGTTCCAAAGGCAAACCAAATTCCGGGGATGCCCAGAAACGACAGCTCCGGCGCGAAAAGGCCGATCGAGATCAGGGCGATAGCCGGCAAGGCGGGCCAGATGTTCGTCTTTCTCTCGATGCCTAGATAAACCACCACAGTCGTCAGAGCCAGAAATGACAATCTCATGCACGAAAAAGCTATCTCTACTGCGTTTTCGCTCACGTTGGGAAGTGTAGTTGGCCTTAAGGCGTGGGCGATCTGCGAGACGGAGTACGATGCCGTCAGTAAGATGATTGCCTTCCGCACCCACCTGGCATCGAGCGGCAACCAGTGATACCACGTCATTGTCCACGTTCCCAACATCCCCGGTATTAGCAACCCGTTTTGGATTACATCGAATGTCCTCGCGCTTTCCCATTGCGTCCAGGAAGCTAGGGCGAGGTTGGCCCGAGCTGCCCCGGTTGCCAACAGCGCGATGCCAAGCCAGACATAGGCTCTGTTCGAGGGATCGAGGAAGAGCAAACTGCAAGACATGGTTGCTAAAGCTGCAAAGATCAACGCCTGTAGGATTTCCAGAAAGTAACCTCGGATCAATTCAATCCACTGTATGCGATAGCGAGCTTCGACTGCACTGGCTTCGCCCAGAACGGGCGCGATGTGAATTCCGCCGACGTCAGGCGCGGACGAAAGGGAACTCGGCGACATCCAAACTCGAAACGCTACGACAGCCGGACCAGGCGAAGCTTCAGAACTCTTCGGCAGGGGAAACATGCGTGGCTGAGTCGCGTAGGCGATTGGAGATGCGCCTGAAAAGTCGCCGATCCCTCCCAACAATTGTCCGTTGAAGAAAATCTGGTATGCATCGTCGACGTCCGGCGGTCCAGCCAGTGCCAGCATTGCGCCCTCAGGCGCGGTTACTGAAATTCGCATGCGATACCACGCGTAGCCCGAATAACCGGAATGCTTACCGGCGGCCCAGCCGGGCACATAACCAGTAAGGCCCAAATCGGCGTCATGAGCGCCTGCCGATGGGGTCAGATCGACGGTCTCCCAATCGGCATCCTCGAAATCGGGGTCGGCCCATCGCACATCGTCGCCGGTATGGAATCTCCATGGGTTCAATGCAACCACGGACTGGCCGATGGTAATCGGAACCGTCCGTGGCTCTCCTGAAGCCTGAGTTTCCGAAAACAGTTTCGTGGGCAGGAAGAGGTGACAAATCAAAAGCGTAGTCATGGAACCTGCCACGAACCGGCTCTTGGATCTGCAGCCCATGGCGAGTGTTCCCATTGATTCTACAATGCCGACCTGCGCATCGATCATTTTTACAGTTTATTATATAACCTATTAAAGTTTATCTATCAGGTTATACACAATGAGCACTCACGACGCCGTTGTCCAGGTCTTGCTTATCGCAATTCCGGCAGCAATTCTTTCGCTGATCAATCTCAGTAAAAAGGGTCACTGAATGTACGCCGCTCACTTTGCCGCCGCGCTGGCCATAAAAGGCCGTGTTTCGAAAGCCCCGACCTGGGCATTGATGGCGGGAGCATTTTTACCAGACTTTGTTTGGATCACGCTCGGTCTTGCGGGCGTCGAACCGTCGCAGGGGTCGGCATTTTTTGATGACTGGTCGCATTCGCTGGCGATGGTTTTGTTGTCGGCGAGCCTGTTCGCAGTTTTCTTCTGGCGAAAAGGGTTTGTCGTCGTCCTCGCGACCTGGTTAGCTGTCTTATCCCACTTTCTGCTCGACCTGCCGATCCACCCCAAAAACCTCGCGGTTTTCCCGCATTCATCTGCTCATCTCGGGTGGAACGCATGGGACTTCGGCCAAACGAAATGGCTGGCCGCGACGCGGTATTGGTGGCTGGAACTAGTCGTCGTGTCCTTGCTGTTGATGATCTACGTTGCCGGCGCGCGCAAGGCTCGATTTGCGACGAATCTCACACTGGCCTGCTGCATTCTGGTTTTCGGCCTACATCTCTTGTCCCTGCAGTAATCGGCGACGGCTAATGAACCGAACTTAGCGCGGCATGAGCCCGTTCGTAGTGATCCAGAAGTCCTGTTGGCAGCGGATAGCCGATTGTCTCAAATCCGAAAACTCGGCCCGCTGGCGAATGCCGTCAAACAACGAAATCCGTGCTCGTCGACCTTACGCGCTCCGATTCGTGCGTTGCCAATCGATGCGCCAGCGTCCACCGGGAATCGCCACCCAGGCCAGCTTTTTGAGCTGGGTACCCCTCGCGTGATGGTAGAGGACAGCGGCTCGCTCATAGAATCCGCGCGTATGCCACGAGTCCGCGAAGCCAAACTTGGTGAAATCCAGATGGTGGCAGAACTCGTGGCACAGGGTACTGAGAAAAGTGCCGAACGATGTCACGTCTTTACGGACCGCCGTCCGCATCCACACCCGGATCAGCATGGATTCCGGAGTGTAGTCGCCGAACAATTCGAAAGTCACGTACTCGCGAGATCGTAAAGGCCTTGCGGCAAGGACTCGAACTCCACAGTGCGGGACCTCGTAGAATTTCGCCGCCGTGCCCAGGAAAGCGACACACGTGCTGCGAACATCCCGAATCCTATCCGCTTTCATGGCGGATTCCAGATGTTGGGCAATCTCCCGCACTTGCGTATTCGAAGGTGGATCGAGCGTTTTGATCCGGTCGCTTTCAAGGAAGGAATCCCTGTTTGCCTTGCGGGGAGGAGCGTCGGTAAACATGAATCGGAAAGCTCATCTTACTTCTTTTTCGAGGAATCGCTCGTCCCCTGCGCAAAAAACGCTGCCTGTCGCAAGCGACTTTGAGTTTTGTATATAGGCAGGTTCTTCGGTTGGATGTTCACGAGGTACTGGTATTCTGGACACGCGCTGTCGCGAGCCAATGCTCGAATACAAAACTCCTCAACGACGCGGATGGCTGCGGGACCGCAGCAGTACCGGTGGCGTGATGCTAGCCGTCACGTTTCTGGTCACAACGGCGCACGTTGCAGCGCTTGTTAACGTGCCGACCTTCACGCACGATGTGGCACCGATACTGTCTAAGAATTGTTTGCGGTGTCACGAACCGGACGGCATTGCCTATCGCGTGCCGTTGACCTCTTATGAAGCCGCGCAAGAGCGCGCCGACAAGATCAAAGAAAAGGTGGTCTCCCGCCAAATGCCGCCCTGGCCAGCCGATCCGGCGAAGAGCGTGAAGTTCCGTAATGATGCGCGCCTGAGCCAGAAGGATATTGACATGATCGTGGCGTGGGTCAATGCCGGCGCCCCAAAAGGCGACGACGCCGATCTGCCGGCAATGCCCAAGTCGAAAGGCGGGTGGATGCACCCGCAGGGACGGGACCCGGACTTTGTCATCTCATTACCCGGCGACGTGCATCTGCCGGCGAAACAAGAGCTTCCATACGTGAGGGTAATGGTGAAAGTGCCGTTCGCTGACGACCATTGGATAGCGGCCAGCCAAACGTTGCCGAGCAATCCGGCGGTAGTGCACCACATGGCACTGACGGAAGTCGAACTGCCAAATGGCATGACTCCGGCGGACATCGATCGCGTCGCGGCGCTCGAAAGGCAGATGGGAGTTCAGAGCACTGGAACTCGCACCACGCCGGCTGTCGTTACGCCTCCGCCGCTCAAGCTCACCGATATGCTCGGCATATACACGCCGGGAAGCGCCCTGGAAATGTATCCCGACGGCAGCTCGAAGTTGCTGCGCGGTGGCGACAATGTGTATCTGATCTTCAACATCCACTACGAAACCACCGACAAGCCGGAGATCGACCGATCGAGAATTGCATTTTGGTTCGAGCAGGGAAGTCCAAAGCATCAGTTGTTTCGAGTGAACGGCGCAGGTGAAGTTATTCTGGCGAATGGCAAGGAGTTGGTAAACGATGCGCCGGGAGTAAAGGCGGAAGGAACGCACGTGGCGATTCCGCCCATTCCACCGGGAGCTGAAAATTATGAACTCGTAGGAATAACGGCTTATCCGGAGGCGGTGACCATCTATCAGATGCAACCGCACGCGCATCACAGGGCCAAGGATTTTACTTACACCGCTGTGTATCCCGACGGCCACGAAGAAACGTTATTGACTGTGCCGCAATATGATCATCGGTGGCAGATGGCGTATGAGCCGGAAACGCCGATCAAACTTCCCGCTGGAAGCAAGCTGGTGGTGACAGCGCACTATGACAATTCCACAATGAACATGCACAATCCGGCACCGGAAAAAGAAGTTTACTTTCGCGATCAAAACCAGAGTTGGGATGAGATGTTCACGCCATTTATTCAGGTGAGCTTTGATGATGAAGATCCATCGAAGCGGGACTCAGGCCAGGCTATGAAAGCAACGGACAAGCGGTTGGAGATCGGCGAAGTGGTCGGTTGTTTGACGGGTACTTCTGGCGCGGGATGGTCAGTCGTGAATGCCAGCGAACCTGCCATATCTGAAAGCCAGGCAACGACTTCGTCCGCTCTGAATACGGCCAAGAGCAAAGCTTCAGGTAAAGAGCGTTATCACTTACTGGGAATAGGAATTTTTCAGCCCGAGCAACACCGGGGCAAGCAAGTCGCGGTCAAGGGCGTACTCATCAAGGACCCGGGGAGCCTTCGAATCAATGTGACTTCACTCCAGGAGATTGGCGCATGCTCTGGCCCGCACGGGGAGTGATCGAGCCAGCGAGGATGTCAAGCTCTCTATAGCTCAATCTTGACAATGGCTTCCAACCCGTAGATAATTTCGCGCAGTCTGTGGTGTGGGCTGTCCCCTCTGGTTTTATAGCCGCCGAAGTTCTTCAATGCCGAGGTTTGTGGCTGAGTTTGGGTAGCTCCGCCTGCTAGGAGGATCGCGTGAAGGGTTCAACTTGTCGTATTTGGTGTATAGGTCTGCTTTTCGCAATCATAGGGTTGGGTTCTGTGGCTAAAGCCGGTGACGCGGACGTCACAGTGGCTGTGCATCCCCTGAACGCGCCTGTGACGTCGATGGTCACGCAGCAATTCACGGCCACAGTAATGGGTAGTTCAAATCAGAAGGTGACGTGGTACGTGGAGGGGGTCAAAGGCGGTAACAACACGGTGGGGACGATCACTGCTGCAGGTTTGTATACGCCGCCAGCCACGTTCAAAACCGGCCAGCACTATTACATACGGGCGGTAAGCAGGGCGGAGCCGAGCGTTTCCGGCAAAGCCACGGCATATCTGGTGAGTTATGCCGGGCTGTATACCAACAAAAATGACAACAACCGCTCCGGACAGAATACAGAAGAGACGGTTCTGACTCCGGCAAATGTAAACGTCGGCAGCTTTGGAAAGCTGTTTTCATTTCCGATTGACGCCCCAGTCTCTGCCCAGCCGCTTTACGTCGCCAACCTCAACATGCCGTCTCCTCTTAACGGGGCTGCGGGTTATCACAATGTAGTGTTTGTAGCGACAGTGAATGACAGCGTCTACGCCTACGACGCCGACGGAAAAGTGCCGGCCGGGCCGCTATGGCATGACAGTTTCATTGACGCTCCGTCGGTGGTGCCGGTGCCGGGAACGTGCCTTGATTCAAGCGGCCAGTGGGGCATCGGGCCGACGCCGGTCATCGATCCGACGACCAACACCATCTACGTGGAAGTGCGCACGCTGGAAGATACGACCAGCCAGTGCACTGGGACGTACGTGCAGCGACTGCACGCTTTGGACATTACTACGGGCGACGAAAAATTCGGCGGCCCCGCCGTGATTCAAGCATCAGTGCCTGGTACCGGCGAGGGAAGCGTGAGTGGGACCGTTTCTTTTGATCCGCGGTGGGAAAATTCACGGCCCGGTTTGTTGCTCTCGCAGTCGGCGCAGGACCAGAACAGTGTGGTTTACATGGCGGCCGGCTCAATTTCGGACACCGAGCCATACCACGGCTGGGTCCTGGGTTTCGATTCGCAGACGCTGGCGCTGAAATACACTTACAACGACACGGCAGACGGCGGCGGTGGCGGAATTTGGCAGATGGGAGCCGGGCTTTCCGCCGACTCGGAGGGCAACCTCTACGTGCAAACCGGAAACGGCACCTTCGATAACGTGGATGATTTTGGCTCGTCGGTGTTGAAGCTCACTCAAAGCAATGGCAGCCTCATTCTTTACGATTCCTTCACTCCGACTAATTATGAGCTGCTTAATCAGCAGGACTGGGACATCTCTTCGGGCGGCATTCTGCTGTTGCCGGATCAAAAAGGACCTTATCCGCACATCATGATCGGCGGCGGCAAGGACGGCAACATCTATGTGATGAACCGCGACAACCTTGGCGGCTACAACGAAAAGAACAACAACATCCTGCAATACGTCACCGGGCAGATTCGGCCATCGGTTCCGAAAACCCAGCCTTATTACGGAATCTGGAATACTGCCAGCTACTTTAAGAATAACGTCTATATTTTCGGTGAGTATGACTATCCCAAGATGTTCAGTCTGACCAAGGGTGTGCTGTCAAGCGAACCAACGTCGACTGGGACAATTCAGATGCGCGGACCCGCGCCGATCATCTCGGCTAATGGGACTTCGAACCCGATCGTATGGATATTGCAGTTCGAAACTCCTGCGTTGCGAGCATTCGCTGCGAATGACCTGACACAGGAGTATTACGATACCAACCAGAATCCGTCACGTGATTCGCTGGGAAACACGACGGTGAAGCGTGCAGATCCTACAGTTGCGAACGGACGGGTTTACGTACCTGCAGAGAAATTCGTTTACGTCTATGGCCTTCTGCAGTAACTGAGGATCGAATGAGATTCACAGTTTAAGGGCTTTGGCGGCAGGCATGGACGGCCTACTACGTCCGGTCATCGTCCTTCCCGAAACCCGCTGTGGGGGCGGGAAGTAAGGCAAATGACGCTTCCGACAGGTAACTTGACACTGGTTACCAGGCCAGTGGATAATCGCTTCAGCTTAGTTCGTGTAGTTCCTCCCTCTCGTTTTTGAAACGCAAATTCCGTTCGCTTGCACTGTGGCATTTTCGATGACTTGGAGGATGGTGTGAAGCCAGCCAATCACATCTTGCGGTGTCTTTTTTTCATCTTTGGTGTGGCCCTTTCAACAGCAATGGGCCAATCGGGAATAAAAGTGGTCGTGCATCCGTTACATGCACCAGTAACTTCGATGGTCACGCAGCAATTTACGGCCACAGTCACAGGCACCGGCAATACCGCAGTCACCTGGTATGTCGACGGACGCCAGGGGGGAAGCAAGACCGTAGGTTTTATCAGCACGAGCGGTCTGTATACCCCGCCCGCAAACTTTGTGATCGGCGGTCACACCGTTAAGGCTGTAAGCCAGGCGAATACAAGCGTGAACGGAGTGGCCAGTTTATATTTGACCGCCTATTCCGGTCTCTACACCAACAAAAACGACAATAGCCGCAGCGGGCAAAATCTTCAAGAAACGATTTTGACCCCCGCCAACGTCAATGCCAATACCTTCGGGAAGTTGTTCTCCTTTCCCATCGACGCCGGAATCTCCGCCCAACCGCTGTATGTCGCGAACCTGAACATGCCGGCGCCGCTGAACGGCGCCGCGGGATATCACAACGTGGTTTTTCTGGCGACCAACAACAACAGCGTGTATGCCTACGATGCCGATGGAAAAGTCTCTGGCCCGCTCTGGTATGACAGTTTCATTGAGTCTCCGACCGTGGTCCCAGTTCCAGGTGCTTGCCTGGACACAACCGGTCTGTGGGGCATTGGACCGACGCCGGTGATTGATCCGACCACCAATACCATGTATGTGGAAGTGCGCACTCTGGAGAATTCGACTGCCCAGTGCACGGGGACGTTCGTCCACCGCATGCACGCGCTCGACATCACCACGGGCGAAGAGAAATTCGGCGGACCGGTTGTCGTGCAGGCTTCGGTCCCAGGAACCGGCGAAGGCAGCGTCAACGGCACTATCGCTTTTGATCCGCGCTGGGAGAACTCACGGCCTGGCCTGCTGCTTTCGCAGTCGGCGCAGGACCAGGACAGCATGGTTTACATGGCCGCAGGATCGATTGAGGACAGTCAGCCGTACCACGGCTGGGTGCTTGGCTTTGATTCGCAAACCTTGGCGCTGACCTACACCTACAACGACACGCCAAACGGCGGTGAGGGCGGCATCTGGCAGATGGGCGCCGGTCTTGCGGCAGATGCGGACGGCAATCTCTATGTGCAGACCGGAAACGGCAGCTTTGACAACGTCAGCGATTTTGGCTCGTCGGTGCTGAAGCTCACCGAGAGCAATGGCAGCTTGATATTGTACGACTCATTTACTCCAACGAATTACCATCTTCTTAATCAGCAGGACTGGGACATTTCTTCCGGAGGAATTCTGCTGTTGCCTGATCAGCAAGGATCGTACCCGCATATCATGATCGGCGGCGGAAAGGACGGAAACATCTACGTGATGAACCGTGACGATCTTGGCGGCTACAATCCCAACGACAACAATATCCTGCAATACATTACGGGTCAGATCCGTCCGTCCATTCCGAAGACCCAGCCTTTTTACGGGCTTTGGAATACCGCTAGCTACTTTCAGAACAATGTCTACATCTTTGGGGAGTACGATTATCCCAAGATGTTCAGTCTAACCAACGGAGTACTGTCGACCACTCCGACCTCGACGGGAACGATTCAGTTGCGGGGGCCGGCGCCCATCATCTCGGCAAATGGTTCGACAAACGGCATCGTCTGGGTGCTGCAGTTCGAAACCCCGGCATTACGAGCGTTTAACGCCAACGATCTGACGCAGGAGTACTACGATACAACCCAGAAGCCGTCGCGCGACTCGGTCGGCAGCTCCTCTGTAAAAAGATGTGACCCTACAGTTGCCAATGGGCGCGTTTACGTACCCGCAAACGGCTCAGTCCACGTTTACGGGCTGCTGCAATAACCTGTTCAATGATCGGAGTGAAATATGAAATCCCCTATTCACGCTTTCGTCCTCATTCTCCTTACCATTACGTCGCTGACAGCTTCCTCAAGCGCGTCCGATAAAGACGGGGCGGCGAAGCCGCTCTCGCAGTCAGCCGCGCCGTCTACCGATCAAACTGCGGTTCCATCCAGTGCCGCAAATTCGAATTCCCGCATTATCATCGGACAAAAATACTGCGGTTCGGCGACTCCCTGCGTCCTGAGTTACCACAATGACAATAACCGCGATGGCGTAAATCCCAACGAGAGAGTGTTGAAAGCCTCGACTCTTAGCTCGACCAACCACCCTCTGCCGCAATGGCTGGCGACGGTGGACGGCGAGATCTACAATCAGCCGCTATACCTCCATCAGTTTGAGATTAACGGCGTTGCCAAGAACGTGGTGCTGGTCGGCACACAGAACAATAGCGTCTACTCGTTCGATTCCGATTCGAACTCAAGCAGCGGAACCGTGCTGGCCCATGTCAACTTGAACAACGCGTCTGACCTTGGCTCGGGATACACCGAGATTGCGGTGCCTTACACCGATTTGCTTAGCGCGTGCAACACCGTAGTGCCGGAGGTCGGAATCACCGGAACTCCAGTGATCGACGTATCGGTTACACCACCAGTTCTGTATGTCGTCTCCAAACATGAAGACATCGACGGCGACGGCAACAAGAGCTATCGGCAAAAATTGCACGGGTTGTACGCCGATACGCTGCAGGAAATCCCCGGCAGTCCAGTGATTTTGGACTCCGCATTCGCAAAGAAAAATGTGCCCGCGTTCAATCCGCTCTCTAACAGCCAAAGACCAGGTTTGGCATTGGCGCCTGAGGGAAGTGGTGTGGTGAAGGTTTGGGTGGCTTGGGGATCGCATTGCGATATAAAGCCATACTCCGGAATTGCCATGGGTTTCACCTACAACTACAACACGCTGAAGTTCTCGAACCAAACCATCTTCAACGATGCAGCGACCTGCACCAAGCAACCATGCGAGAGCGGAATATGGATGAGCGGCGCCGCTCCCGCGGTAGATAAGAGTGGAAACATTTATCTCTCCACCGGCAATGGCGGCGACACCACGCAAGGCGCCGGAGAGTACAGCAATAGCGTGTTGCGGCTCAGCAATAACGGATTGCAGGATTTTTACTCGCCGCCGGATTATGATGCGCTCAATAAAGGTAAACAATACGTTGCCTGCACCAATCCGAACCCTTCGACTTGTGCAAGCCCATGCTCGTGGGACAACACGCATCAATACTGCCAGCGGGATTTTCTCAAAGGTGATTGGGACCTGTCGTCAGGCGGAGTGGTTCTGCTCAAGCCGACGTTTGGCCTCACCAATCCGCAGATCGTGACCGGCGGCAAAGAGGGAATGCTTTACAACGTCTTCTCCTCGAACATGGGACATATTGATGCCCACAACAAGGATGTGGGCGAATGGGCATGCACGACCGGAACCGCACCGGCAGCAGGAACCGTCGCACAGTGTTTTCTGGCTATCGATCTGGCCAACGCAGACGACAATTCGCTCGGCGTTTGGGGCGCGCCAGCGTTTCTGGCCGGGCAGCAAGGCACTGTCAATTACAACTACCTGTACGTTGCCGGAGACAAAGATGTCCTGCGCGCCTACAAACTGACGAACCAGAGCGGAGTCGGCCTTTTCAACACCCAGGCCGCAACCCCGGTCTCAGGCCATTTGTTCGGCTATCCCGGCGCAGCTCCGGACGTTACCTGGGACAAAGCCGAGAGCGATCTGGACAACGCGATCGTGTGGGCGCTCGACACCAGCCGCATCGGCAAGATCGGCGTGAAATCGGGTCCTGCGATTCTCTACGCGTACAAGGCGCTCCCCAAAGACAACTCTCTAGGCGCCGAGCTTTGGGATACCACCGCTTACAACAACACCAATCCCGGCGCTCCAGCCGCGATTAAATTTGTTGTGCCAACCGTTGTAGACGGCAAGATATTCGTTGGCGGCGGAGCTCAGGGCTACGAGCCCGGTAGCGCGAATTGCCCCATACCCACCGCGACAGTCCAGCCAACCGCTTGCGGCGGGCTCGCCATGTTCAAATAGACCGTTAGTGTCGTGATTTAGTGGCGGAGAGTGAGGGATTCGAACCCCCGATACGGTTTCCCGTATGCCGGTTTTCAAGACCGGTGCCATCAACCACTCGGCCAACTCTCCGCATCCGTTGCCGCCAGACGTGGTGTTTCAATAGTTTAGCAGTGCCATCCGAAAAGCTGCCAGCGGACAGTCGAAACGTGGGGCTCGATCGAGTCCCCGGTTCCACCAAATTCCCTGTTACTGCGAACGCTTAAATCCCTGTGCTATAATCGCGGCCTTCTCAGGAAGAGTGCAGCATTTTTTCAGTTGTGTTTTTATTTTTTTGGATTACGCTGAGTTCACGGCCGCACGCCGGGTGCTAAGCGAAAACCACCAGGAGGAGAAATGACGTTTTACGAAACCCTCTACTTACGAGATGACGAGATGGATGAATTTGGAGAAAGCGGCTCCTACGGCGAATCCCTCGAAGAGGAGTACGAAGACGAAGAGGAAGAAGAGCCAGAGTCCTCCACCATAGTTGAGATCGAAGAGGAAGAAGAGGAAGTGGAACCGATCATGGCTCCGCGGCCGAGTGCGCCTCCATCGCAGCCGAAGCCGGCGAAGCAAGTAGCTAAGAAAGCCAAGCCTGCGGCCAAGAAAAAAGCAGCCAAGAAAAAGCCGGTGAAAAAGAAGCCCGCCAAGAAAAAGGCTGCACCCAAGAAAAAGGCGACCAAGAAAAAATCGGCCAAGAAAAAGCCAGCCAAGAAGTCGCGCCGGCGTTAGTTTCTACAGGCCTGGGTTAAGCCGCAGTCTGCCGGTTGCGGCTTAACCTTTTCTGCCTCTATTTCCCGCCTTTTACCGAGCGCAGGCACTTTCCGTAGAGTTCAAGCAGATGGTCGGCGTATTCCTCAGGCTTGGCCGCTGCGGCGCTGCCTTGAAAGCCCACGCTGGATGTGCCGGTTCGCCCGTAGCCAGTGGTCATGGCTACGAATTTCATCAGATCGAGAGCGATGTCTTCGTCACGGCGCGGACCAGCGGTGATGCTGGGCATTTCACTCATAAATGTCTCCAGGAATAGGAATTCTTGCGAAATTCGATGATAACAAACCCGCGCTCAGGTGCGTGGAGAAGGGAACTAATCAGAATCGCGCTCTTGCTCAAGGTCACGCTTGCGGCCGTAACGGAAGGCCAAACCAAGACCGATCGTCATCATTCCGACTGGCGGCACAAGCAGCAGAATAACCGCGCGGCTGATGACGCGTTGAGCTTCCTTGGGAGATGCCGCGGCCGTCGAGTAGCACATCACGCAGCCCTGCGCGAAGGCCGAAGATGACGCCAAAAGCAGCAGCCCGGCAACTACACCAACACGAATTTGGGCTGGGAGCTTCACTTCGATTTAATGCACCCCGAGAGAGATGATCCGCAGCGCATCCGGGAAGAAAACCATCATCATGGCCAGGCAAAACACCAGCGAGCACATGGTCATCCACTTCATGCGCGAGATTTCATACTTCATGTGCATGAAATATCCGATGATCAGCGTGGCTTTTACGATCGAAAGGCCCATCAGCATGGTCAGCATCTTCTTCGGTTCCATGTTCTGGTAACCGAGATAGACTTCGATCGCGGTCAACACCAGCAGTACGCCCCACACCCAATAGAATACGCCGGTGCCATGGTGCGTCTGTTCTTCCGCCACACGTTCCTGAATTTCTAATTGAGCGGCATCCATTACTTAACTCCTAAACAGTCGTCAATTAAACGATCTTGGTCGACATCAGATACACCAGGGGGAAGATGAACATCCACACTAGGTCGACGAAGTGCCAGTACAGTCCGGCAACTTCAACATCCGAGGCGTCATAAACCTTGGGTTTCAGCCACAGAATAATCGAGATCACAATGGCGCAGATCAATAGAACGTGCGCGCCATAGTGAAACGGGCTGTAAGCGGGCGTCAGCAACCATGCAGCCAGCCAGCAAGCCAGCAGGATCGGGATGAACTTCTTTCGCAACGCAATCACTCCCAGATAAACCACGCCGAGCGTAACGTGCAGCATGTGCATGCCGGTTAGTCCAAAGAAAGTCGCGGCGAACTGCGGAACGGCCTTCGAGACATTGACCATCTCACCTGCCGTCTCCTGCCCCGGCATCGCGGGAAAGACTGGTAGACGCAGACCTTCGCCGATCAGCTTCGTCCACTCCATGGCGTGCAAAATGATGAACCCGATGCCACAAGCCATGGTCGCCAGAATAAAGAGCCGTTCTTTGGCGACATTTCCCTTTGCCGACGCAGCTACCGCGAGAACCATGGTCAGGGAACTCGTCAACAGGAACGCCGTCATGACGGTCGCGTTTGCGATGCTGGCCGAGTGAAACGGAGTCGGCCAGTTTGGAATCGAAATACGGCCGTAACTATAGGCGTAGAGCAGCGCGCCGAAGGTTAAGGAATCGGAGAGCAGAAACAGCCACATCCCGATTTTCTTCGAATAGGTGCCAAATAACGACGGCTCGTATTCCGCGGCAGCGTCGTGCGGCACAACAGCGTGCGCCATGCGCAATTCTCCTTGTTCGGCAGTGCCGGTTCGCTAGTGGGCGAACGCGAGCAGCGCCAGAATGTAAATCCACAGCACGGCCATAAAATGCCAATACCATGCCGTGACATCAACCCAAATTCGTTGCGACTGCAGCGGGTGATGCAGCAGCGCGAACGCACCGGCCGCCAGCAGGGCAATGACACCACCCAGCAAATGCGCCGCGTGCGCACCCGTCAGCAGATAAATAAAAGAACTGCTGGGCGCGGTTGCAACGAAAATTCCATGATCCGCCAGATTGCGCCATGCCAGCCATTGTCCTGTCAAGAAACCGCAGCCCAGCAAAATCGTCAGGCCCAGCCACGGGATTTTGCTTTCTTTGCCAAGCGAAACCCCGGGAATCGAATCGATGTTCTCGAGCACCGCCTGGCGATTCAGCCGCCTTCGAGCCATTTCGATGGTCACACTGCTGACCAGCAGCACCCCGGTGTTGATCAGAAACAGCGTCATGGGCAACTCGACCGGAAACCAGTCGTGAACCATCGCGTTCGTCTTGGGATCAAGTGTAGGCAGTCCCTTGCGTACCACGTACGCGCTGGTAAATGAGACGAACAACATGATGATCGGCGTCAGCGCGACAGCCAATCCAAGCCGGGCCCGCCGCAAACGAGCTGCGGGGCTGGGCGAATCCGGCCCCCGGCCTCGATCATCGCCGCCTCCACCAGCGCCGGGAGGCAAACTTCCGCGATCGCCTCTTGAGGCTTTGGGAAATTTCGCTGGCGCTGTGGGAGCAAACGTTGCCATATCTTTAACTAATGCGTCGGCACAGTTGCCGGATCGGTCTGCATCACGTAATCACGCGGCGCGCCCGGCACGCTGTATTCGTAAGGCCCATTGTGAACCACCGGCGTGTGCCCGCCAAAATTATCGTGCGGCGGTGGCGTGGCCGTAATCCACTCCAGCGTCGTCGCTTCCCACGGATTGTCAGAAGCTTTTTTTCCGCCGATCATGCTGGCAAAAAGGTTGTAAACAAAGATGAACTGCCCGGCAATAGTAATGATCGCCGCGTAAGTGATGAATTTCTGCAGCGGAATCAGCGGGTGCAGGTAAGCAACCTCCATCAGGCTCGAATATCGCCGCGGATGGCCCGCCATGCCGAGATAATGCATGGGCATGAAGATCGCATACGTGCCGATGAAAGTCACCCAGAAATGCCAGCGCGCCAGCCGCTCGCTCATCATGCGGCCAAACATCTTGGGGAACCAATAATAGGTCGCGCCGAAGATCCCGAAGATCGCCGCGACGCCCATGATCAGGTGAAAGTGCGCCGGCACAAACCACGTGTCGTGCAACTGAATATCGAGCACCGGCTGCGCGAGGAATGGCCCGCTCAATCCGCCGGACACAAACAAAGACACAAAACCGATAGCAAAGAACATTGGCGACTGCAATCGAATCCGCCCGCGCCAGAGCGTTCCCAGCCAGTTGAATGTCTTGATCGCCGACGGGACTCCAATCGCCATCGTCATCACCGAGAAGGCAAAAGCCGTGTACGGGCTCATGCCACTCATGAACATGTGGTGGCCCCAAACCATGAACCCCAGCAGCCCGATGGCGAGCATGGCATAGACCATCGCTTTATAACCAAAAATCGGCTTGCGTGAAAACGTCGAAAGCAACTGCGACGCCACGCCCATGCCCGGCAGAATCGCAATGTAAACTTCGGGGTGCCCAAAGAACCAGAACAGATGCTGCCACAGCAGCGGCGATCCGCCTTTGTGCCCGGTAAGAACGCCGTTGATGGTTCCGAGCGGAACGAAGAAGCTGGTGCCGGCGTTGCGATCAAGCAACAAAAGAATTCCGGCCGAGAGCAGCACGCCAAAAGCCAACAAGCCCAGAATTGCCGTGATGAACCACGACCAGCAGGTTAGAGGCATGCGCATCAAAGTCATGCCCTTGGCGCGCATGTCGAGGATCGTTGTGATGAAGTTCAACGCGCCCATCAACGAAGCAATGCAGAAGATCGCGATGCTGGTAATCCACAAATCTGCGCCAAGTCCCTCACCCGGACCAGCCGATTGCAACGCGCTCAACGGTGCGTAGCCCGTCCATCCATGCAACGGCGCCCCGCCGACAACAAAAAATGAGGACAGCATCACGATGTATGCGACGAACGTCGTCCAGAACGACAACATATTCAGCACTGGAAACGCCATGTCCGGCGCGCCAATCTGGATCGGCAGAAAATAATTTCCAAACCCGCCCTGCGGCGCCGTGGTCAGCACAAAGAACACCATGATCGTCCCGTGCATGGTGAGTAGAGTGAGATAAGTCTCGGGCTTGATGTCCCCGAGCAGCGGTATCGTCGCATCCGGCCAGACTAGGTGAATGCGCATCAGCAGCGACAGGAGCATGCCGACGAACACCGCGCTCAGCGCCAGAAAGTAATATTGAATGCCGATGACCTTATGATCGAGGCTGAAAACGTATTTGCGAATAAAACCGGTGGGAGCCGCGTGTCCGTGAGCATCCTGAGCAACCATGATTATTGTTTCTCCGCCTCCCGCGCCGTCAGCCACTTGTCGAACTCATCCTGACTGACGACTCTTACCATGCCGTGCATCTTGTAGTGACCGAGTCCACACAATTCCGCGCAGGCAATTTCGTAATTCCCCGTATCCGTTGGCGTAAAGTGCATGTGAATCGCCAGGCCCGGAACCGCGTCCTGCTTGAACCTCATGTTGGGAACAAAAAAGCTGTGGATCACATCGTGCGCGCGCAAGATTACTTCGACTTCACGTCCGACGGGAACCACCATTATCCCGCTGACCACATCGTCTTTTGACGCCGGATCAGATGGATCCAATCCCAGCGCGCCTTCGCCGCCCGCGGACGCATCTTCCAATTCAGGCTTGGTCGCGCCAAATTTTCCATCCGGTCCCGGATAGCGGAAATACCACGCAAACTGCATCCCCGTCACTTCCACGCGGGTCGCGTCCGGCACCGCCGGCCGAAAACGTTCCGACGCCCACGTCGGACTTCCCATTAGGTTCAGTCCCACGAACAAGATCGCTGTGAGCGCGGTCCAAACCACCTCGAGCGTGGTATTGCCGTGCGTGTACTCCACCTTGGTGGCCGCACCCTGGTCGCGGTATAGATACACAAAC
>DASVWZ010000247.1:0-3318 GCA_036392935.1 Terriglobales bacterium | reverse complement strand
GGGAGATTCCAGTTGGGGTAGAGTTCGGCGGCTGCGCATTGTTGGAACCAGAACCGATTGGCGGAATGGGGATCGAGTGGCGAATCGTAAGGCTGTTGGCGTCGACAAGAATTTCTTTGACCAACAGCCGCAAGATCTGCTGGCGTTCTCCTACGTCTAAAGTTTTTGCTCGCACGCGGAGCTTTGTTCGAAATCCTTCCAGGCTCTCAGCAAGCTGCAGGTATCTGGTTTGGTCCATCGCTGCCGTCTCGAGTGATCGCAGTTCGGATTCCACAGCCTGCGATTTCTTATTTAGTTCCGGCATCCTTTGGCGCAGTTGTTCCAAGCTGAGCAGTCCCTCTTGATATGCCGTGACGAGTCGTTCCACGTTGTTTCCCAATCGCGCTTGTTCTTTGCGCAATGCTTCGTTGCGTTGTCTTCGCGGATCTGTATTTCGGGCGGTTTCTTTGCGTCGGTCAATTTCGGTTTGCATCAGCGTTCCATCTTCCAGCAAGCAAACGATTTGGTCCCACACGAATTTGTCCAAATAATCTGACCGGACGGGACGATTCCTGCACAGCGCACCCTTGAGCCGCCGGTAGGCATCCGCGCCGAGACACCGATAGTAGTACAGCTTTCGCTTCGACGTACGTGTGGAGCACCGATACAAAGCATAGCCACACTGTTGGCAGACCAGCATCCCTTGAAGTAGTGTCGGCTCTATCGTTCTGCGGAGAGAATGATGCTTGTTCTTGGTCAACTGCTCTTGTGCCAGCGCAAAAGTTTCTTTACTTACTAACGCAGGAACGGACATTTCAATCCAGTCGGCACGAGGCCGCTCACGATGGCAGTTGGTTCGATTCGAAATGCCGTTCTTCTGACGAAGCGGTCTGGTGATGCGCAGCCGCGGTGACTGCTCTGTCTTGCCGTAACAGGCCTTGCCTTCATACGCCGGATTGCGCAACATGGCCCACACCACCGATCGTTCCCATCGAGTTTTTCCTGTTCTTGTCGAAATCCCACGCTTGTTCAATGAGCGTGCAATGGTGTTGATGCTGAGCCCCTGTTGCGTGTACATCCTGAACACCATGCGAACCACGTCTGCTTCACTTTCTATCACTTCGTAATAAGCAGCTGAAGTGTCCGTCTTTCTCCTATACTGGTAGCCGTACGGCGCTCCGGACAACACATTCACCACTCCCTGCTGCGCCTTGTACCGTTTTCCTCTCCTGCTCCGTTCCGCGATTTGCGCACGTTCGTATTCCGCGATCATTCCTTGGAACTGCACCACCAGTTGGTCTTCCGGACTAGATCCCGCTGGCGACTTCAAAAAGACAACTTCAACGCCACATCGGGAGAGCTCTTCGCCCAACAAAACTTGATAGGCATACTTGCGGCTGAGCCGATCGGGCGAGTAAATCAACACCGTTGTAATTTGCCCTTGCGCTGCTAAATCACGTAGCGCCTCCAGACCGGGCCGCACCAAGCTGGCGCCACTATACCCTTCGTCTTGGAAGATCCATTCCGGAGGCACGGCGTACCCATGAGCCTTGGCGTATTCCACCAGGGCCGCCGTCTGACTCGCAATCGTGTCGCTCTCCTTCTGTCGATCTGAAGAAACCCGGGTGTAAATTGCAGCGGCTTGGTTCATTGGCTATCTCCTGAGCGGAATTTAGTTCCGTCGATCCAACCGGGCGGCGTATTTCGGGAACGAGAAGTTCGTAGGCTTGCGCGACTTTCTGGGGGAGCAGACGATCGAAGCGATATTCAAAGTGAACAGCGTGGCCGTCGAGGATGGAGCGCTTAGCCACGCCCTCGTCGCTGCGGCAATGCCGCCAGTAGCGCTCGACTGACGATCTCGCTCAACGACAAACCGGTGCTGTTCGCGAAAGCGCGAAGACGGCGAACCAACTTTTGGGAAAGCTTGACGGTAAAAGCGATTTTGGCATCGGTGATAGGAACCGGTTGCTTCAGGCGCCGTGCTTGCTGGAGATAGCGATAGACTTGACGAGGAGAGAGACCGCAATCCTTTACCATCTGCGAGACGGCATCCGGCAGATGGTCGAAACGCTGCAGCAATTTGCGTGCGTGATTCAGGCGCTCGGCTTTTAGGGCTTCGCTGGCACGATCCATATGTCACAACTACACAACCGTATGTGACACGTCGCAAGTACCTCTTTGAGCACATCTATCGGTACCCCAATACGCGCTCAAAACAGAAGTTATCTTTTGCGTTCGGGGGGTAATTGGCCCGCCTTGTGGCGATCCTTCTTCTGTTCGCGTAACGACTCCTCCCACCATGAAACCTGCGTTCAACCATTTGCCGATCAGGCGTAGGATGAACGGATCTGCAATCCGATGAGCAACCATCTTCTGCAGCCCTTCATGCCGGATGTGGTTAAAGTAGCCGCGGATGTCGGCCTCGAATAAGTGTCCAACCTTCTTCGTGACGATGATCCTGCGTAGCTCCCGTAGGGCACTATGTGGATTACGTCCCGGCCGAAATCCATACGAGCATTCCAGGAAATCCGCCTCGAACACCGCTTCCAATATCCGCGCGACCGCTCTTTGTAGCAGGCGATCTTCGACCGTCGGAATTCCGAGCGGCCTCTTCCCTGCCTTGCCAGGTCCCTTCGGTATCTCCACTCGACGTACCGGTGGAGCTCGATAGGCTCCTTGCTTCAGATGCTCGCACAGTTCTTGTACTCGTGTGCTCAAGTCTTGCTCAAACTCCTTCGTCGTCTCGCCATCGATTCCGCTAGCACCCCGCCGATTCATCTGCTTCCAGGTCTCTTTGAGAAACTCCGGTGTGAGCAGATGCGCCAGTGACGTGAAGCGTAGCTTCGGATTCGACTTCGCCTTCTTCGCGATCTGGTCCAGTTGTGTGGACATTCTTCTCCTACCTCTGATTGTGCAGGGAATGTTTCCCTGGACCAGCTACTCAACCTGCCCGCCGCTTTCCCCTGTACGCGGCTTTCCCGCGCTCCGAGTACTATCAGCGAGTCCGACTTCCACCGTCGCTTCTGTCTCCCTCAGGATGGTCCGTTCGGTTGACATACTCGGCCCGCTACCTCCAGACCGAGACGGCGGTGGATCTCCCAGGTGCCATGACGCTTCCTTTTCTGTCCATGCCGTGCTCTCAGACCCCGCCGGAGTCTCCAGCGACCATCGCCTTTGCGGTCGCCTACTGTTGCCTTCCAGCTATTTGACGCTGTCGGCCTCCGGATCTGCCTCACGAGGCTCAATCGCTTCACTTGCGTTACGGCCTGGACATCGCTCGGTCTACGCTTAACTCATGTCGTCACCTTCATGAGCCCAAGACTCGATTCCCGGTGGGGC
>DASVWZ010000246.1:0-60184 GCA_036392935.1 Terriglobales bacterium | reverse complement strand
GATCTCAAGCGGTTGCGAGGTTCACAGCGCCGGAGTCATTACCACCCCCGGCGTTGCCTATCTCGCCCGGGCCCATGAATATTCCGCCGGTGTCGTCATCTCCGCTTCTCACAATCCCTGGACCGACAACGGCATCAAAGTCTTTTCCCGCGACGGCTACAAGCTTCCCGATGCGCATGAACTGTCGATCGAACACGAGATCTTCGGCCTACTTCAGGACCGGCCCGCTCAATTCGCCGAACCGAAACCGCAACCGAGCCTCCCAGGCGAAGCCAATCTTCGTGAAGCCTACATCAACTGGCTTGCCGCCAGCGTCAAAGAAGATCTTAGCCCTTTCCGCATTCTCGTCGATTGTGCCAACGGCGCCGCCGCTGCTGAAGCCCCCGAACTGTTCCGCCGCTGCAAGATCAAGGCAACTTTGCTCAGCTCCTCGCCAAACGGCCGCAACATCAATGAGAATTGTGGAGCCCTTCACCCTGAGGTCATCGCCAAAGCCATCGCCACAGAAAAACGCACGTACGACCTCGGCGTTACCTTTGACGGCGATGCCGACCGCGCACTTTTCAGCGACGCCGGAGGCCGCGTCATCAATGGCGACGCCGTGCTGCTTCTTTCCGCGCGCGATTTTCTCGCTCGCCGCGCCCTGACCGGATCCATGATCGTCGCCACCACCATGTCGAACATGGGTTTGGAGATTGCCCTGCGTAACTCCGGCATTCGTTTGGTCCGCGCCAACGTCGGCGACAAGTACGTTCTTGAAGCAATGCAGAAAACCGGCGCCGTCCTCGGCGGTGAACAATCCGGCCACATCCTCTTTCGTGATGGCGATGCCACCACCGGCGATGGACTTCTGACCGCTCTCCGCGTCATGGCGGTTATGGCTCGCACCGGCAAGTCGCTGGCCGCGCTTGTCAGCGACCTGAAAACATTTCCCCAGATCATCCAGAACATTCCCGTCCGCGAGAAGAAGCCGTTCTCCGAAGTCCCTGCGATCCAGCGTGCCATCGAATTTGCCGAGCGCGATCTAAACGGCAATGGACGCATCGTCGTCCGCTACTCTGGAACCGAAGCCCTCGCCCGCGTCATGGTCGAAGCCGAATCTGAGGTCAAAATGCGCGCCCTCGCCGCTAGCATTACCGCGGCCATCAAAGCCGCTCTCGGCGCCTAGATTTTTCTTCTGCCTTCTCGCCTCTGACTTCTGCCTTAAACTGTCTTCATGCCCGTCACTCTTTCGCTCAAGAATCAAGTCGCCCTCGTCACCGGAGGATCCCGCGGCATCGGCGCCGCTACTGTCCGCATGATGGTCGAAGCCGGCGCCAAGGTCCTGTTCAATTACGAAAAAGCTAAAGACAAAGCCGTAGCCCTCGTGCGCGAGCTTGGCCCCGAGCGCTCTGCAGCCATGGCCTGCAACCTCTATGGCACCGAAACGGCCAAAACCCTGGTCGCCGAAACCGTCAAGCGCTTCGGACGCCTCGACATCCTCGTCGCCAACCACGGCATCTGGGAAGCTCACGACGCGCCCATCGACCAGATGTCCGGTGAACAGTGGGAGAAAACCATCGCCATCAATCTCGACAGCGTCTTCGCTCTCGTCAAAGCTTCCGTCGCCGAGATGAAAAAGAATCGCGCCGGCCACATCGTGCTCGTCAGCTCAACCGCCGGCCAGCGTGGCGAAGCTTTTCATTGCGACTACGCAGCCAGCAAAGGCGCCATCATCAGCATGGTCAAAGGTCTTTCCTCCGAACTCGCCCGCGACGGCATTTACGTCAACTGCGTCGCGCCCGGGTGGGTCGCAACCGACATGGCCGCCCCCGCCTTGAACGATCCGCCGACCCGGACCAAAGTCTTCTCCACCATTCCCCTCGGCCGGGTCGGCAAGCCCGAAGAAATCGCCGCTCCCATCGTCTTTCTCTGCACGCCGCACGCCGGGTTCGTCACCGGTGAAGTTTTCAATGTGAACGGCGGCGCGGTCCTGGTCGGATAGTGACCTCGCACCCGCAGATTCGCCAGACCAAGCTCAATGCGGGTGTGCGTCTCGCGACCGCCGATGACATTCCACTCATTGCGTCGCTCACCAACGCTGCCTTCAGCATTGAAGCCTTCATCACTGGCACCCGCACTGACGAACCAGGTGTCGCCGAAATGATGCAGAAGGGAATTTTTCTCGTCGCCGAAAATCCCGATCACCGCGTTGTCGCTTCCGTCTACATCGAACTTCGGGGCTCCCGCGCCTACTTCGGCATGTTGGCCGTCGATCCCTCCCAACAAGGCACGGGGCTCGGTCGTCTCATGGTCGAAGCCGCCGAAAACCATGCTCGCCAACACGGTTGTTCGTTCATGGACATCACCGTTCTCAGCCAGCGCCCCGAACTGCTCCCGCTTTACCGCAAACTCGGGTACACCGAAACCGGAACCGAAGAATTCCACCCCAACCGCCCCCTGAAACCCGGCGTGAAATGTCACTGCATCACCATGTCAAACCCCCTATGATCTGCGTCCTTCGCTCGTCTTTGCGTCTGTCGCGAATCCTTCGCGCCCCCTTTGCGTTAAAGCTTTTCCATCCCCCTCCCAGCATCTAAAATAAACGTCGATGAAGCCGCTTGCCGCCGCAATCCTTCTGGCATCTTTCGCATTCGCCCAGGCCGACAAACCCACCGTGCCACCCACGTCGCCGGCGACTGTCGACCAACAAAACTCCCAGAAAGCCAAAGCCCTCATCGATCAAGCTATTCAAGCGCTGGGCGGCCAGGCCTATCTCAATATTCAGGACATCTCCGCCGAAGGCCGCGCCTACAGCTTTCACATGGGAGAATCCGAAGGCGTCGGCGTCCAGTTCTGGCTCTTCTACAAGTATCCCGACAAGAGCCGCATCGAGCTCACCAAAAAGCGGGACGTCATCTACATCACCAATGGCAACAGCCAATACGAGATCACTTACAAAGGCACCCGTGCCGACGACCCCAAGGCCGTCGCCGATACCCTCCGACGCCGCCAATACGCCCTCGACTTCGTCCTGCGCGAATGGATCAAGCAGCCCGGCATTGCTTATTTTTACGAAGGATCCACCGTGGCCGCTCAAAAAGACACGCAGCGCGTCACCATCATGACTGCGGACAACCAATCCGTGACCCTCTGGATCGATACCCAGACCCACCTGCCGGTAAAAAAAAGCTACTCCTGGCGCGATCCCACCGATCAGCAACGCAACGTCGAGGACGAAGTCTATGACGCCTATCGCCAAGCGCAGGGCGTTATGACGCCCTATTCCGTCACTCGCTTTTACAACGGTGACATGTCCAGCCAACGATTTTTTACCTCAATCGTCTACAACAAGGGCCTGAGCGAATCACTCTTTTCGGCCAGTATCACCTACGATCCCAACAAGCAAATGCCCAGGAAATAAAACTTCTAGACTGAAATCAATCACTTAGCGACAATCCTGTCGCCGCTTCATCCACGAACTGTGGCAAATTTGCCACAGACGCCGCTTTCGACTTCGCATCTAAACTTCTCATATACCCAGAGATAGAGCCCCTGATACACGAACAGACAATCCGCGGGCCTGTGGAATGCGCGGGCATCGGTCTCCACAGCGGCGCTCCGGTTCACCTTAAAATTCTGCCCGCACCGGCGGGCACAGGCATCGTCTTCCGCCGCGTCGATCTCGACAACTTTGAGGTCGAGGCCACCGGCCGCAACATTGCCCGCGTAAGCTATGCCACCAGCTTAATGAAGCGCGGCGTTTTCATCTCAACCACCGAACACCTGCTCTCCGCCTTTATCGGTATGGGCGTGGATAACGCAATCGTCGAGCTGGATAACCTCGAATTGCCCATCCTCGATGGCAGCGCGCAACCATTTATCGACCTTATCCAGATGGTCGGCCTCCGTCAGCAGCGTCGCGCCCGCACCTACTTGCGAATCTGCCGCGAACTGCAACTTCGTGACGGAAATAAATTCATCGCCATCCATCCCGCCGACGGCTACTCCGTCGAATACTCCATTAACTTCCCGCATCCCTTGATCGGCCAAGAAACGTTCAGCCTCGACCTTACCAACGGCAACTATTTATCCGAGCTGGCGCCCGCGCGTACCTTTGGATTCCTGCACGAGGCCGACGCCATGCGCCGTCAGGGCTTGATTCGCGGTGCCTCGACCGAAAATGCCGTGGTTCTCACTCGCGACGGTATCATGAATCCGCCACTGCGCTTCGAAGACGAATTCGTCCGCCACAAAGTGCTCGACCTGATCGGTGATCTGGCTCTGCTGGGAAAGCAGATTCTCGGCAACGTTGTCGCCGACCGCGCCGGACACGCCATGCATACCGCGCTGGTTTCGCGCTTGCTGCGCGACCGCTCACTCTGGGAGGAAACTACGCTCGACGAAGAACCGGCGTACTCTGCGGTAGCCGTTCACGCCCACGCTTAGGGCGTCGCCAAATCGCAAACCTGTCAAAACCGGTCCCAATACCCTGGCAAACAGCAGCACAAAAATTGCCCACACTCCAACCGCGACCACCCCGTCCGAAGCCGCCGGCTGAAAACCTGCGAGCACACACGCCGTAATCAGGCCAAGCGCAAAGATCACGCCCACCCCGATCGAGATGCCCTGGTCCACAAACTCCCCGCAGTGCTTGCACTTCTTGGCTTCGGCCAGTATCTGTTCGGCGCAGAATTCACAGCTGCGCATTGCGGTATTTTCCCGAGCGAGCGCAACCCCAGTTGACGCCATGATCTTCTTCCCCCTTTGAAGCACTTTTGTTTTCACCAGTCTAGAAGCGCCTTTTTTGCCCCAGAAGGTCACAAAGGTTGCAGGCCCTCAGAGGGAAAATCGGAGCCGCCGACGCCGGAACCGGGATTGTGGGCTCCGCCAGTAAAGACGCCTCCGCCGACCAGGAGCGCCGGAGATCTTCTAGAAAAATTGGCTAAAATATTGATTCCATTGAGCCGACCGTAGACCATATCACTGTAAGTTATTGATTCTAAAGATAGTTATATATCAAAATATAGAAAACAAAGCAGTTAGCTATCGCTACTGGCCGCCGGTGGCGGCAACAACTACCTCAATGGTGAGGAGCGGGAAAAGTGAGGTCAAGGGATTTGCGGCGACTGCCGCAGTTTTTCCCAAAATGGGAACCGCAAAGCGAGAATTGACCGGTGATCATTGACATCGCAAACTGGCGAGCGAAACAATGTACGCAGTGGGGATAGGGGGATTAGCTGCGTCAAAATCAGCCATCGGCTATCAGCCGTCAATAGGTGTGGTTCACAGAGAGTCGGTGCCTGATTCGTTGAACCGGGACGTGAAGGCGTTTCGGGAAAATCTTGAACCGCAAAGGGCGCAAAGGAACGCAAAGAAGAACTCGACCACTGAGAGATTAGGGCGCGTGGGGAAGAAGAATGGTCCGCGCGAATTTCCGGGTGCGAGCTATTTTACGTCGTTGACGAGATATAGATCTGAGAGGGTGCGGCCGTATTCGTAGACGTAGTTGTTGCCGTCGGGAGTGATCAGGATCGCGCTGATATCGGTGACGCCGGAAACGTCAGGTGGAACGAGGGATTTCCAGAATTGCTTGTGCCCGGTGGCAACGTCGAGTTTATAGACCTGGCCGGGGACTTCGCCGAGATGGTAGATGAACAAAGATTTCCCATCTGCGGACCAGGCGATGGGAGCGTCGCCTTTATCGGTGCCGGGAATGGGGCGGATGTCGCCGCCATCGACGGACATAAGGCCCGGTTTCTGATCGGCGCCGATCATAGCGACCTGGGTATTATCGGGAGTGATCGCAAATAAACTCGGGTTCACTCCTTCGGGGCTAATGGGGCGAGCGGGCCCGGAATCGATGTTCTGCACATAAAGGCGGACTCCGTGGCCGGGTTCGTCGCCTCCGAACATAATTCGCTTTCCGTCCGGTAACCAACGCATCCAAAACCGGTTGACATTGTCCTGGGGTAGATGACGGGTTTCGCCGGCTCCGGTTGGCAAGAGAAAAAGTTGAATGGGCGGCTTTGGCAGCCCACAAACTACCCACTTTCCGTCGGGGGAAAGCGCAAAGCCGTTGCCGTCGCCGAGTCGTACCGCAGGGGACCCGTCGGTCTGGCGCAGATAGGCGGCGTAATTTTCGCCGCCGGCTTCGCCGGATTCGGTGAAGAGCAGCGTTTTTCCGTCGGGTGATAAATCCTTGGGCGCCGACCAATCCATCCAGGAAAGATCGCGTTCCTTGTTGTTTCCTGCGGTCGCGCCGACCATGCCGACGCGGGGCACATCGCGAGTGACGAGAACGCGGCCATCACGGGCGACGTCCTGCAGGGTCAAGGTTCCGGGCTCGCGGGCCAGCAACCGCTCTTTGCCTGACAGATTCACCGCAGAAAGAAACCGGCCGTAGCCGAGCCGGGTGCTGGAAAACCAGATCTCTTTTCCGCTGGGCGACCAACCGAGTCCCCAGGCGGTTTCCCAGCCAGTGGAGAGAACTTTCTTTTTGCCGCTCATGTCGACGACGGCGATAAAACCGGCATCGTCGCGGCGCACCGGATGCTCGATGAAGGCCACCATGTCATTGTTCGGGGAGACGCGGGGATGGCTGATCCATCCGCCGGTGGCGTAGAGAACTTTGCCGATGGGATACTCCAGCCGGTTCTGTCCACCATAATCGCGGACCACGGCAAAGTCGGTGCCTTCAGGCGACCAATCGGCCCACTGCACGTTTTCCAAAACTTCGCGGGGCGCACCGCCTCCGAGCGGCACCCGGCCGAGCGTGCCTTCGTTGATATAAGGATCGACATTATGACTGTGCAGCAGAACGGCCATCTCGCCGTCTTTTGAGATAGAGAGCACTTCCGCCTTCTCCAGACCAATGGCACGTGACTCCGGACTTTCGGGCCGGGTGGTGTAAAGCTCGATCGGATTGCCTTCCCAGGCTGCGCTGTAGACGATGGTTTTTCCATCCGGCGCAAAGCGGGCCATGCGGATGGTTCCACCGCGGAAGGTCAGCTGGCGATAGGTCGGGGGCGAGATGCTGGTGGCGAGGCCTTCACGCTTGCCTTCCCAGTAGGCTGCGGCGATCAATGCCAGTGCCATGACGGTTGCGACGGCAGGAACGAACCAACCTTTGGATTTTGCCTTGGTGGGCTCGGCGATGGCGGCGGGTGTTTCAGGCTCCGGAGCAACTTCAGGGATGGTCGCCACGGCACGCGATGAGTGCGAATCGAATTCGCGCTTCAAACGTTGCAGGTCAACGCTCAGGTCGGAGGCGGTCTGATAACGAAGCTTGGGATCTTTTTCGAGCGCCTTGCTTAGGATCTCATCCAGCCGCTGCGGCAGTTGCGGATTGGCTTTGGTGGCCGGAGGCGGCTGGCGATGCAGAATGGCGTCATAAACGGCGGGGGTTGTGGTTCCGGAGAATGTGGGCCGGCCGGTAGCCATTTCGTAAAGAACAATGCCGAGAGAGAAAAGATCGGTGCGCCCGTCCAAGTCCTCACCCATGGCCTGCTCTGGCGACATGTAGGCGACGGTGCCGACGGCGGAGCCGGGACTGGTCAAGAGTTGGGGGTTGGCAGCGGTGGGGAGGGTGCCGGAGGCGGAGGTTTCGCGGGACAGCTGCTGCTCGGCGGTGTATTTCGCGAGACCGAAATCCAAGACCTTGGTTTGGCCGGTGCGGCTGAGAAAGATATTGGCCGGCTTGATGTCGCGATGAACGATACCGCGGGCGTGGGCGGCGGCGAGGGCATCGGCGACGGCGATGGCGACCTCGAGAACCTCAGACAAGCGCATCGACTTGGCTTCGATGCGATGCTTGAGCGTCTGGCCGTCGATGAACTCCATGACGATGTAGGCGGAGCCATCTTCTTCGCCGATATCGTAGATAGTGCAGATGTTGGCGTGGTTCAGCGAAGAGGCGGTTTGAGCTTCACGGCGGAAGCGTTCGAGCGCGGCCGGGTCCTGGGCGGTGGCTTCGGGGAGAAATTTCAGCGCGACGGTGCGATGGAGGCGGTTGTCCTCGGCCTTGTAAACCACGCCCATCCCACCGCCTCCCAGCTTTTCAACGATGCGGTAATGAGAGATGGTGCGGCCGATCATGGTGCACGGCCATGTTAGCGGGCGGGAGGCGGAAGGTCAAATAGTCGTCAGTCGTCAGTCATCAGCCGTCAGCAAAGGCGGTGCATCTTTCGCGTTAGGCGGCGGACGCGGACTGCGAGCTATTTGTGATCCCGAGATAGCTGTTTACGGCGTCGACGCTCAGCCGGAGGCTCAGGGCGATCTGAGATATGCTCTGACCCTGGTTGTAAAGCTGATAGACCTGATCGGCGGTGGTAAGAGTTACGGTGTCGGCGTTACTGTTGACCACCGGTTGACCTTGCGCGGCAGCCGGGCTCGGCGTTGGCGACGCAGCCGATGCGGCAGGGTTGTTGTTGGCCACGGACGAGATCGCGGACAAACTGGAGATGGAGAAACTCATAGCAACCTCCTTGACATCTTTCGATAATGGCGACTTCGGCAGGACGGGAGATGACATTAGGGGAAGTGGGCCGGTCGTTTTCAGCGGGAGGCATGTTTTGTTCCGAAATGGGAGGGTAAGTTTTTGAGGGCCGATTGGGGAACGGGAAATCCGCAGGGCTCGAGGTATCTTCTTTAGTCGGGGCGCGCATCAAACGTGAAAATCCAACTAATGATTAGGAGAATTATGTTAGACGCGACGAAGGCAATCAGCAGTTTTTCAGTGGATGACATGCAGAAAGCCAGGGATTTCTATGGCAAAACACTTGGGCTTGAGGTTTCGGGCGGGCCGGAGGGGATACTGATGCTGAAGCAGGCGAAGGCAATGATTTATCCCAAGCCGAACCATGAGCCGGCGACGTTTACGGTGCTGAATTTTCCAGTGGAGAGCGTGGAAAAGGCAGTAGATGAACTGAGTCAGCGTGGAGTGCGATTTGAGGTGTACGACCAGCCGGGGCTGAAAACGGATGCGCGTGGGATCATGCGCGGTCACGGGCCGACGATTGCGTGGTTCAAGGATCCGGCGGGGAATATATTGTCGGTGATGGAAGCGGCGTCGGCAGTCGTTAGTCGTTAGTCGTTAGTCGCTGGTCGTCAGTCGCTGGTCTACAACGATTGGTGGGGCCAAGGATTAGAGGGAGCGTAGAAGTAAGAAGTGAGAATGCAGAAGTAAAAAAAGCGGACCTTTAGTAAAACAGGTACTTGCGCCATTTGTCGTCGGAGCGGCCCATGAGGCGCATGATGTGGCGGCTGGTATGGAGGCTGAAGGCGCGGGGTTCGCGCATCAGCTTCATGCCGGCTTCAGCGGGAAACTGGTTGCCTTTGCGGCGATTGCAGTAGTGGCAGCAGGCGACGAGATTCTCCCAGGTGGAGTTGCCGCCACGGGAGCGGGGAACGACGTGGTCGAGAGTAAGGTCGCCGGAGGCGAGGACTTCTCCGCAATACTGGCAGGTGTTGCGATCGCGCAGAAGAATGTTTTTGCGGGAGAGCGCGCGCGTCTGGTGGGGGATGCGACGGTACTCGAGCAGGCGAATGACGGAGGGCAGACGCATGGTGAGGCGAGCGGCGTGGAGGAAGTGTCCGTTTTCTTCTTCGGTCATGGCGACGCCTTTGAGCACGAGCACCAGAGCGCGACGGGCGGCACAGACGTTGATGGGCTCATAAGAGGCGTTGAGCACGAGCACGGGCGCGTGCAGGGAGTGACCGTCGCCGCCAATGTGAACGCCGGGGATCACGGGCGATGCCATGTGGGGCGTGGCCGTGTGAAAGCGGGCATTCGACGAATTGTTCCACTTACCAGACATAAATTTCAGACGGCGCCGGCGGCCATGGCCGCGGCAGAATCTTCCGATGGTGCGGGCAACTGAGCCAGTTGAGCTTCGTGCTTGAGGGTGCGGGCCACGGTTGCCACATAAACTTTAGATGCTCCAGCGCGGCGAAGTATTCGAGCGCACTCGGAGACGGTGGTGCCGGTGGTGAAGACGTCGTCAAGGACTAACACCGCTTGATCTTTGATGACGCCGGGATGTGTGACGGCGAAGGCTCCACGCATGTTTTCACGGCGCTGATGGCGCGAAAGGCCGATCTGAGACTGGGTTTCGCGGGTGCGCTCGAGCACTTCGGGCGAAAGATGGAAACGATCGCGCTTGAGAAGCTTGAGCGCGGCACGGGCGATAGTCTCAGCCTGGTTGAATTCGCGGGCGCGGCGTTTCTTTTTGTGCAGCGGGACGGGGATGACGATGAGGCGGTCTTCGGTCATCACGGAATCGAGATGGGAGATGGCTTCGGCGAGCATGCGTCCGAGGACGTTGGCGGCGGGGCGAACGCCGTTGTATTTCAAAAGATGGATGAGGTCGCGCAGGCCGCCATCGTAGCTGCCGTAGGCAGTGGCTTTGATGTAAGGAGGGCCGGAGCGGCGGCAGAGTCCGCAGAGCGGTTCGTGATCGGGCGATGAGAAAGCGTACGGGCTGACGAGGCGTTCGCCACAGATGGCACAGAGTCCGCCGGCGATGGGGCGCATGGCGGCGAGGCAGTCTTCGCAAACGGGCAGCCGGGAAATGTTGATGAGCGGAGCGGCGCAGATGCGGCAATCGGAGGGGAACAGTGTGGCGAAGAGAGCGGCGGCGAGGTGGTTACATCCGGAAAAGAAAGAAGCTGACAACGAGCTAGCTGGAGCCGGCAGAAGCTTGGGTGAGCCGGCCACGAGGGCGGTCCGAGTTGAAGTCCCGCTACTGCTGAAGACGGTCCTCCTTCGCCCAGTTGTTGCTTCGGGGGCTCCGTCTGGGCGATGAGGTCAGTATAGCCGGGGATGATGCGCGGCGCAATGAGAGGGGAGACCGAAGGTAACGAGGGGGTGGTTCGGGGTGCCGGCGGCGGTGTGGGAGGTTCGCTGAAAGATCACGATCCCAAGCGCAACAATTCTTTGCGCAAGCGCGGGTGCTGTTGGGTCATTCGGAGGAAGGCCATCTCGTCGGGGGCGGCTTTGGCGCGGATGATCTTTACCAGTTGGGTTTTTTCGGGGGATGTCCAGTGCGGCAGATCGGGGATCATGCCGAGAACCAACGACCAGTTGCTGAGGGCATTTTGTTGGGCGGGGCTCCAGTTCGCGGTCGATAGGTTGAGGGCACGGCTGAGTTTTTTCGACATGAATTGGCGGATGCGTGCGCTGTCGCCGGCGAATTCTTGCGCCATGTGTTGGTTCACGCGTAGGCCGAGGTTGCGGGTCGAGAATCGATCCCAGGCGCCGTTTTCGGTGTTTGCCAATTCGTAGAACACGTGGGCTTTGGCGAGTTGCCGGAGTGTGCGGGGGGAAGTTTTGTAGCCTGGCGTTTGGGCGATGCGACGCTCTTCGCGCTCGCAGAGTTCCTGCAGGTCGTTGCGGCCGGGACGGAATCCGAGTTTGCGATAAAACCAGAAGGCGCCCGATTCGATGGCTTCGTCGTTGCCGTCGCCGATCTGATAGGGATAGACGGAAATGACTTTTGCGCCCATGTGCCGATGAAGGCAGCGTAGAACCTGGCCGTAGATCCAGGCGGTTTCGCCGCCGCGGAAGGTGTAGAAGGTGTTGAAGCCGACTTCGATCCATTCGCACAAGCCGATGGCCTCGATGTAATTGATGGGGACGCCGTTCTTGATGGTGAATCCGGCGATGTAGGCGCGGAGAGGCAGGCGGCGATCTGGGGGGAGGCCCCAGAGGAAGATGGTGGTTCCACGACCGACGTCGGCGCGGACGACGGAGAGCGGATCGCCGAGGGTGGTGCCGTACAGCTCCCGGTAGCGGACGAGCATCACTTCCTGGATTTTGTCGATGACGCGACGGCCTTCGGCGAGGGGAACTTTTTTCATCGGCGGCGCAGGTTTGGCTAATTCTTTCTCGAGTGAAACCTGGCTGCGGGTGATCAGGGGCTCGGTATGGTAGTAAAAAGACCGCGTTGGCCAGCGGTTTCGGGTTCGCGAGAGCGGCAGGTTCTCAATCCGCCAGCGAATGGGCAGCCGCAAGGATCCGTAGAGTTCGACTTTCTCGCGCGGCGAGCAGTCTAGTTTCTCGAACCGTTCAATCAACCACTGCAACTCGCTTTGGCGTCCTTTGGCGGCGTTCAGCCAGCGGCGCCAAGGGATGTTGGCTTCTACATCACCGTCTTCTTCAATCAGCGGGATGAATCGAGGTAGGGTGGCATCGAGGGCGCGGTCTTCGTCGTAGTCGTCCCAAACGATTTCGAGGTTGCGTGGAATGCGCTGAACCAGCCAGCGCATGACGTCAAAGCTCAGCGCGTCTTCCATGCTGGTGCCAGCGATGCCGAGGACTTCATAGACATCGAAGGGCGACATGTTCGCGCTTTTCGCGCGCAGGTCGGCGACGCGGTCGTAGAAATTGGTGAGAATGCGTTCGGTTTTGGCTAAGACGGCTTGGCTTTGGGGGAAGGCTCGCAGGAACAGGAGGGATTCATGGAAGCGGATGAGGGATTGGGCATCGGGGAAACGATGCTTGGCGAGTGCGTTGAGCAGCTTTTCGACGCGGGCGGATTCGGCGCGGGTGTAGTGGGTTTTGGTCTGTTCCAGTTGGTCAAGTAGATGAGTGAGCGGAGTCGCGGCCATGTTGTTTCGGAAGGTTAGTGTAGCGCAGGCGGAAGCGGGGCTGGATTTGGAAGCGGCCTCAGAATATGATGATTCGTCGTGACTCGTAAAGCTCCTAGTGCGCCCCGGCGGCAGGTTGCCGACTATATGGGCGCGGTTGCTGGAATACGCGAGGGTCTCGATCAGATGAAGAAGGGTTTAGGCCGTCCCGCCCAGGATGTATTTGATGACCTAGAGATGTATTCGCAGGGACACCAGGCGTCCAGATCACGCCGTAAGCCGGACCAACTTTGTCCGATTCCGAAACAGACTGATAACTGAATCGGCCAGGCTCATGCAGATGGAGCGATCGGGCACGGGAGCGCCGGTTCGCCGCGGGTACTCATCATATGTTCGGCCGTCTAGCAAGCGGCCGTTCTTGGCTTTCCGTACCCCGCCCCATTGCTTGAAGAAGAAGGGCACGCCTTGTGCGCGGCACTGTCGGCGAATTGAGACTACCCAGTCCCTTCGCATCGGACGCGCGCCCGGCCCACTCTCACCACCAACGATGACCCAGCTTATTCCGGAAAGATCTATCTCGCCGAGATCCTCGAGCAGCGGTTCAATGGAAAGAAAACGGACCTTCGCGGGCGAGTTTCTCAGATATTCAATTCGTGGCAGCCCGTATTCGCGATCTTCTACGCTGACGCCCCACCATATATTCTTTTTCTCCGCAGCGAATCGCAGTTTTGTGCTCAGCAACTGCGAAAGCCTTTCGGCTCGCTTCGTCAGGACCTGGTATGTATGCCAGTTTGCCGACGCCATGACCATGGCCGTCGCTTCAACATAATCGTCGGGTACGCCCGCCTGGAAGAGATCGCTCATTGAATTGACGAAAACCAGCCTTGGCGACCGCCATGTGAAGGGCTCCGGCAATTTCTCTGGCACGAGACGCAAATCGAACCCTTGCTCGTACGGATGCCCTTTTACCCCGCGAAACCGCTCAGCAAAGGTTTCCGCGTAGCAGTGCTTGCAGCCGGGACTGATCTTCACGCAGCCGCGGACGGGGTTCCAGGTGGCGTCGGTCCATTCGATATGAGAGTTGAGAGACATAGGTCAGATCTTGCCCCTTCCAAACTTGTCGAAGATATATGTGACGATGTCTTCTGCTGTACCCTTGTGGGAGGCAAAGAACAAGTAATAAACCGTAGAACCTATGCTATTCCGCATTGGAAGGGGTTCAGGCACCCGTTTGAAGCCCGCCACCTTTTTCAATCGCTGTCTGAAGGCCTCAGCGAATCTGGAGTTGGTAACCTTTTCTAACTCCACATCGCCAAAAAGATTCGGCACTTTTTCGTAGGCGAATTCCCTCCACGACTCATCTCCCCAGAAGGCGTTCATGCGTGTGATGTTTGCCGCTGACACACCACCTGCATCGTGGTGCAGCACGGCTCTGTTGATGGCATGAATCGGAAAGTTAATGAAGACCTCCAGCGACCCCATGGAGCCAGCCTCTCGAACAACTTCCCAATTCAGCGTCAATTTGTAAGGATCGAGAAGGCAAAGGCCTCGGCGACGGTCCGGAAACTGCACCTGCGGAAAGACCTCGTCAAGCAGTACGTTGTTGCAATCTCCATGGTATAGGTGGACATCTCGTCGATCCCCCACCAGAGCCTTCAAGTTCGCTATTTTGTCGCCATTCAGATCAATGAGATGGTGCTCCCTGAATGGTGGGCGGATCAGCAGCGCGTTAAGAGGACTTCCCGGCACCATTTCGCCGGAGGAGCGGGAAAGATGAAAGCCGGTCCCTGCGAAAGCATCGACATAAACATGCCAAAAGGCTGGAGAGGTTTGGTTCGTGAGAATTCTTGAGTATTCGACAGCATAGCGTCTTAGAATGTCGAGCTTGACCTCGGTCCAGGGGCCGATTTCATCAACCAGTGGCGAGCTCATTGTTTTCGCCTTATATTCGCCTCAGAATATCACGAATGCACCTTTGCTACAACGGTATGTTTCCGTGTTTCTTTGGTGGGTTTTTGTCGCGCTTGGTTGCCAGCATTTCTAGAGCCTGGATCAGTTTCTTGCGCGTCTCGCGCGGCTGGATGACGGCGTCCACAAATCCGCGCTCAGCGACGACATAGGGGTTGGCAAAGCGGTCACGGAATTCTTCGATCTTCTCGTTGCGCATCTGTTCTTTGTTCGGAGCCTTTTCCAGCTCGCGTTTGTAGACAATGTCTACGGCACCTTCCGGGCCCATGACCGCGACTTCTGCGGTTGGCCAGGCGTAGTTCACGTCGGTCCGAATGTGCTTGGACGCCATGACGCAATAGGCACCACCGTAGGCTTTGCGCGTAATCACCGTAACCTTCGGCACGGTCGCTTCGGCAAACGCAAACAGCAGCTTCGCGCCATGCTTGATGATCCCGCCGTACTCCTGATTTGTGCCCGGCAAAAACCCCGGCACATCTTCAAACGTGACCAGCGGAATATTGAAGCAGTCGCAGAAGCGCACGAAGCGCGCGCCTTTGACCGAGGCATTGATATCGAGCGTGCCTGCGAGAAATGCCGGCTGGTTCGCGACTATACCCACCGGCTGACCGTTCAACCGCGCGAATCCCACCACAATGTTTTTCGCGTAATGCTCCTGGACTTCGAAGAAATAGCGATCATCCACTACGGTGCAGATTACATCTTTTATGCCATAGGGCTGATTCGACTGAGCCGGCACAATCCGGTCCAGCGATTCATCTATTCGATCCACCGGGTCGGTACAAGCCTTACGCGGCGGATCGGTGATGTTATTGGACGGTATAAAACTCAGCAGCTCGCGCACCATCGAGAGACATTCGGCATCGTCATGCGCCAGAAAGTGCGCCACGCCGGAGGTTTCGTTGTGCGTCATCGCCCCGCCGAGCTGGTCCTTGGTCACTTCTTCATGCGTCACCGTCTTGATCACATCCGGCCCGGTGATGAACATGTACGAAGTCTTATCCACCATCAGAATAAAATCGGTGATCGCGGGCGAGTACACCGCGCCGCCGGCGCAGGGCCCCATGATCGCCGAAATCTGCGGCACCACGCCGCTGTACAGCGTGTTGCGCAGAAAAATATCGGCGTAGCCGGCCAGCGACATCACGCCTTCCTGAATGCGCGCGCCACCGGAATCGTTCAAGCCGATCACCGGTGCGCCCATCTTCGCCGCGAGATCCATGATCTTCACGATTTTTCCGGCGTTGGCTTCGGACAGCGACCCGCCGAACACGGTGAAGTCCTGGGCAAACACGAACACCAGACGGCCTTCGATGCGGCCGTATCCGGTGATGAATCCGTCGCCATAAAATTTCTGCTCGGCCATGCCGAAATCGTTGCAGCGATGCGTCACCAGCTTGTCGGTCTCTTCGAACGTGCCTTCATCGAGCAGAAACTCAATCCGCTCGCGTGCCGACATCTTGCCTTCCTTGTGCTGACGCTCGCGGCGCTGCGCGCCTCCGCCATCTTCGGCCAGCGTGTCGCGCCGCTTCAGTTCTTCCAATTTTTGTTCCAGGTTCATGGGGAAAGATTATACGGGGATTGGGTGACGCAGCCTATGATGCGCGTCACGCGAAGGCGCGTCCATGTTGCTCACGCCACCGCTCGCTCCGCCCCGCGAAACAGCGATCGCAGCGCTTTAACTACCCAGCGGATCATCAAGACGATAATCGCGACCATCACCAGTACAACCGCGGCCGCGGCGTAGGGATGGTGGGTCGCAAACCACACCAGCACCACCGCCAGCGCGTCCTCGCCCAGGCTCAGGCTGACATTTGACAGCGGCTCGGGCGATGGGGTGACAGCTGCACGGGCCGCGGTTTTTCCGCCGTGTGCGGCCAACGCGATCAGTCCGCCGGCGAGTGTTGCCGCCAACTGCTCTCCGGCAGAGAGCGAACTCGTCGCCTGATACGCGATGAACGCCGCCACCGGCACGCGAATAAAGGTGTGCAGGGCGTTCCAGATCAAATCGAAGGCGGGGATTTTGTCGCCGAAGAATTCGATGACACACAGCACACCCGCTGCGATGATTACCCACCAACTGGTCAGCGGCTGCAGTGAGGCGGGCAGCACTACGGCGTGGGCCTGGCTGAGCAGCCCGAGCATGGCTACGGTGAGATACACGTTCAGGCCGGCGGCAAAACTCGTGGCCACCAGCAAGGCGATCAGTTCGGACGCAGGCAAATGCATTGGAATTCCGCTCACTTCAGCTTAACTCTATCAAAGCGGACGGCCGTTCCGAGTGGCGCGGTGGGGCGGCACGTGCCGCAGTAATTGAGCTTAATTCCGAGGTAAAAAAATACCGCTGAGTCGGTCTCGAAACCGGGGTATAATTTGGGCCGTTTCAGGGAGGATTCTATGAAATTGCATTCGCCCCGTGTTCCCTCAAGATTTTCCGATTGTCTTCGCGGTCAGCTCAACATGTATGCGCTTGCGGCCGGCGCAGCGGGAGTGGGCGCGCTGGCCTCGGCCCAACCTGCCCAAGCCAAGGTCATCTATTATCTGGCCAACATACCAGTGGTTGAAAACGGCAATCCAGTTCAATTGGATTTGAACCATGACGGCATTGTGGATTTCGGTTTGTCGAACGTTTACACCACGGACGCCGTGCGGCCGGCCGAAGGCTTCCACCAGTCTTCAATGAACGCCCTTCCCGCGCAGGCGGCAAACCGGGTACAAGCCGTTCGTTTCAAAGAAACTAACTTTGAAGCCGCTGCGATTCCTGAGGGCAAAACCATTGGCCCGGATAATCTCTTTCAGCCTGGGCAGTCAGCGATGGTGCTGTGGGACTGCGCTGGCGGCACTTCGGGCGGTGGTTGCGGCGGGGCGTGGCTAAAAGTGCAACAAGCCTACCTGGGCCTGAAGTTCACGATCAAGGGAGAAACCCACTATGGCTGGGCGCACGTCCGGTTTTCCAGCGAACGCGCTCCGACCATCGTCGGCTACGCGTACGAAACCGTTCCCAACAAAGCCATTGTGGCGGGCGACCTGAAGCATCCGGAGGATGGTGTGCTGAAGCCCGCGACCCTTGGCAGATTAGCGCTGGGAAGATAATAGAAGCGATCAGACCGGGGCAGGTGCGCGGTTCATTCCACAAGCTTGCGCGTAGATGCCGGTGACTGCCAGGATTTTGTGACGGATGAGATCTGCTGGATGGTTCGCGAGCGTGCGGTTGCGAATGGCGGCAGCCTGGTTGGGAAGGTACTGGCCAAGTAGCGAAACTGGCGGAGGATTTTTTTCGAGGTTCGAGAGCAGCCGGCCAAGCGCGGAGGCGACGGCGGGCACAGGCCAGTAGTAGCGGATGCGATCACTCAGGCTGTATTTGCGAGCCACGCGTAAAGCCGGCTCGTCACCTTGATAGTAGCCTTTCCAGTGCTCGGGATTGGCGATCATTGCGTCTTCCAGAGCTTCGCGAATTCCGGATAGTTTGACGGAACGGCGAGAGCCCAACCATTCTTCTTCGATTGCGGCCAGCGCGAAAACGGCATCGCGAAAGGCGAAAGTCAGCCACGGGCCAACCTTCAAGATGGCAAAATGGTCGCGGACCATGGCGCGAAGCGCGGCGGGAGTCTGGTAGTCGGTCGAGTGGGCTTCGTAGACTCCGTGCCAGTTTTGTTCGGCAAAGCGAACGAGGGGCTGCGTTTTTTCTGCGATGTAGGGAAAGACGACCGCATCGCTGAACTCGACTCCGGGTTGAACCACGACGGCGACGACGCGCGGCCACGCTTGCTGCAAGCTACGCTTTTCAAAAGCTTGCTTCGCCAGATCGATGGTGCGTGAGAGCGCCTGGGTGCGAGTAATCTCAGGAGCGCGGGTTTCGGTAAGTTCTCCGCCGGGGATTGGCACTTCGGTTCCGATTACATAGAGAGGCGACGGCGAGCCGGCGGGCAGATCTTTCTGCGCCAGCTCTGCGGCCTCACATAGAATCGCGGCGCGCTCGCTGATGATCTCGTCGGGCAGCGCGGCGTTGCCGAGATCGCCGGCGAGTTTCATGCTCGCATCGAGATGCATTTTGGTGTATCCGGCGTGGACGCAGGCGCGCACCAGCTCACATGCCTTAGCCATTGCTGACGGTGCGTCTTCTTTGCGCCAGGGATGCGGACCGAGGTGATCGCCACCGAAGACGATTCTTTCCGGAGGAAAGTTCATGGCGGAAGCGATTTGTTTGACGAATGCGACGAACTGGGCGGGATTCTGGCCGGTGTATCCGCCGAATTGGTTGACCTGGTTGGAAGTGGACTCGATCAGCAGCAAGGTGTGGTCGCGATGCGCCTGCAGCATTGCCGCTTCAAGAACGAAGCGATTGGCCGAGCAGACGGCATAGACGCCGACCGGCTCGCCACGATGGTTGCGATGAAGAATGGCGGCAAGATCATGGATGGCGTGCGGGCCGGTGATTGCGTTTTGTGGAGGCGACGACACGGCGTTGTTATTTTGTCAGAGAATCGAGGTCCTGCGCCGGGCGCGCTGAAAATTTAGAAGTAGAATTTCAGCGCAAATTGGGTGAAGCGGGGGTCGCGCGCGGCGACCGCTTGTCCGAATTGCGGCGTGCCGAATTCGACGGCCTGGGGTTCTTCGCTGATGGCGCCGGGTGGTCCGAAGAGCGGGTTCACGTGATTGAAAATGTTGAAGAACTCGGTGCGGAACTCGAAGCGCATGCGTTCATTGACGGGGAAAATCTTGAAGATGGAGAAGTCCCAATTCTGCAGGCCGGGGCCGCGCACAATGTTTCGGCCGGCGTCGCCGAAGGTGAAGAAGGTGGAATTGTCCACGAAGGCGCAGGTATTGAAGAGCGTGCCCGGAAGGCAGGGTTTGCTATTGGGGTTGCCAATAATGTTGGGGCGGACTTCGTAGAATCCGACGGTCCCTCCGCCGTCGCTGGTGGAAACATTGGTGATGGAGTCGGTGATGGTAAACCAGTTGCCAGTTTGTACCGTAGTGATTCCGGCAACTTGCCAGTTGCCGATCAATTGATTCACGGCACCGGTGGCATTTCCGCCGAAGGTTTTCCCGCGTCCGAAAGGTAATTCATAAGCGTAGTTGATGACGAAACGCTGGCGGATGTCGAAATCGGCGTTGCCGTATTCGAGATAAGGATACAGCTGATTGCGGAAATCGCCGTTGTTCAGCGAGCCTAAACTGGCGCTGGAAGCGTCATCGAGCGCATGCGACCAGGTGTAGGAGGCACCGAACTCCAGTCCGTGAGTGAGCCGTTTATCGAGATGCACCTGCAGGGCGTTGTAATTGGAATAATCGTTGGCGCGAAGTGTGTCGATGGTGCCGTCGACCGCGGGAAATGGCCGCCTGGGGGCGGTGGGACAATTTTCCGGCGTGTTTCCGCCCGTGGTGCAGAACGTTACATTGGGCTGCGCCTGATTGCCGTTATACATTCCGTAAAGGTCGTTGCCATGCGAACCGGCGTAGGAGACATCGAGCATCATCTGCGCAGGCAGTTGGTATTGAAAACCCAGGTGCCATTGCTGCGTGTAAGGCGTGGGCAAAGATGAGCTTTCGGAGAAGAGTGTGGGAGTGTTGGGATCGACGAGAGAGTTGGCGGGAAAACCGGCGGCGAGGCCGGTAAGCGGTACGTTTCCCGGCCCGGTTGGCGCGCAGTTCGGCTGGCCCGGGGTTGGATTTACAGCCGGCAGAAAGCACGGTTGCGTGAAGTTTTCCGTGATGAAGAACGGAGGATTGAAGCCGGGGCTGGGATTCGAGAACGGGCCATTTTCTTCTCCGCCGTAGAAAATTCCGTATCCGCCGCGGAAGACCAGCTTATCGGTGATCTGGTATGCCATGCCGACGCGGGGCGCGAAGTTGGTGAGGTCGGGCGAAATCAGGCCGGTGGAACCGTTCCGCTGAATGGGGATGAGGGATGCGAGCGTTGGGGTCAGTTGGGCTTGTTGACCTCGCGGAACGACGAGCGAATCGGTTGCGTAATCGAAGTTGGCCAACTGATTGAAGCGGGCTTTGACCGTGGTGAAGATTTCATAGCGTAGCCCGAGATTCACCGTGAGCCGTTGGGTCGCCCGAATGTCGTCTTCTGCGAACCACGCGTAATTTTCGCGGTGATAGTCCACATTGTGGATGTTGGTAAGAGTGGCGGCGTCGGTTTGTCCCAACAGGAAAGTTGCGAAGGCCTCGCCGCCGGTGGTAGGGGCTCCGGCGTTATCGGTGAGGTCGCTGGCGAAATCGAGGGTGCCGCGAGAGGCGGCAGGTTGAAGAATGGTAAATTCGATGAAACGCAACTCAGTGCCGAACTTCATAGAGTGACGGCCGGCCACCTTGGTGAGGTTTTCGGCGATCACGTAGGCGTTCTGTTTCTCAATTGACGGCAGATAGCCGGAGCTTCCGATGGCGGCTGTGCCATCATCGATGCTCATGCTGGGCAAACCCCCGTTATTCGGACCATACGGCACGCCGGGGAACCCCAGGTCGGCAGCAACATTGGTGCCGTAGTTTAGCTGGAAGCGGTGGGAGTTAATGCGGTTGTAGCCGACGCGGAATTCGTTGACGGTGGTAGGAGAGAAGGCGTGGGTTTCGCTGATCGCAACACTACGGTATGAGTCATCCTGGTAGCCGTCCTGGAATGCCCCGCCATCGAGGGCGTTATTAAACGGGGAGGGGATGAAGCTGGGCTGGTTTTCATAGCTGAACCGTCCGAACAGGGTGTCCTTGCGACCGATGTTGTAATCCATGCGGATATCGAAATTGTCCTGCGACTCCTGACGCTTGGGCTCCGCCAAAAAATTTAAACCACTGAGGTTGACGTTGGGCGCAGGAAAGAGCGCGGAAAGGCGCGCTGCGAGGGGATCAATGAGGCCGGCGGGGAAAATGTTCGTGGGATTGCCCGCGCCATCGACGCCGATGGGCACACCGCAGTAGCCATCGGGATTCAAGCTTGAAACCTGGGTGAGTTTCGTATTGAAGATTTCGCCCACGTAGGTGGGATGGCCGCTGCAGTCGACGGCCGTTCGGTTGGTTGTATTGCCGTTCTGGTCGACCGCCTTGGCCGGCGTGGTGGTAAGAAACGAAGCAAAGTTGCCGGCGATCTCGGTTGGAGTGGGCACCAGAACCAATTGGGGGAGGGCCTGGCGGATGCGAAGTCCTTCGTAGTCTCCGAAGAAAAAAAGTTTATTTTTGATAACCGGGCCACCAATGGTGGCGCCGAATTGATTCTGCTGATAAGGCTGGCGTCCGAATGCGTCGAAGGCGTTGCGCGCGTCGAGCACGTCGTTGCGGAAAAATTCGTAGACATCACCATGAAATTGGTTGGTGCCGGATTTGATGACGGCATTCATGACGGCGCCGTTGCCGCGCCCGAATTCAGCGCTGTAGGAGTTGGTTTGCACTTTGAATTCGGCGATGGCGTCAACGGAGGGCTGAATGACGTAAGCGCTGCCGTTCAAAACGTCTCCGAGGTCGGAATTGTTGTCGATGCCGTCGAGCTGAAAATTGTTCTGCAGGGAGCGCGATCCGTTCGAGCTGAAACCGAATGAAGTCTCGACGCGCGAGCCAGGTTCAGCCGGCCCCACGCCGGCTCCGAGCAATGCGAGCTGGGCGTAATTTCTGCCGTTGAGGGGAAGGGTCTCGATGGTGCGGCTGTCCTGCACCTGGCCGAGCGATGAAGTGGCGGTTTCGAGTTGCGCGCCCTGCGTGGAGATGGTGATGGTTTCCGAAACGCTACCGACCTGGAGTTTGGCGTCGACTGCGAGCCGCGCCTGCACGTCAACCTTCACGGGTCCGACGACTGCCCTTTGGAAGCCGTTTTTTTCGATGGTGACGGTGTAGTTGCCGATGCGCAGCGGACTGGCGCTGTATTCACCCTGGCTGTTGGTTGAGGTGGTGATGCTGGCGCCGCGGTCGACATCGGTGATGACGACCTTTGCTCCGGAGACAACAGCTCCGCTCGAGTCGGTGACAACGCCGGTTATACCGCCGGTATCCTTCTGGGCGAAGGCCGAGATAACGAAGATCGCCGGGATTGCAATGATCCAGAAGATGGCGCGAAGCTGCCGGAACCGAAAGCTTCTCGACTGAGATCGGGCCATGCAGGTCGTCATCGTCATTGGGGCCTCCACGCGGTGCCGCGAATGAGCTGCGGCGGCTGCGGTTTCGAATTGTTTCGAACCCATACTATTTGTTACGGACAGGGGAAAGTCAAGCGAAAAATCGGCGGCCGCGGCTTTCGTACGGGCGCAGAGGATTGACGTGTGCAGGAGCGGATTTGGCGGCAGGCGGGCAAGGAAGACGGTAGACAAACGAAAGGAAACGTTATAAAAGGAAATAGCAAACAAAAGAGCCGGCCGAACGCCCCGTCGACTGGCCCTTAGGGCTGGGCCATGATTGTCCTCAACGAAGAACGGCGCCGCGCAATTCTGGAATTGGTGAATCGCGACGGGCGGGTGCTGGTGCCTGAACTGGCGCGGCGATTTCACACGTCGCAGGTGACCATCCGCAAGGACCTGGAAGTGCTTCACAACGCCCGGCAATTGCACCGTACGCATGGAGGCGCGCTGCCGTCACGGGAGCGAGCGCTCGACGACCCGAGCCTGCGCGAGAAGGAGCAACTTCATCGCAAGGAGAAGCTGCACATCGCCGACGCTGCCGCCCGCATGGTGACGAACGGCCAGGTGGTCATACTTGACTCCGGCACGACAACAACGGCGATTGCGCGGGCGCTGCGGAGTTTCAGAGATCTAACGATCATTACGAATGCCGTAAACATTGCTGCCGAATTGGCCGGCACCTCGATCGAGGTGATTTTGACCGGAGGCACGTTGCGCAAGAACTCTTTTTCACTGGTTGGCCCGATGGCGGAGGACACTCTACGGCACCTGAACGCCGATCTGCTGTTTCTCGCCGTCGATGGGTTTGACGTGCAGCACGGATTGACCACACCGAACCTGCTGGAGGCGAAGGTGAACCGGGTGATGGTGGAGGTGGCGCGGCGAACGGTTGCGGTATGCGATTCCAGCAAATTTGGGCGGCGGAGCCTGTCACTGATCGTGCCCGCATCGGCGATGCATGAGGTAATTACGGACCGGGGGATTGCGAAATCGGAGCTGCGGGCATTGAAGAAAGCCGGAATCGAGGTCACGCTTGTCTGATTCAGTTGCAACCAAGGCTCCTGGCGACGGGAAGACGCCACCGCAGCGGGGCGCCCACAGCCTGTCGGAGATTCTTTCGCAGCCGCGATGCTGGGAAGCCTGCCTCGCGGAGATTGAGAAGAACCATAGCATAGCGGAGATCACAAAGACCTTTGCGCACGCGCCGGAGTGGCTCTTCATCGGCTGCGGTTCGAGCTATTACGTCGCGCTGGCCGCTGCCGCCACCATGAAGGCCCTGACAGGGCGTTCGGCGCGGGCGGTTCCGGCATCCGAGATACTGCTCTACCCGGAACTGGTATTTTCAAACGAATTTTGCGTAGCGGTGCTGATTTCACGCTCGGGGCAAACCTCCGAGGTGCTAAAGGCTGCACAGGTTCTGAGGGAACGCGACATTTCGAGCATCGCCGTGACTTGCGTGAAAGGGCAGGAACTCGAACGATTGGCGGGCACGACGATCGTTCTACCTGCGGACGAAAAAAGCACGGTCATGACGCGGTCTTTTACTTCGATGTTGCTGGCGTTGCAATATCTCGCGGGGAGGATCGCTGCCAGCCAGGCGTTTTGCGAATCGCTCGCAGCGATGCCTGCCATGTGTCAAAAGCGGATTTCGCCGATGCAAGAGCAAGTACGCGAGTTTGTCGAGCGCCATCAGTTCGCCGATTATGTAGCTCTTGCCCAAGGGCCACTTTATGGTTTGTCGTGCGAATATGCACTCAAGGTCACGGAGATGTCCGTCTCCTACGCGCAATTTTTTCATTCGCTGGAGTTTCGTCACGGGCCGAAGTCGATCGTGTCGCCAGAAACGCTGATCATTTTCTTGTTGTCTGAACAGGGGTATGAGGCGGAGGTTGACTTGCTGCGGGAGGTGAAATCGCTGGGCGGGACGACCATGGTCATCACCGACAAAGCCGAAGAGCCGGTGCGGGCGTCCTCCGATCTGCTGATTGAGTTGCCGCTGGATCTTCCCGAGTTGGCGCGAGTGGCGCCTTTTCTTGTACCGGGGCAATTGCTCGGCCTGTACACTGGCTTGAAAAAGGGCCTGGACCCCGATTCACCACGCAATCTAAGCCGCGCCGTGGTTCTCGGCGACCAACCTGAGTCGAAACATGCCGCGCTTTGACGTCACCATTGCCGGCGAACTGAATCTCGACTTGATTCTGTATGGCCTGCCGGCGGAGCTTTCTCCAGAACGCGAACTGCTGGCAGATAATATGTCCCTGACGTTGGGATCGTCATCGGCAATTGTGGCGCATAATCTTGCAAGCCTCGGCAGCCGGGTGGGATTTCAGTCGCTGATTGGCGAAGACCCGCTGGGACGAATCGCACTGGAAAGACTGAGCGAAAGCGGCGTTGATACGTCGGGCGTGAAACGCTCAAAATCGACGCAGACCGGTCTCAGTGTGCTTTTGCCGCGCGAAGGTTGGCGCAATATTCTTACTTTTCCCGGGACGATTTCGCAGCTCACGATTAAAGATCTCGACTTTGAATATCTGGTGAATGCGCGGCATTTTCATTTGTCTTCGTATTACCTGCAATCGGGACTTCGGCCGGATGTGCCCGAGTTGCTTCGCCGACTGAAGCAGGCAGGGCTGAGCATTTCTTTGGATACGAATGACGATCCCGAAGACTGCTGGGAAGGCGATCTGAATAAGGCACTGGCGCACGTCGATATTTTTCTGCCGAACCAGCGGGAGGCGCGCAAGATCGCGAAGACGGATGACGTGGAAGTTGCGATCAAGAAACTGTCGAGCGCGGTTCCGCTGCTGGTGGTCAAGCGCGGAGCGGACGGAGCTGTTGCGATTCGCAAAAAGGAACGAATTGAAAGCCGCGCCCTGAGAGTTGAAGCTGTCGATTCGGTTGGCGCCGGAGACAGCTTTGATGCGGGTTTTCTGCATGCTTATTTGCAGGGCAAGGACCTGAAAGACTGCCTGGATGCGGGCAATGCCGCTGGTGCGCTTTGCACCACCCGTCCTGGAGGAACCGAGGCGTTTCGCGATCGCGCGCATCGCGAGAAGTTTTTGCGGGAGAATCCGGCGGCGTTACCTTAGCTTGTTGGTCACACGCCAGGATTCTTACTGCGGACTCACTTCCAATAGCAGATGATCCTTGAATTCGGTTTTTAGTTTGGGCGTCTGCCCGGCTGCAACCTTAACCAGGCCCAAATCTTTGCCATCGGGATAATTGCTCACGTGGTAGGTCCCGGGATTCAACCCGCGCAGTTCAACCTGGCCTTGCCAGTCGTCTTTGGCAGGGCTGAAGAATGCGTAATACATTTTGCCGCTTTTCTGAATCGCGTAGGCTTCAGGGAAGTCGTAACCGTAGGTGTAAAGCGGCAAGAAGTCGCCCTTGGAGAGCATTTTCTCGTTGTAGATCGCAATCCATTTTTTCCAGTGTGCATCTTTGTCGGCGGTGAGGTTCACGCGGTTGAACTTTGCTCCGAGTTCGGGCCAGACAAATTTGGTTCCTACGACGCCGCCGGCGCCAATGGTCGAAGCAAAATCATCGCCAAATTCGATCCAGTCATCCTTCTTGTTCGGGTCGGGCGCCATGGCGGAAAGTTCAACGTGATCGCCGTACACGGCCGATTCTGGACCGAGCAGCGCTTTATACATTTTGATGCGGCGGCGAACCTGCACCGCGCCCACAGGATCGGCGGTAACGGCCTGATCGATGTAAGGCAGCCACGCGAGCGACGGAGGCGTGCCGCACGGACAACTCTGCGTGACACTTTCAGGCTTGATGGCCCGCGTGGTTTGAAAAATGACCTTGTACACATCGCCCATCGCGTTGACAGAATCCTGCGGCGACTTGTGATGATGTGCGGGGTTGTAGCAGGCGGGGACGGAGTAAATGTTGTCGAGCTTCGAACCGTCGAAATCCCAGTCGCGAATAAATCGTTCCGTAAGTTTCTTATAGTAATCCTGGACTTCGGGCACGGCGGGGCAAAGTGCGGCGAGGTCGCGAGTCATGCGTCCGTGACTGCCATCCTGGTTAAGGATGAGCCATTCAGGATGCTCTTTCACCACGTCGGAAACGATGTACTTGTGTGAATCCCAGCGTCCCTGGCCGTCTTCCACGCCCAGAGGCAGCCACCAGAGCTGAACCAGCATGTTTTGTTTATGAAAATCCGCGACCATGCGCTGGATGGCGTCGCCGGGGAATGTGTCTTTTCGCGGCTGCCAGTCGCCGTAGTTGTTGAACCAGCGATCATCAAGCGTGGCCCACTTGATGCCGAGTTCCTTCAGCTTGGGAATCGTACCCACCATTTCTGCCGGGGTGACATTGAACTCGTAGCCCCATCCGCACCAACTGACGTTGTAAGCTTCGTTGGAAGGCTTGGGCAACTCCCATCCTTCTTTTTGCAGCACTCGAGACCAGAGGTTCAGCGGCTGATAGAAATCGCCGGAATACACTGCGACGAAGGTGCGCGGAGTTGAGTAAGTCTCGCCGGGCTTGAGCGTAATCGCAGCCGGAATGTCGACATTCGTGTTCACGTCTCCGCCCCCGACCTTTACCGGTATCGAGAGCGAGAGCGGCAAAGTTTCGACGTGGCCAATCGATTCACCAACCGATGCAGTCCAGAACGCGACCACCGGAATACCGCCACCATAGCCACCTTTGACGGCAGCGCCCATAACGTTCGGCTGGTACATGGGGTCGCTGAGTTTCCTGACGTCATCCTTGCCCCAGTCGTAGCTCGATCCTTGAAACGACCACATGTCGTACGGCTTGGCGTTCGATTGTGCCAGATGGGCGTTGAAACGGTGCTGCTGGCTGACGACATGATCGATGTGAGCATCGGAGCTTCCAGTGTTTTTGTATTCCGCCGTCGCCAGCAGCAAAGTGGGGAAATCGTCATAGACTTCGAGGGTCAACAACTGCTGCAGGCCTGAAGCTGCGGACTTACTGGGGATTTCAACTCGTTTGCCGGCTCCAAGTTTGCCGGTGGCATCGGATATTTTTGCGCTGGCAAAATCGAGCGAGAAATACACAGGCTTGCTCGATTGCATTACAAAATCGCTGGCCGCAGTCTTGCCCGGCGCCGGATCGTCGAGCGTGAGTTTGCGGCCGTCTTTCATCAGAAATGCCTGAATGTATCCGGAGGGCAGGACGCGAAATTCGGCGGTCTTCGTGGTCAAAACAATCGGCCCTTTGGGGTCGACGTTCACCTGGACTGCCGATTCGGCCGCAAAGGTTTGCGTCGCCCCAGCAATCAACAAAAGAGCGCTCTGCATCCATGCGAGCTTATTTGATGTCTTCATCGGGCCTCCTTCGGCGGCGCACCATGAAATTGCGCGAACAAATGCTCTGCGTTCCGGTGATAAATTTTTTCCAGTACTGGGTCAGGCAAATCCAAACCGTAAATTTTCCAGCGTCCCTGACTCGGCGATCCCCAATAATCGAACGAGTCGTCCGCTGTCTCAAGCCAGCGAAAATCGTTGCGATACATTTCGGCTTCCATGCCATTATCACTGCCGAACATCACGCGATCCTGATACTTGATGAACAAATCGCGCGTCTGGCGCGGCTGGCGGCCGAGCTCGGCCTCGCGGCCACCGAACTCTACGAGTACGTTCGGATAGTCATCGAGCATCTTCGCCACCCAGCCGAGATTTTCTGGCCATCCCATGTGCGCGGAAACAAACGTGGTTTTGGGATGCCGCGCGAAGACGCGATTGCGCGCTTCCAGCAATTGCTGCAGCCGCGGAAACTCCGGCGCGTCGAAGCTCCAATCCGGGTGTTCGATCAATTCTTCATAGCGCTCGTTTTCGCCGTTGATCGGAAGAAAAAAAGCTTCAGGATCGCCGGTATGAATGAAGACCGGAATGCCCAATCTGCCGCATTCGTCGAAAATCGGATCGAGGCGCGGATCGTCAACCTTAATCAGCTTGCCAGTTTTGTCGCGAACGCCGAGGCCAAGGTCTTTCAGAATCTTCAAGCCGCGCGCGCCACGAGCCACGCCATCATCCAACTGCCGAACCATCTCGCGGCTGAAGTCAGGATCGTCGATCTTCGACCAATCGATCTGCGTGTACACGATGACGCGTCCGGGAAACGGCTTGACCATGGTATCGATCAGATGCTGCAGTTTGTCGCCCCACATGCCGGTGAGAATCACGATGGTCTTGACGTTAGTTTGATCCATGACGTCGATGACCTGCTGCGGCGGCAACTGGTCACCGATTCCGCGGGGGTCGTTGGTGTGGTTGTGAATGTCAATGACGTAAAACTTCGCGCGCTGCGGGGAGTACCCGGGAACGTGAAGCATCTGATGGGGATGAAAATCCTTGAGCAGAAGGGTCTTTCGCTGGTCAGCATCAGCGGCGGAATGATAGCCAATCTGGCCCTGGTCGTTTGAGTTCTGCGCGCCGGCGGGATTCGTCGCTGCGAGTAGATAAGCCCCGACCGCAACTGCAGCAGTGGAAAGCGTAACACGCCATACGGCACGGATCGCATCCTGAAACGGCAGCCGACGGTGAACGCTGTTCTGCATGCCAACCGCAAAGCGTAATAAAACGCAAGCTATCGTAACACGTCGCAAGTTCTACCGTCATCCCAGATTGGTGACGGCACAGAAGGCAAGGCGTCGAGGCATCGGGCGGGCCAACCGGGGTTTGACCGTATTTGTGAGAGCAGTTAGGATGCCTGAGATGTAGACGGCGGCCGGGATTTTGCGCGAGGCTGCCTTTACATCGCTTTGTTGCGGCCAGTACACTACACGGTTCCCCGGAAAATTCCGAAAAAGGCAGGATCGCGATGGGTGCTGCTGAGAAAGTGAAGGAAGTCACTGAAAGAGTAAGACAGTTGATCAGCGAGCAGTTGGGAGTGGATGAAGCGGAAGTCACGCCGGGCGCCTCATTTACCGATGACTTGGGCGCGGACTCACTGGACCAGGTGGAACTGGTGATGGCGCTGGAAGAGGCGTTTAACCTGGAGATTTCTGACGAGGACGCGGAGAAAATCCGCACCGTGCAAAATGCTATCGATTATGTTGCCAAGCATGCGCGGGTGAAAGTCAGCAAGTAGTTCGCTTTATAAGGATGGCGCCAACCCGGCTCGGCGCGCATCCAATAAAAAACTTATATGGAGCGCGGGTTGGGCGGAGAATCCGGCCCGAAGGTCTTGGTCCCGAAATTTTGATTTTTGATTAAGGAGAACTCATGGCAGACGTACAAGAAAAAGTTAAGCAGATCATTGTGGAGCAGCTGGGCGTGGATGAAGGTGAAGTAACGGCGAATGCGTCGTTCGTGGACGACCTGGGCGCCGATTCGCTGGACACGGTAGAACTGGTGATGGCGTTTGAAGAGGCGTTTGAGATCGAAATCCCGGATGAAGATGCGGAGAAAATCCGCACCGTACAAGACGCCGTTGATTACATCGGCAAACACGCGAAGGCGGAGAAGTAAGATTGCGCCGCAGGGTCGTGGTAACCGGTATTGGCCTGCTCAGCGGAGTGGGCCATACCACCGAGGAATCGTGGAAGAACCTTCTGGCCGGCAAGAGCGGAGTGGGACGCATCACCAGCTTTGACGCGTCACAGTACGCTTGCCAGATTGCCGCCGAGGTCCGGAACTTCGACCCGCTGCAGTTCATCGAAAAAAAAGAAGTGAAAAAGATGGGAAGGTTTATTCACTTCGCCATCGCCGCATCGGATGAAGCCGTGCGGATGTCCGGCCTCAAAATTGCCCCTGAAAATGCGGAGCGCGTGGGAGTGCACATTGGATCCGGCATTGGCGGATTCGATGTGATCGAACGCGAGCATGAAGCACTGCTGAGCGGCGGGCCGCGGAAGATTTCGCCGTTTTTTATTCCGGCGGCGATTATCAATCTGGCGGCGGGACAGGTTTCGATGCGGTTTGGCGCCAAAGGGCCGAATGAAGCAACCGCAACGGCGTGCACCACCAGCGCGCATTCGATTGGCGATTCCTACCGCATCATTCAATACGGCGATGCCGATGTGATGATTGCGGGCGGCGCGGAGGCGGCGATTACTCCCATGGGCGTTGGTGGATTTGCCGCCATGCGGGCGCTTTCGACGCGCAATGACGATCCGGAAAAAGCCAGCCGCCCCTGGGACGCGGCCCGGGATGGGTTTGTAATTGGCGAAGGCGCGGGGATCCTGGTGCTGGAGGAACTGGAGCATGCTCGCAAGCGCGGCGCGCCCATTCTGGCGGAGATCGTCGGCTACGGCATGAGTTCCGATGCATACCACATCACCCAGCCGGCACCGGAGCACGAAGGCGGATTTCGAGTGATGCGCAATGCGCTGCGCGATGCGGGCGTTGGGCCGGAAGTGGTGGGATATGTCAATGCGCACGGGACGTCGACTCCAATCGGCGACACGCTGGAGGCGCACGCGATCCGCAATTGTTTCCAACGGACGCTGCCGGTGAGTTCGACCAAGTCGATGACCGGGCATCTGCTGGGCGGCGCGGGAGGATTGGAAGCCGGGATAACAGTGTTGGCGCTGCGCGATCAGATTCTGCCGCCGACGGTGAATCTGGAGAATCAGGACCCCGACACAGCGGGTATGGATTTTGTGCCGAACCAGGCGCGCAAGGCTGAGGTGGAATACGCGATGTCGAACTCCTTCGGCTTCGGCGGGACGAACGGGGCACTGCTTTTCAAACGCTGGAGGGAGTAACCCCGCGGTACCCTTTTGGGCGCACCCTAAAGTCTTCAAGATATTGGTTTTAAGCCGGTCAGTGAACCTTGGTACTGGTACATTGTCCTTATTCGTCTTTGCTAGGGGTGCCTGCCCCGCGTGAGAATGGTCATGGAAAGAAAATGACCCAGCTCATCGACCATTCCGCCGCCTTCTCGATTCCGCCAAGTCTAACAAACAAAAGGACTCCTGCTAAAGTTGCGCTGGTGGATCTGGAAGACCCCACCCGTTCGTTGCTGGCCGAATGCTTCCGTCAGTTTGGCATGGAGACCAAGTTTCTGGAGATCGACGCGGTGGGGCGTTTGCAGAAGGAAAAATTCGAAGCCTGCGTGGTGAAGATGGGACCTCTGGCTCAGCCGGTGATGGAGTCGGCGCGAACATCCCCGTCAAACAGCCGGGTGGTTTTGTATGGGATTGGCGGGACGGTGCAGGAAGCGCTGAAACACTCGAAGTATGGGATCAACGTGATCTTTCCCGAGCCGCTGGAACGGCCGGCTGTGCTCAAGCTGGTGCGGTCAACGCAGATGCTAGTGATGCATGAGTTGCGTCGGTATGCGCGCGTGCCGGTGATTACTGAAGTTGGCTTGGTGACGTCAGACGCCCGGAGGATGAAGGCGACCAGCATTGAGATCAGCGCGGGCGGGATGTCGATGCGGGGAAGCGACGCGATTTCGGTTGGGCAGGGTGTTGAGCTATCGCTTTCACTGCTGACGTTGCCGAAAGCGGCGGTGCGGGGCACGGTGACGTGGAGGAATGTTCCCGCGCAGATCTTCGGGGTCCACTTCGACAAGACTGATGACCGGCGGCTGCGAATCAAGGAATGGGTGGACGGCTGTTTGGAGGGGTGAGCGATTTCTCCTGTCTGTGATCTTGGTTCTGATCGCGCTTCGTAGTCTGAGGCTCAATTATCCGGGGTCTCCGATTTACATCGGGCCGCCGTGATGCCAGAGTGTAGTGCGGTTTCTGCGACTTTTTCTGCGACGGCGTTCGCCGCGCGACGCCCGGCAACCCCCCATTCGCCCTCATGAGGCGTCTCAAACGCTTTGCCTCGATGGACGCAGCCGGCAGGGAATTCAAATCCAGTCGAGCGATGCCGGTGGCCGTGATGATGAACAAGAAGTTGTCGGCGGTATCCATGACCAGTGCGTCGTAAACATTGGCAATTGGCGGCGCGAATGTGATCCGGTTCTGCAAAATGCCGCTGGATCCGTTGGTGACGTCGATTCCACTGACATTGATTCCGCTGGGATTGAATCCAGTGGTGTTGCCAGTCAGGGGTTGGAACAGAAGACTTCCGTCCTGGTTGAGTTGTTGATTGTAGAGATCCTGAACAAACCAGGTGTCGCGATCGACGTAAGAGACGGCAGCGGATTCGTTAAGACTTGAATCGGTCAGGAAGCCAGCGGTGGCCAGAACGGTACCGTCGGGCGAGAGGGACATTTCGTAGTCTCTGTTATTCGAGTCGATCTGTACGCCGAAGGATATATTTCCAGAGGAAGTGTCAAGAAGTAGAGTGTCACCCATCCAATTCAGATAGACGGAGCTCTGATCCGGACTGATGGCAACCTGGATGAACTGGTCGTTGGGATTCTCGTCCTCCAGGCCGTTGTTAGGGTCGAGGTCTGTAATGACGCCGTTCGACGTATTCAGGCTATGGAACACATTGCCGCCTTCGTTTCCTGGAATGTTGTACGTCGCATAGTAAATCATGCCGGAATTGGCGATGGCGATTCCGCAGGGTTCGAGCGGGGATTCTCGCGCCAGGCTAAAAGATTGAGCCGTACCGGGAGAATCGGGACTTACCAGATAAATGCTGGTGTCGCCCGGGTCTGAAACGGCCAAGATATTGCCATTGGCAGAGAGTGAAAGGACGGTCAAATTCGTGTGACTTCCAGTGCCGGGAAGTGTCCAGGGGGTTTGCCAGGAGTTTGAGGACAGGGAAAAAACCTGGATGGTGCCACCTGCGGCGAAATACAGCAGTCCACGAGTGGAATCGTAGACGCCCTGGTTTAGAGTGACGCCGCTGAGCGGGTAAGGTTGCAACGCGGCTACGTAGTTGAAGGCACCCGATGCGGTTGCGGTGCCATCAACGGTCTTGACAGTCACGTCAACTGTAGTTCCTGAGACGCCAGGAGGGACGGTAAAGAAGACGGCCTCCATTGGAAAAGGATACGAGGTGTCCTGTGCCGCAGTTGGCATGAGCTTCGTCACCTTCGCGAATTGCCCACCTATGTTCACTTGCACATCGCCTGCGGTTTGGCCCAGCCCGTAACCAAAGATGATTCCTTGCCCTCCACCTTCGGCAGTGGCGGCGTTGGGGGAGACCTCTACGATGGCGGGTCCATAGCTGAAGTTCTCGGGCATCAGAGTCATGCTGCCATCTTGCGTGACAAGGGTAAAATCAGCGGCTCCCGAAAATGAAGCAGAAGGGGTGGTTCCGGATGCCAGTTTGGTCGAGGCAAATGAGTCGGCGGCAGTGCCATTGCCGATGAATAGTTTGCCGGAAGATATGGTGACTGGGCCGGGAGCATTCTCTTCGTATATCGGTGACTGTACGGCGGTGCCGCCGCTGGTTGGGCCAGTCGAGGGACTCAGAAAGCTTGCGGTGAAGATTTGTTGGCCAGCACCGCTTTTGATTTGAGAGCCGTCAAGGAATGCGACACCGTGACCGGTAGGGCCGACTATCAGATTATTTTCGTCAACCGCTCCGGGCACGATGCTGCCTGGTAAGTCGGCAGTCTGGAAGTTCGGCACCCAGCCGATCTGCTTGAGGGTCGTGGTGTCCCAGGCGCTTACGTTGCCTAACTGGTCGACCAGAAAAAACGTGCCGCCGCCCGAGCCGAGAGCCATGCTTTCGATGGGAGGGTAATGCCCGTAGATATTCACGGACGCGACCGGCTGAAGGGTGCCGACATCGACGACGAGTACGTCACTAAAACTAAACAGAAATAACTCTGAGCCAAACGGGAACATCTGGCTGAAATTCCCGATTGCCCTATCGAGAGAATTTCCGGTGGTGGTGTCGTACTCAAATACATCTCTACCATTTACGCTTCCCACAATGATTTTGGTCCGGTCGGCCGAGAGGGTCATCTGGCCGATGGGGAAGTCGCCCTTATGAACGGAAAACGCCTGGAGATCGTTGTTGGCCGGATTCCATATGGCGAATTCGCCGTAGCCCTGACCGTCATAAATCGGCAGGCCAAACTCCTGGCCCAGCAAGGCGACACTTCCGTCAGCAAGCACAAACGCGGCGACCGCGGCAAAACCGTTTGGCCCCAATGATGCGGAGGGGTAGCGTTGGAGGACCTGCATGGCACCGGGGTCGGCCGAGTACACATCGCCGTAATATGTACCGATGTAGAGCGTAGCGCCGTCCGGGGTGACGTCCAAACCCCAAGGGCTGGGGATGGCGAAGGAGCCGATCTGCGATTCGGTAGCGTCATCGAAGACATCGACCTGATTGAGCGACGGGTTGCTCATGAAGAAGCGTTTGTGAACCGGGTCGTAAACAGTGAGGCGGGGTGGGAATTGAGGGTAAGCAGCATATTGCAGATCGGTTCGCAGGTAGCGGGTGCGGATATTCGGGTGAGGAGATGTGGCTTCGACGGGCACGGTGCCGCCGATGCCGTTTAGCGAGGCTGTCTGCGGAGTGTTGGTGGCATCATCGGAAATCGTCAGCGAGCCAGCAAACGGAAGGGCTTGGACTGGTTTAAAGGTAACCGTAATCGTGCAGGCTTTCTGTGATTTGAGCGAGGATGGGCAATTGTTGGTTTCGGAGAACGGAGCGGCGACCTTGATGCTGGTGATTTTCATCGCTGCGTCACCGGCGTTGCGCAGAACTACGGGCTGAGAGGCGGAATTTCCAACCGTAACAATATTGAAGTCAAGGGTCGACTGCGAAAGTGTTCCAGTGGAACTGCCAGTGCCTCCACCTCCACCTCCGCCTCCGCCGGTGCCACCGCTACCGCCCGATCCGTTGCCGCCGCTGTTTGTGGGAGCGCCTGAGCTGCCGCCGCCACAAGAGAGCAGGCAGACGATCAGCAGGAAGATGGTCGCGAGATTGAGTGTGCGGATCATTTGTGTCCCCTAGGGAACAGCGATTATCCTGCCGTCGGAAGAGTTGGTCAAGATGCATGAAATTGCAGATTTCAGTGGCAATTTGCAAGCCAGAAATCGGGGAGGGTGCAAAGCCGGCAGTGATTGGCGCGGCCTTGATCGGTATAATCGGGTTAGGCAAGACTTTCTCATCAGGAAGGTGATCTCTTGAACGCACACATGCATAATCAGCCCGGCCAGCAAGCACCTGCGCCGCAACCACTGCCTGGGGTAGAGGCGATCATTGCCGTTGGTTCGGGCAAAGGCGGGGTGGGCAAGACCACTTTGTCGGTGAACCTGGCGATCGCGCTGCAGAAAATGGGTTACAAAGTTGGCCTGCTCGACGCTGACGTGTACGGTCCGAACGTGCCGTTGATGCTGGGCGTGAACGGGCAGCCGCGCATGGTGGGCGAGAATCGGATCGAACCACTGGAGGCGTATGGGATCAAGGTCATCTCGGTGGGGTTTTTGAATCCGGGCGACAAGCCAGTGATCTGGCGCGGCCCGATGTTGCACTCGATTGTGCGGCAGTTTCTCGGGCAGGTGGAGTGGGGAAAGCTGGATTATCTGATCATTGATTTGCCGCCGGGCACGGGCGATGTGGCGCTGTCGTTGATTCAGACTGTCCCGGTGACGGGCGCGGTGGTGGTTTCGACACCGTCGGATGTTTCGTTGCAGGACGCCCGCAAGGCGATCGAAATGTTCCGGCAGATGAAGGTGGACCTGGTGGGGATGGTAGAGAACATGAGTTATTTTGTTTGTCCGCATTGCCAGCATGAGGTCGATGTGTTTTCGCGTGGCGGAGCGGAAAAGACGGCGCGGCAATTCAGCGTGAATTTTCTGGGCAGCGTGCCTCTCGATCCAAAGATTCGCGAGGCTGGCGATAGCGGCAAGCCGACTGCGTTGAATGGAGAGAAATCGGCACAGGCTGAAGCGCTGTTCGAATTCGCGCGCAAGGTGGTTACGCGCACGGAAGAGATCAATGCAAACTCGGCGGCGGGCGTGATCCAGATACAGTGATTCCTGGGTTCTGGCCGTAACCTCGATGCAGGCGCCAATCACACGAGTCGCCCGCTTGCCTGGGATAATCTAATTGTCAGAGAATCAATGCTTTTACCTGATTCCGAGAGTGCCTTGACACTGAAAATTGCTATTCCTAGAATTTGTTCAGAGTTGGGCTGACTCGAACGACACAGACGGCCTCTAAGTGACTAAGAAATAAGGCCTTCAGTAAGCAAGGTGCGGCCAATATTTTTCTGGAGGGTTGGAGCATGCCATCGACGCCGTCGATGGGAGATCGCGAACGGGAGATTCTGACCGCCATCGTGGAGACGTTTATCGCCACCGGTGAGCCGATCGGTTCGCGCACCCTTGCGCGCGCCAGCCGGGAGGGATTGAGCCCGGCGACGATCCGCAATGTGATGTCGGACTTGGCGGATGCGGGGTTTCTCGATCAACCGCACACCTCGGCGGGGCGGGTGCCGAGCGCGGCGGCATACCGGTACTACGTAGAGCAGATCACGGGGAATGCGCGTCTTTCGGACTCAGATGAGCATGTGATTCATGAGTCGCTTAGCGGGGTAACGGACCCGCATGAGTTTATGGAGCGGACATCGCACGTGCTGTCTTTGATTTCGCACAACGTGGGAGTGACGGTCGCCACCGGCGGCCCCAAGAACGCGCTGGAGCACGTGTATTTTTCAAGGCTCGGCGATCAGAAAGTCTTAGCTGTGGTGGTGACGCGGTCGGGAGTGGTGCGCGACCGGGTATTGCGGATGGATCTGCCCCAGGCGGATTTGGATGCGGCTGCCAACTTTATCAATGAGAATTTTCGCGGCTGGACGATGGAGGCAATGCGCGCCGAAGTTGCACGTAGGCTGGAAAGCGAGCGCAGCGAGTATGGCCGGCTGATGGCTTCAGTTGAACAGCTTTACAAGCAGGGCGCTCTGGCGACGGATGAAGGCGCGCAAAAGGTTTTTGTGGAAGGCGCGGCCAATCTGATTGCAGGCGAGGAAGACCGTCAGCGCTTGCAGGAGCTTTTGAAGACGTTGGAAGAAAAGCAGAAGGTGGTTGATCTGCTGCGGTCGTATCTGGACACGAAGCAGGAAGCAGTGCGGGTGGTGATTGGACTGGAAGAAGCACCGCCCTTGCTGAGCAATTTTGTTTTAATTGGAGCGCCGGCGCGGGTGGGCGGAGAAGTGATGGGATCGCTGGCGGTGATTGGGCCGAAGCGAATCGATTATCAGCAGGCGATTACCGCGGTTTCTTATATTGCGCGGATGTTCGACAAAGTCTTGAATGAATCGGAATGAAAGAGACGTTATGGCACGAACGAATGGAAAGTCACAGATGGATGTAAAAGAAATCGACGCAGAGCACGAGTTGCCAGCGGCCGAGGACGAGTCGGAGACGCAGGTTTCTGCCGGGCAGGCCACCGGCGCGTCCACGGGCGGCGATGAGTTGCAGAAGCTGAAGGCGGAGCGCGACACACTGGTGGATCGGCTGGCACGGCTGCAGGCAGAGTTCGAGAATGCCCGCAAACGGGCAACCCGCGAGCAGCAGGAGTTCCGAGAGTATGCGTCGGCAGAAACGGTGAAGAGTCTGTTGCCGATCCTCGACAGTTTTCAGCGAGCATTAAAAATTGGGGCGAAAGAAAGATCGGAGTTCCACAGCGGAGTGGAGCTCATCTATAAGCAACTGCAGGACGGGTTGGCCAAGATCGGACTGAAAACAGTTCCCGCCGTGGGACAGCCGTTTGACCCGCACGTTCACGAAGCCATCGAAATGGTCGATACCACGGAGGTTCCGGACCATCAGGTGCTGGAGGAATTGCAGCATGGTTATAAGCTGAAGGATCGGTTGCTACGTCCGGCGATGGTGCGTGTGGCGCGAAACCCGCGGGGATGAAGTTGCAGGCTGGGCGAGAGGGAAGGATTATTTTTTGCCGACTAAAGTGAAACGGGATTATTACGAAGTGCTGGGGATCGGGCGCGACGCCAGCGACCAGGAGATCAAGAGCGCGTACCGCAAGTTGGCCATGCAGTTTCATCCGGACCGCAATCCCAACAATCCCACGGCCGAAGAAAAGTTCAAAGAGTGCAGCGAAGCCTACGCCGTGCTGGCGGACGTAGACAAGCGTGCGGCATACGATCGCTTTGGCCACGCCGGCGTGAGCGGGATGGGCGCAGGCGGCTTCGACGGCACGGTCTTTCAGGATTTCCACGACATTTTCGGGGAGTTTTTCGGCTTCGGCGATCTGTTTGGCGCGGGTGGAAAAAGACGCACGCGGGCACAACGCGGCGCCGACTTGCGTGAAGACATCACGCTTGAATTCGAAGATGCGGTGTTTGGCAAAGAGACGAAGATCACCATCCGGCGGCACGAGAGTTGCGAAACCTGCAACGGTTCGGGCGCGGCTCTGGGAAAATCTCCCATCACTTGCCGGCAGTGCCAGGGGCACGGCCAGATTCGGTATCAGCAGGGCTTTTTCACTATGGCGCGCACCTGCCCGACGTGCCAGGGAGCGGGAAGTATTATTGAGGACCCGTGCGGCACCTGCAAAGGCAACGGGCGCGTGGTGCGGCAACGAGTGGTCGATGCCAAGGTTCCGGCGGGAGTGGAGGACGGAACCAGGATCCGGTTTACCGGGCTGGGCGAGGTTGGAGCCTTCGGCGGCCCGGCCGGAGATTTGTACGTTATTTTGCATGTGAAAGAGCATGCTTTTTTTGCGCGGCAAGGTAATGATCTGCGCTGCGTGATCCCGATTTCGTTCGCGCAGGCCGCTCTGGGCACGGAAATCAGAGTCCCGACCCTCGACGGTGAGCAAATGCTGAAGGTGCCGGAGGGAACCCAATCCGGGGCAACCATCAAACTACGCGGCAAAGGCGTGCCGGTGCTCAACAGCCACGGCAAGGGTGATTTATACGTCGAACTCAAGGTTCAGACTCCCGGCAAGCTCACCAAGCGGCAACGCGAACTTCTGCAGGAACTGGATGGCATGACCCGAATGGATAATCGTCCGGAGAGCCGGACCCTGTTCGGCAAGATGAAGGACATGTTCAGCTGAGGCGCTAACCATCGCCGGTCTTGATCGTCGTAATAGAGCGGAGGATGGTTTATGCGCGGTCTTCGCTCTATTGCCGGTCTGGTCGTAGTCGTTTCTCTATGTTCAATTTGCGTTGCTGCGCAGGGCATGGCGCCGCCCGTCCCGCAGAAGCTGACCTTACATTCCAATATTCTTAACGAAGACCGCACAGTTGTGGTGCGGACTCCGCAAAATTACGGGAAGGCCAGCGGACGATTTCCGGTCCTCTACCTGGTGGATGGTCCCACCTACATAAATCTGATGGGGAGCATCACGGATTTTCTCGTGGACGGCGATCGCATGCCGCCGGTCATCATTGTGGGCATTGCAAACACGGATCGCACGCGGGATATGACGCCGAGTCACGCGGACGAGAAAGATTCCGATGGCACGGTCCACGCGAATCCCACCAGCGGCGGAGCCGATCGCTTCATCGATTTCATCCAGAGCGAACTCATGCCAGAGATTGAACGGCGCTACCGGGTCGCACCTTACAAGATTTTCGTCGGGCACTCACTTGGCGGCCTTCTAGCGGTTCACATTCTCATCACCCGCCCGGATATGTTCCAGGCGTATCTGGCGGCGAGCCCGAGCCTGTGGTGGGACAACCAGCGAACCCTGCACCAGGCGCAGGACTTCTTTGCCACCCATGCAGAGTTCAACAAGAGGCTCTTCTTCGATTTGGGGAATGAGGACCCGGGAATGCGTGAGGGGTTCGACGGCTTGCAGAAAACACTCACGAATAGAGCACCGAAGGATTTTCACTGGAGTTCAGCGCTCTACGCGGACGAAGACCACGGCTCCAGCGCGCTACGCGGCTACTACGATGGCCTGCGGTCGATTTTCTACGATTGGCGGGTGCCGCTTGACAAGGATGGTAAGGTACTCGGCGGCCTGCAAGGGATCGAAGGGCACTATCGCGAACTCTCGGCCCGCTACGGTTATGAGGTGGACCCGGACGAAAATACGATGAACAATCTTGGCTACCAATTGCTCGGGGATAAAAAGGTTGCCGAAGCAATTGCCGTCTTTCAGCGAAATGTCGAACTGTATCCTGGGTCGGACAATGCGTATGACAGCCTGGGGGATGGTTATGAGGCCGACGGCAAATTAGACCTGGCGACCCAGAACGTTGAGAAAGCGATTGAGGTCGGGATGAAGATTGATGACCCGGATTTAGGAGAATACAAAGAACATTTGCAGCGTCTGGTTGCGAAAGCGAATGCCGCGACCAAGGCAATCGGGCCCGGTACGCACTAAGTATCGGGTGTTGCGCGAATCGGCGTTCTGGTAGATTGGGCTGGTTCTGCAAGAGCCAGCCATGATTCCCATCGTTCAGAGTCCTGCCGGCGCAAGCTTCGCAGTAAAGGTTCAGCCGCGGGCAAAGAAGAATGCCATGCGCGGCGAAGCGGGCGACGCGCTCAAACTTTCTCTGACTGCACCGCCGGTCGATGGACGCGCCAATCAGGCGTGCGTTGAATTTCTGGCAAATCTTTTGAAGGTTCCTCGCTCTTCCATTACCATAGCGTCCGGTGAAACCAGCCGGAATAAAGTGATTCGTGTGACTGGGCTGTCGGCGGAAGAAGTGAAAGGACGCTTGTATGATTCAGGCCGCGAGTAAGGCACGGGCAGAGTCGATCGAATTTCGCAGGACGATACCAATTCTGCGGATTTTTGATCTCGCAACTGCCAAGGAATTTTACCTGGATTTCCTCGGCTTTTCCGTCGATTGGGAGCATCGATTTGCCCCGGATTTGCCACTTTACATGCAAATCTCTCGGGGCGATCTGGTGTTTCACCTGAGCGAGCATCATGGCGACGGCAGCCCAGGCGCAGCGGTCTTCGTAGATATGACCGGGCTGAAGGAGTTTCATCAGGAGATAAGTGCGAGGCACTACGCGCATTTGCGACCGGGAATCGAGCGGATGCCATGGAATGCGGATGCGATGGGGCTTCTTGATCCTTTCGGCAACCACTTACGCTTCACGGAGCATCTTGAGACCGCTTCGAAAAATGGGTCAAGGAAATCGGCGCGCTCCACCAAGAAAGCGGGGCTGCGGCAAGCAAAGAGGTCCAACGCTTGAGCTTCTCCGAACGCCTGCATGAGATTCTGACGGGGTTTGAGGCGCCGTTCTGGGTCGCCAATATCACCGAAATTTTCGAACGGCTTTCCTACTACGGAGCCTTCGCTTCGCTGGCGCTTTACCTGCAGGAGCGGCTGAATTTTTCCACCGAGCAAACCGGAACACTGACCGGCATTTTCGGCGGGATGGTCTGGTTTATGGCGGTTTTTGGCGGCGCCGCCGCCGACCGGCTGGGATTCCGGCGGGCACTTTCCATTGCTTATCTGATTCTGGCGGTCGCTTATTTTCTGATCGGTTCCATCGCGGCGCCGTGGCTGGCTCCGTTCCGCAACGCCATGCCGATGGGGCTGTTTGTCGGGATCATTCTTATCCTTCCGGCGTTGGGCGTTTCACTGGTGAAGCCGTGCGTGGTGGGAACGACGGCGCGGGCCTCGAAGGAAAATGTCCGTTCGATTGGTTATTCGATCTATTACACGCTGGTAAACATCGGCGGGGCATTGGGGCCGTTGTTCGCGTCGTGGGCACACCGAAATCTTGGCGTAGAAAATGTTTACCGGGTTGCGGCGCTCAGCGTGTTTGCGATGTTTTTCGTGGTACTGCTGTTCTTTCGCGAGCCGCGAAAACCGGGCGATGCTCCACCGCCGACGATTGGCGAAGTGGCGCGAAATTTCTGCGTGGTGGTGGGAAACGCTTCGCTGGTGCTCCCCACGCTGGCGGTTGCGTTCATATTGCGCGTGGTCTTGTGGATCTATCCGAGCATTACCATTCCGTGGTGGGTATGGACTCTGCTGCTGGTGCTGGTACTGGCGGGCATCGGGCGGTTCATGTGGTTCCTGGTGATCTTTACCGGATATTGGGTGGTGTTCTGGCAGCAATACATCAGCCTGCCGGGATACATACACGGCTACATCAATTCGCAAGCCGACGTGGAACGAATTCTGGTTACGGATGGGCTGACGGTCATCTGTTTAACGGTTGCGGTGAACTTGCTGACGCGAAAAATCCCCGCGTTTCAGGCGGTGATTATCGGGACGCTGATCACGTCGGTGGCGTGGCTGATTCTGGCGATGCGTCCAACGATTTGGGGAGCGGTGCTAACGCTGTTCGTCATGGCGTTGGGAGAGATTACCCAATCTCCGCGGTACTACGAGTATATTTCGCGGCTGGCGCCACCGGGGCAACAGGGGACGTATATGGGCTTTGCGTTCATGCCGATCGGTATTGGGTCCTTAATCGGGGGATGGCTCGGCGGAACGCTGCTGCACCACTATGGCGAAGTTGAACACAATCCGACGCGAATGTGGTGGGTGGTCACAGGATTGGGAGTGGCCACAGCCGCTGCGCTGTGGGTGTATGACAAAGTTGTGACGGCGCGAGCGGAATAAGGCTAGGCCGCGGCCAGACGCAGTTTGCCGAGGGTGCGATACAGGCGTAGATACTCGTCGACCATGCGCCGCGAGGTGAAGCACTCGCGGGCGCGCTGATAGGCGCGCAACGCGTGCATGCGGCAAAGTTCGGGAGAATCGTGCAGCTTTTGGATGGCACGGGCCAGGCTGCGGGAGTCATTGGCCCGGAAATAAAGTGCGGCTTCGCCCCAGACTTCGCGCAGGGCGGGAATGTCATTGGCGACGATAGCGCAGCGCGAGAACGCGGCTTCGAGCGCTGCCATGGAAAATGGCTCATAGCGCGAGGTTGCGGCGTAGATGGTCGCGCGGCTGTAAAGGGAGCGTAGTTGGGCGTCGGTTTGCGGCCCACGGACGGCGACGCGGATATCGTCCAGCTCGACTTTGACGTCGGTGCGGATGGGCACACGCAGTTCCGAGGTCGAGTCCTGGCCGACAATGCAGAGTGGGACGGGATGGGTATGCTGGGTCAGGAGATTGACCTGGCGGGCGGCGTCCCACAGGCGTCCGACGGAAAGTACGGATTCTTCCTTGTTTACATAAGGATTGAAGTGGGCGGGATTGCGTCCGTTGTAGACCACAGCGTCATGGCGAGGGCGCAGATAGCAGGCGCGAACCGTGTCGAGCATCCAGACGGTGGGGGCGACGACTAGATCGGCGGCCAGTAAACCGGCGGTAATGGTATCGCGATACCAGCGCAGCCAGCGGCTTTCTTTCGGCTCGCGCCCGTGAACGCTGAGCCACCAACTGACGAAGTCGCCGTGGGCGACAACCAGGCGCGGAGCGTCAACTGGCAAGCTGCCATAGCCAAGCTGGTTAAGGTGCAACAGCGCCGGCCGGACCTCCTGTGCAACTGCGGTGAGATAAGCTGAGGAATCGCGGAAATCCTGCTCACCATCCTGCATCCAGTCGAGCCGGAAAGCCGTCGGCCGGTAATCGAGGCCCTGGACGTCGTTCATCCAGGCGGTGCGGTCGGGCAGCGGTATATCGCCGAAGCTGACCAGAGTGACCTGAACGCCGCGATTGGCCAAGCCGGTGACCAGTTCCTGAGTATAGGTCCAGACTCCGCTGAGGGTGTCGGTGGTGATGAGAACGCGCATAGTCAGAACCCGGCCCGCCCGGGCGGTCAGGCCGGGCCGAACCATTTTATTTCGGATTGGACGGGTTTTCCAGCCTAAAGCACAATTCTTGATGCATGCCAAATTGGCCAAAATCCGGTAAGCCCTTGCCCTCCATGGCGCTACCCGCGTATTATTCTGCGTTCACGTTTTAGACGGCTGGCAACCGGGAGCCGGAGCCCCAAGGAGTTTAATTAGCCCTTGAGCAGCTTGCACTTACGGGTCATCACGCAAAAACCGGCGGATTGGGCGCAAAGACGAAAGGAAGACGAAGTCCCAGAATAAATTGAAGCAGGCATCCAGCAGCGCAGAGAGCATCCGGCAGCAGGGACGGACGCCCCATCGGGGTTCGGTGCTGGGCATTGAACACATGCCCGCCTCTGAAATTACCGGCCTGCTGACCCTGGCGCGAATGATGAGTCCAGCCAAGCCGCGTCCCCTGCTCAAGGGGAAGAAAGTTCTGCTGCTTTTTTATGAGGCGTCCACCCGAACACGCAGTTCGTTTGAGATTGCAGCCAAGTCCCTGGGAGCGATGACCACGCTCGTGCTTTCAAGCGGTTCGAGCATCGAAAAGGGAGAGTCGCTGATCGATACCGGCTACACGTTGCGCGCCGTCGGAGCCGACGCGATCGTGATCCGCCATCCCCATGCCGGGGCGCCGTTGCTGATGGCGAAGCACCTCGATATTCCGGTGGTGAACGCCGGCGACGGAATGCACGAGCATCCCACGCAGGCGTTACTCGACGCCTACACCATCCTTCGCCACAAGAAAACGCTGAAAGGCCTTCAGGTGGCGATCATTGGGGACATCTACCACAGCCGGGTAGCAAGGTCGGCATGCCATCTGCTGAGCAAGTTCGGAGCGAAAATCACGCTATGCGGACCCACCGAGCTGTTGCCCGAAGTTGCCGCAATGCTGGCGCCGGGCATTCAGATCACGCGGACGGTTGAAGACGCGATCCGCGGCGCCGATGTTGTCTGCACCTTGCGAGTGCAGGCAGAGCGGCTGGCGGGATTGAAGATCAGCTTGCAGGACTACATCAGCCGCTACCAGGTAACGATGCAGCGCCTGAAACTGGCCAAGCAGGATGCGATCCTGATGCACCCGGGGCCGATCATTCGCGGGTTGGAGTTGACGTCGGAGGTCGCGGATTCGCCGCAGTCGGTAATTGTGGAGGAAGTGAAGAACGGGGTCCCGGTGCGCATGGCGATCCTGGCGAAAGCGCTGGGAAAAGCCAGATGAGCAAGGGCAATCGGCAACATTGGCGGAGAGCAGGGTGAACCAGAAGAAGGCAGGTAGTCTTCTCATCAAAAACGGTACGGTGATCGACCCGGCGGCACGGGTTGAGGGAATGATGGACGTGCTGCTGCGCGATGGCCGCGTCGCCGAGATTGCGCCCACAGGGAAAATTCGCGCCAAAGGTGATGAGAATTTCGACGCGCGAGGACTGATCGTTGCGCCGGGCTTCATCGATCTGCATGTTCACTTGCGCGAACCGGGCCAAGCCTACAAGGAAACCATTGCCAGCGGTACGGCCGCGGCAGCGGTGGGAGGGTTTACGTCGGTTTGCTGCATGCCGAATACCTCGCCGGTGGTCGATTCGCCGGAGTGGGTGACTTGGATGCAGCAGCCGCAGCGCGGAGCGGTGGTGAATGTTCTGCCGATTGCGGCCGCAACCATGGCCAGCAAAGGCGCTGTGCTCACGGATTTTCGCGCCCTGCAGCGAGCAGGCGCGGTCGCAGTCAGCGATGACGGCCGGCCGATTCTGAACGAAACCACAATGCGCGAAACGCTACGTCTGGCTGCGGAGACGAACCTGCCGGTGATCCAGCACGCGGAAGACACGCGCATGACCGAGAACGCGTCGTTGAACGAAGGCGCGGTTTCCTTTCGTCTGGGTCTGCATGGAATGAAGGTAGATGCGGAGGCGTCGATCATCGAACGCGACATTCATCTGGCGCAGCAGTTCACCACAGCGCGACTGCATGTGGCCCATCTTTCAACCGGGGAAGGATTGAAGGCGGTTCGCAAAGGCAAGCGTGGCAAGGCGCGGGTGAGCTGCGAAGTTACGCCGCACCACTTCACGCTGATCGATGCCGACATCGGCGATTACAACACCAACTGCAAGATGAACCCGCCCCTGCGCGCTGCCGAAGACCGCGAGGCCATGCTGGCGGCGTTGGCGGATGGCACGGTGGATGCGATCGCCACCGACCACGCCCCCCATGCGCGGCATGAAAAAGAGGTCGAATTCGAGCGGGCATCGTTTGGCGTGACCGGCCTTGAAACCGCGCTGGGACTGGCGATCACGCAGTTGCACCGCGAGCGCAAGATTCCGCTGCTCAGAATTGTCGATCTGTTTACCGCCGGGCCGGCGCGCGTCATCGGCTTGCGCGGGCGCGGTACGCTGGTGAAAGGCAGTTACGCCGACGTAACCATTTTCGATCCCAAGAAGCGCTGGACATTCGAGGCGTCGCGGTCGAAGTCCAAATCCCATAACACACCTTTCGATGGCTGGCAGTTGACCGGCAAAGCGGTCGCCACGATTGTCGGGGGAAAGATTGTGTATCGCGGCAACTGAGATCACTCCCAACCTTTTTCATCGATCAACGAGCCGGTCTTGAGGTAGTGGTTGATGGCCTTTTCCCAGCCTTGCATTTTGCCGCGAAACCAGGCTTCGTCGTAACGTTGGACTTCACGATTCCCCTCCGGTGACAGGCCCGTGTAGGTATACCGAATAACAGCGTCGGTGGTCTGCGGAGCGCGGCCCTCGCGCAACGATATGCGGATTTGCGTTGCCACCATCCCCGGCCAGACCCACGTAAAAGCGATCTGAAAAGCGGAGGGATCGTATTCGGTCACAATCCACGTCGTCTCCGGCCCATGTTCGTTTGGCGTGGTGAAGACGCAGCCGAGTTCAGCGACGCCGGATTGCGAATAGATCAGCTTGTATTGCCAACCCGGAACCCATTCGGCTTCACGGACAGGGCACAGTAAAGGGAAAACTTTTGCAGGCGGTGCCAAATTCGTCTGCGTGTATTTGTGCGTGGAGCGCGAGCCGCAAAACATATTTTCCTCCAAAAAAGAAATCGGCCCGCGCGGTGAGGCGCAGGCCGTTGCGATGCTTCAATGATTCTAATGCAAATCTCTCCTGCAGTCGATGCGCTCTCTCATCCCGCGGCTGCGTTCTTAGGAACCCTGCTTTTTCTCGAGCCACTGCTCGAGCAATGAAAGGTTGCGGATGCCCTGTTCCGCCCGCTTCAGCACGGGAACCGAAGGATGGGCCCGGCAATCAAGCTGATGCGCCCGGTGTTCTTCGACGTATCCAGGCGGGCAAGTGCAGGCGATCTCGCGATAGGAGGAGAGAATGTCCTGCGCCGCCAGACGCCCGTCTCGCACCCATGAGAGCTGCCGTGAGGGGGCTGAATCCGCTGGAAGTGCGGACGGAGCATGACCTATGGCATTGCCAAGCGGAGAGCGTTTGGGAACCGCAAGATTTTCGGCGTAGACAATAAGGCCGCCGGTTCCGTGCTTGGGATTTCCCCACGGGCGAACATGCCATGCTGCGTGATACTCCTCACCCTGCATGGTGAAGCGATCATCGGGCGCCGAAACAGTTTCGCCGGCCAGCCCTCGGCGGTGCGCCATCAGAATGTGCTCGGGAAGGTCGGGATAGGTTTCATAGTGATGCTTGCCGACCATCGCCTCGCGGTTCCCGGACCAATCGGAAGTCCAGCGCGGGCTCACTTCCAACTGGTTCAATCTGTGATCAAGCAACATGAAACTCGCGGGCGAGTGCGCGATGAACGTGCTTAAAACGCGGCCTTCAATTTCTGCCGGTACGAATGCAGAAGGTTCGGAACCACCCATGCTGATGTCTCCTCGTACCACGGTTTGACACAGATAATCTTGCTTATGTTATCGAGCCGTTCTTGCATTCCGAACTGAAAATCCGTACACGAGAGGCCGCATGAAAATGTATCGGAATGCGAGCTGAAAGATGAATCCCCCGATCTTGAATAAGCGGGGAGCCAGCAATATGGTAGGCCCGAATGGACTCGAACCATCGACCTCTTCCGTGTCAAGGAAGCGCTCTAACCAGACTGAGCTACGGGCCTGAATGAATGACCTACAGTTTATCAGGGAACCGTCGGGCAACGAAAGCCGCCGCTGTTCTTGCTCACCAACTTCGATCCACGGCAACGCATCGTGCATCGTGATCTCCTTAACCCTAGTCGCGCTTAAGCACGCGCAGCGATGAAAGCGCGTCTTCAATAGCGCGCCGCTCAGTGTGATGATTTGAGGTGCCAGTAATGGCTTGCAGTCGACCGGAAATCGCCTTTTCCGCGGCGGCGATACGCTCTTTCAGCTTTTGCTGATCGAGTTCAAGTAGAGCTTGTTGGTAGAGCGCCAGCCATTCTTCGTGCCGAATCTCTTCGTCGGTGTTCATTTCTTTTGTGAGTTGCAACGGTTAACGCTCTTTCCCTTTCTCCCTAACGCAACCAGGCGTTGCGGCTTCAACCTCGCGCTTCCGGTTGCCGCGACTGCGTCAGTCTGGCTTTGAACGGAAACATCTTCTTTGGCAATCTTCTTCACCAGTTCCAGTGGAACCTGCTGGAAATATGTTTCGGAAATCCGCATTGCGATTTCGCCTTTCTCTTCATTCAAAAGTAGCAGGGGCGAAGCCTTACGGGTCATATCTTTAAGGCAAGCGAAGTTTCATTTAATAGCCGCTAAATTGTTGAAGTAACGGGATTTGAACGGGAATTGGATTTAGGGTGAGGACTCGCTACGTCAGGCGTTGGGGGCTTCGTTTAATTTTTCTTGGGCGAATCGCGAGTTTTGGATTACTATTACGTTACGTTAAGCTAACGTATTAGTTTGGCGGAGACGATGATCATGAGTCCACGATCCCCGAAAATTCCAATGAATTTCAATACGATGGCGCAGATCGATGTTCCGCAAGGCCGGAATGGAAAGCATAAAGAGATCGTCACCAAGATTCTTTCGGATCTTGACCGGCTGGAAAAAGGCAGCGCGCTCAAGGTGCCGCTGGCGCAGTTGGACGAAGGCAAGGACAAGGTTAGAGCAGCGTTAAATCGTGCGACTCATAAAGGCGGCCGTAACGTTGCTACTGCTACCGACACCAATTACCTGTACGTGTGGAACCAGTAGCCAGGTTGCTGGGACTCAAAAGTCCGGCGCCGGAACCTTTGATTCGGGGCGACCATACGGAGACGGTTTGCAAAAGACTCGCGCTCCCAGCGACAATCGCCATGTGCCCTCTCAGCACTCAGGCCATGCGCAGCCCGCAAGTCCGTTTCAACGCGGAACCATGGTGGTTGCTACGCTGGGCAATCCGCGGGAAAAATTTTGGGGAGCGGTATTGTCGCTGGCGGCTGAAGGGGTGAGTCTTTGCGGGATCGAGCTGGCTTCGTTTGAAGACCTGGTGGCGATGGTCAAAGAAAACGAACCGTTTGCCTCGAGTGTGGTTTTCTTCCCTATGCATCGCGTGGAGCGGATTGAGCTCGATCTGCCGGATGGCGCGATTCCGTCGCTGTCGCAGCGCTTCGCCACAAAAACCGGCGTCGAGCCGAGCCAGCTCTTGCTGACTCATCGCGCCGGCAGCGCCGTGCAGGAAGGTCAGCCGTGAAATCGTCGGACATTTTTACGGCGCCGAATCAGCTGACCCTGCTGCGGCTGATATTTCTTCCCTTCATCGTTATCAACCTGGTGGAAGGCCACTACGGTTGGGCGCTGGTCCTGTTTGTATTAGCGGGGATCAGCGATGGACTGGATGGATTGCTTGCCCGGGCCCTTCACCAGCAAACGATGCTTGGCCAGTATCTCGATCCCATCGCCGATAAGTTGCTTTTGAGCACGGTGTTTATGGTGCTTTCGATCCTGCATAAAATTCCGTGGAAATACACGGTGATGGTTTTCAGCCGCGACGTATTTATTCTCTTCTCCAGCGCGGTTTTGTATGCCATCGCTGGGCTGCGCGATTTCCGGCCGAGCATCTTCGGGAAAGCCAATACCTTTGCGCAATTAGCGGCTGTCTTTTTTGTTCTATTGCTGGAAGTCGATCCGGTGCGCTGGGTCTGGATCGCGCGTGTGACTTTTTTACACGCTACTTTCATCTTTACGATTCTCTCCGGCCTGCATTACGTCATCCTTGTGGGGCCACGGCTCCGCGCCGTCCCGGAGACGCGGGGCGCGGCCGCGTCCTCGCGCTGAGTTTCGCTTCCACGCGCCGCATTTTTCAGCCGCCAAAAATGCTCTAGAATAAGAGTTCTTTTTTCTCTTTCATTCTTATGGCGCTTCATCTCTACAACACACTTTCGGGCAAAATCGAAGAATTCAGGCCCTCGGAAGACAATCGCGTCCGCATGTATTCCTGCGGTCCGACGGTCTATGACTACGGACACATCGGCAATTTCCGCACCTTTATTGCCGTCGATCTGCTACAGCGCTTCTTGCGCCAGAGCGGACACGAAGTGCTTTACGTCATGAACATCACTGACGTGGACGACAAGATCATCCGCAACGCGGCGCGCGATGGCGTGACCGTCAAGCAGTACACCGAGAAATTCGAGAAGGCATTTCTGGAAGATTCGGCCGCGTTGAATATTGAGCAGCCATTTCTGGTGCGAGCGACCGACCACATCGACCAGATGGCCGAGTTCATCAAGCGCCTGCAGGAAAAAGGCTTTGCGTATCGCACCGACGATGGATCGTACTACTTCCGCATTGCGAAATTTCATCAGTACGGCCAGCTCTCGAAAAAAGATTTCGCCGGCATGGAAGACGGTGCGCGCGTGGACGTGGATGAATACGACAAAGACAGCGCGCGCGATTTTGCCCTGTGGAAGGCGCCGAAACCGGGCGAGGCTTCGTGGCAAACTTCGATCGGCCCGGGGCGTCCGGGATGGCACATTGAATGTTCCGTGATGTCGATGGAGGAACTGGGCGACACTTTCGATCTGCATGGGGGCGGTGAAGATCTGATTTTTCCGCACCATGAAAATGAGATCGCGCAGTCGGAGTCGCTGAGCGGCAAACCGCTGGCTCACTTCTGGTTCCATGTGCGCTTTTTACTGGTGGAAGGCGAGAAGATGTCGAAGAGTCTCGGCAACTTCTACACGCTGCGCGATCTGGTGCTGAAAGGACACAAGCCGTCGTCGATACGTTTTTTGCTGGCATCGGTTCCGTACCGCAATCAACTGAACTTCACTTTTGACGGGCTCAAGCAGGCTGCGGTTTCAGTGGACAGGCTGCGCAATTTTCAGGCTCGGTTGAACACCGGTCAATTTCCGCCAGGAAAAACCGACGCAATGGCCGAACTGGCCCACGAAACCAGTGACCGCATTCGTGCCGGCATGGAAGACGATCTCAACACCGCGCAGGCGCAGGCCGCGATCTTCGATATGGTGCGCAAAGCCAACGCTGCGATCGATGCCGGACAGTTCCGCAAGGACGATGCCGCGCCGCTGCTGGCGGCATTGCAGCAGTTCGACGATCTATTTGCGGTTCTGAAAGACGATGATGCGGCGAAGATTACGTCCATCGTCACGTGGGCGAAAGCTGAGGATCGCGAGAAAGAAGTCAGTCCCGAACTGCTGGAAATTGTCGGCGCGCAGCAATTGTCCGACGAGGCGATCAATGCAAAACTTGCAGAAATGGAAGCGGCGCGCAAGGCGCGGAATTTCAAAGCGTCGGATGCGATACGCGGCGAGCTGACGGCTGCGGGCATCATCGTGGAAATCACCAAAGAAGGCGTGCGCTGGAAAAGAAAGTAGGAAGAATCGGGGCGGACATCTCTGCCGCCCCTTTGAACTTACGCCGTCTTCTTCTGCTGTGCCATTTGCGCCATCTGCGCATGGAACGCCTTGGCGCCCTGTTCCATCTCTTCTTCCGTCATGTCCTGTGTGTGCGTGCTGACGGCCCAGGCGTGCCCGAACGGATCCACGAAGCTGCCCAGACGATCGCCCCAGAACATGTCCATGACTGGCATCACAACTTTGGCACCCGCACCAACCGCCCGCTCGAATGACTTATCGGCATCCTCCACATACAAATAAATACTGCCCGTGACGCCGCTCAGGGTTTCCGGAGCTTTGCTGCCCCAGCCCGGAATCTCATCGTTCAGAAAAATTATCGAGTCGCCAATCTTCAGTTCGGCGTGTGTAATCTTGCCATCCGGGCTGGCCATGCGCATGATCTCCTCCGCGCCCAGCGCTTTTTTGTAATAGTCGATCGCCGCGGCGGAATCTTTCACTGTTAACGATGCCGTGACTGTGTGAAATCCGGGTGGAACCGGGTGTTCAGAACGTTTCATGGGAAAAGCTCCTTTTTCTATTGAGAATGATGCCTGGGTCAAAAAATCGTCCAGCCATTCTAGCCCTCACGCAGAAAGTGGATATTACAAACCTGTGAAAACTGCATGGTCGATCGGCAGTAAAATCTGTCGCTATGATCATCGGCACACATATCGTCATGTACAGCAAGCAGGCGGAAGCCGATCGCGCATTCTTTCGCGACATCCTGAAACTGCACACTGTAGATGTTGGACACGGTTGGTTGATCTTCAGGTTGCCTCCGGCCGAAGCCGCGTGTCATCCGATTGACCAGGGCGCGCAAGAAGCTAACGAGGAAAAACACATGGCCGCCGATCTTTACTTCTTATGTGACGACCTCCACGCCACCATAGCCGATCTCCAAGCCAACAAAATCGCCTGCACTGCAGTCGACGAACAGCGCTGGGGATTGCGAACCAGCATCGTTCTTCCCAGCGGCGCCAGGATCGGGCTTTACCAGCCGAAGCACCAACTCGCGATCGAGCCTTGACATTCGTGTCCAACCCTGGCTTCAGGCTGCATGTCTTTGTGAAGCCCCTGCACCCGCCTCGGCATCCAAGCCAACCAGTGGAGGTTTCTATGTACGCAATCCTCGGAGCAAATGGCCACACCGGCCGTATTGTCGCTAAAACCCTTCTTGCCCGCGGCCAGGAAGTTCGTGTCGTCGGCAGAAACCCGGAGCATCTTGAACGGTTCACAGCGCACGGCGCGCAAGCCGCGGCTGCTGACGCCACCGACGCTGCCGCTCTCAGCCAAGCATTTCAGGGCGCGGATTCGGTTTACGTCCTGCTTCCGCCGGACCCCACCAGCAGCGATTATCGCGGCTATCAGGCCCGCGTGACCGACGCCATTGTCGCTGCCATCAAGCACGCCGGAGTCAAAAACGCCGTCGTTCTCAGCAGCATTGGTGCTGACAAGCCCAGCGGCACCGGACCCGTCCTGGGGCTGTTCAATCTCGAGCAAAAGCTGAACCAGGTCCCCGACCTCAACGCGCTCTACCTGCGCGCCGGATACTTCATGGAGAACACGTTGCCTCAGGCCGCCGTCGTTCGCCACGCGGGCGCGATGATCGGACCACTGCGCGGCGATCTGAAAGTATCGATGATCGCCAGCCGTGACATTGGCCAGGCTGCCGCAGACGCGCTGTTGCGCCTCGATTTTCATGGCAAACAAGTTCGCGAACTGCAGGGCCATCGCGACCTCGATTACAACCAAGCCGCAGAGATCATCGGAAAGGCCATTGCCCAGCCGACGCTAAAATACGTGCACGCTTCTGACGACCAGATCCGCCCGGCGCTGGTGCAGATGGGCATGTCGGAAAACATGGTCGGACTGCTGCTTGAAATGACCGCCGCCATGAACTCCGGGCACATGAAGGCCCTCGAAGCGCGCACCACGGCGAACACCACGCCAACGTCGTTTGAAGCGTTCGTGAATGAGCAGTTCGTTGCCGCATATCAACAGCAGCAGAAAGCCGCATAAGCGAATACAGGATCGCGGTGCGAAACAGCCGGCCATAACCTTGGCCGGCTTTTTCTCGCTCCAGGCTGCAAATCCTAAACAAAGCGGCGCCGGACCCTGTTTCCTGTCTTCCATCGCACCGATGATCAATGAACCGATCAACCGACCCACCGATCTTTGCCGTTATCTACCACGATTCTTTACAAACCAAATCCTTGCCTTTGATCAAACCGCTGATCTATTCTGAGCATCAATTCCCAATCAAGAATCCTGAGGTGAACTGGCGATGAAATTCACAGTTTGGGCAAGCATTTTGTTCTTTGCGGCGCTGGCAATCGTTATGGTCACTGCGTCCGGCTGCGGAAGTTCCTCCAGCACCAACCTGACCGACCTCAACATCTCGCCCATCAGCCCCACCATCACGGTCGGGGAGACCATACAGTTCAGCGCCACCGCGGTCTACTCCAACAACACCAACAGCAATGTCACCTCGGCCTGCAACTGGACGTCGGGCAACACCAACGTCGCGACCATTACAAGCGGAGGCAGCACGCCTGGTTTGGCAAGTGGAGTGGGGAACGGCTCCGTGTCGATCACTTGCTCATTCGCTTCGAACAACAGTTCGATCTCGTCCTCGACCACCATGCAGGTGAACCCTGCAGGCAGCGTCGCTCACCCAATGCAAGGCTCAGCCACGGTCTCATTCCAGCTCGCCTCCGGCACTTCGGTTTCCGGATTGAAAATCGACGGCCACACCTACGAGACTGGCAGCCTGCCTTCGCAACTTTCCGCCGGACGGCACTTTTTCACTTCGCTCGACGGGCATCACATTTTTGTCATGAACCTTTACGGCCAGCGCGCTTACGACTTCAGCATCTCCAGTAACGGACAGGTTGAGCTGACCGCCGCCAGAGAGGTCAACTAACCTCCGCAGTAAGGGTTCTGTTGAACCGATCTCCCGATGACTCGATTGCTCTTCGGAATCGCGCGGTGTCTCGCACTGGTCGCGCTGCTTTCTGCGTCCAGTCTCTTCGCCGCCGACTGTCTCAAACACGCCAAAACCCCTGACGCCCTCGTCGACCTCGAACACACCTGGGCCAAAAGCCTCGATGCTCATGACGCGCAAACCCTCAGCTGCATCCTCGCCGATGAATTCGAAGACTACAGCGCGAATGGCGCGGTCTACGGTAAGAGCGTTGTGCTCGATCATCTGCCTCAGCGCAAGCCCGGCCACAACGAACTGAGCGATCTTCATCCCCACGTCAATGGCGACATGGGCTACGTCCGCGGCCTCAACACCGTCACTAATCCCGATGGGACGGTTCGCGCCAAGGTACGCTTCACGGACATTTTTAACTATCGTGATGGGCGCTGGCTCGCCGTAGCCGGCCAGGAATCGCTTGTCCAGGACGCGCCGAAGTAGGCGCCCACTCCGAGCATTCACGCCGATGATCCGGCTTCTGCGGGACGGGAGGGTTAACTCCAAGGTAATATTCGTGATAACGGGCAGTTTTGTATTGAGCTTAGGTCAGTGGCAGGTCGGCATATCTGAGGTATGCGCATTCTGCTTGTAACTTCTTTAGAATGAACGACAATGGCATACCATATCCAGCTAAAATATTGATGAATAAGGTAGTTAGATACTAAAATATCTGTAATCAATGAGTTACGAGCGTTGCACTGTTTACTATATGATTAACATGCGATACGACGCGGGGGTTCGTCGTAGACGACTTGCGGACATCGCCAGCATCCGAGTACAAAGCTTGTTATGCGCGCGGTGGTGCAGCGAGTCAGTCACGCCAAAGTAACGGTCAAGGTAAACGACAAGAACGAGATCGCCGGCCAGATTGGGCAGGGGCTGCTTGTTCTGCTCGGCGTCGGCGAAGGCGACACCGAGTCAGACGCAGCCTACCTTGCTGAAAAAGTCGTGGGATTACGAGTCTTTGAAGATGACGCCGGCAAGATGAATCTGTCTGTCGGCGACGTAAATGGTGCCGTGCTGGCTGTCTCACAATTCACTTTGTACGGAGACGTTCGGCGGGGCAAACGGCCATCGTTCGATGCGGCTGCAAAACCCGAGCGCGCCCGCGAACTTTACGAGCATTTTGTCGAGCGCATCCGCGCCGCGGGCTTGCGCTGCGAAACCGGCCGCTTCCAGGAGATGATGCAAGTCGAACTGGTCAACGACGGCCCAGTGACGATCTTGCTGGATTCGCGCAAAGCGTTCTAGGCGGCGCTCGATCCAATGCGGGGCAGCAGATTCCTCGACTCGCTCTCGCCGCTGACGCGGCTGCGAGCGGCTCGGAATGACAATGGTTAGGGTGCAGGCGGTGGCAGGAGTGAAACTCGTGCTTTTCCCGGTTCGGCTTTATGCAGCGCCCAGACACCAGTCCTGTTTAGAGAATAGGGAAAGAGCGCTCTCGCGTCCAGAACGTGGCCTCAGGCGCTAAAGCGCGTACCGAAAAGGAAATGACCTATTCGCAGCGCTGAAGCGCTGCGCCACCCAAAACCTAGTCCGCCTAGAGTTTCACGGCCCCTCTAGACGGTGAGCAAGGACCCTTAGGCCAGCAAAAACGCCAGTGCGGCCGCGACGACCGTTCCAAGAAAGTTGACGGCGTCGTTATTCAGTTTGCCAGATCGCTCGAACCATGCGCCCATGTAGCTGTCGGCCAGCATGCCGATGGTGCCGGCAACGGCGGCGGTGAGAACGCCGCGAGGAGGAATCAATCCGAAGGCTAGACACGCAGCGGCAATCAGCGCGGCCGAACAAGCTCCGGCCACGGTTCCAAACCAGGTGATGCCGCCGTCGGTCCCGGCTGCGACTTCGGACCAGTTCGTGATTAACCGCGCCGTATCGCTGGAAACTTGACCCAGCTCACTCGAAACCGTATCGGCAACCGCCTCGCACAACGCCGCCGACATCGCCAAGATGAATGCCGGTTTAGGCGCGAACCAGCCGTAGGCGGCCGCGCAAGCTCCGGCCACAGCCAGATTGGCAAGAACCTGCAGCGCCGAGCGGCCCGATCTTCGTTCAGCAGTTCCAAGCGCGATTTTGCGACGGTATCCGACGCGAGTTGCGAGCCAGGTCACGGCGAAGACGGTGACAAGCACAGCAAACGCTCCCGGACCGGCGCCGGCGTAAAGAGCGAACGAAATCAGAGCTCCGGCTGCGGCTCCGGAAAGGGTTACGCCGCGCGAAATGCAGCCGAGAACGGCGAAAAACAGCGTCAGCGCCGCGGCCATACCGAGCTGAATCGACCCAAAAACGCCGATAAATGCAGACAGAATAAAGGGTTCCGACATGCTGAATATCAGATTGAAACTCGCAACCGAGCGAACCATGGCAAAAAACACCACCGCTTGGGGTGAATGGCATGGCACCCCACGCGCTCGTGCTTTTTCTCTAGGTTACTGCCGCGACTTTGTGCATCAAACCCACGGTTGTAGTTTAAACTCACGTACCGGGGCGCGGCTCCGGCGCCAATCCAGCTTGGGGTTAAGAATATGGCATCTTCGGTCTGGTCGGGCTATCTCACATTCGGATTGATCTCCATGCCGGTGCGGCTTTTTTCCGGCGCGCGCAGTTCGGGCATCTCGTTCAACATGCTGCACCGCAAAGACCTTTCGCGGTTGAAGCAGCAATATGTGTGCCTGGCCGATGGCGAGGTGGTCGACCGCTCCGATATGGTCAAGGGATACGAATACCGGAAAGACGAATACGTTGTGGTTGAGCCGGAAGAGATCAAGAAGATCGAGCCGAAGACGGCGAAGACCATGGAGATTCTGGAATTTGTGAAGGCCGACGAGGTCGACCCGGTTTACTTTGAGTCTTCTTATTACATGCTGCCGGAAGAGGCTGGCAGGCGTCCGTATGCGCTGCTGACCAAGGCGATGGAACAGAGTGGTTACGTAGGCATTGCCAAGCTGACGATGCATAACCGCGAGTACACCGTGTTTCTGCGTCCGCGCGACGGCGGCATGATGCTGCACACCATGTATTACAAAGACGAAGTCAAGGAAGTGGAAGGCTTCGGCGCGCCGGATGTGGAATTGAAAGAGTCAGAGGTGAAAGTTGCCAACCAACTGATCGAAGCTTTGGCCGCCGAGTGGGACCCGGACAAGTTTCACGACGACTTCCAGGACAATCTGAAGAAGATGATCCAGACCAAGCTTGAAGGCGGCAAGATTGAAGAAGTCGAAAAGCCCAAGAAGCTGGCTCCGGTGGTCGATCTGATGTCAGCGCTGAAAGCCAGCCTCGCCGAAATGGAAGGCAAGAAAAAACCTGCAGGCAGCACGGCCGAAGGCGGCAAGAAAGCCCGCGCGCGCCGCTAAGAGATTTCAACGCTTCTGGTAGGGATGGAAGATGTAGTCCTTCGCCTTCACTGGTGTGTGGCACGCGAATCCGCAGTCGGAAGGGCTCTTGGGGTCGGGGGTGAATTTGTCGGATGCCGCGTCGTAGTTGAATACCGCATAACCCCATCCGCCGCTTTTTGAAAATCGCTTGCTGTCTTTTTCCATGACGAAGGCCTGCTTAAAAACGTCCGGCACTTCGACCACGAAAGGAGCCTCGGTGCTCTTTTTATGCGACCACTGCAGTTTTACGATCATGGAGCCATCAGGAAAAAGCTGGCCGTTGCCGGGAATGCCGGATTTGTAGGCGTTGATCATCTTTGGATTGGCGACGATGACCTTCAATACTTCGTCGGTTCGCGCGGAAGAGACGTCCGACCAGTCTTCGTATCCGCGGAAATCGGAGAATGCGATTCCGCCCGGTGATACCAGCGAATATTTGTCCTGCGCGTAAAGCGCGACGGCTCCGAGGACGGCGAGCACTCCGGTAGCGATTGCAATGGTGAACTGGCTCTTGCGTTGCATGGATGATCCTTTCTTAACGGGTACAGAGTGCACTGCGAGGTAGCCCGGATAGAAATCTCTCCGCGACTAAGCGGCTATGCGTCCCACAGACCGCGCTTTGTGCGGCGCGCCCACATAGGGGAAGGCCGTCAGCAGGTCCTTGTGGGACCCGACGTTATCTTGGGTTACCTTTCCATTGGTGAGCAGAGGAAGGAAAAAATCCACCACGTCATCGGTGAGCGTCCGGCCACTTTCCGGGTATGACGCCGGTCGCGTGGGATCGTAGTGGAGGACGTCGGGTAGCAGGGTTGCGGCCACTCGCGTGGCTTCCGCTGGCGGGTATCCACCGGTATGCTCCAGCGCGTGGGCAAAGACGGGGATGAAGCGGGCATCATCCTTCGGTTCCCCGGAAAGATAGGCGGCGTTCTGCTCGCCTGCGAGGAATGGAGTTTGATTGGCCCGCGCACCGCGATCCGCCTGAACCCATTTGCCGTTTGTGCCGGCCAGCGTGCGCATCCACAGGCTCATCTTCTTAAGGCTGAGGGCCGCGTTAGGAATCTCCAGCACGATACTGCACACGTCCTTGTCGGCGAAATTATCGGTACCGGTGAACTGCAGATTATTCAGTGCGCCCTCCACGTCGAAGAAAAAAGGATCGCTTCGCCAGCCGGCAAAAAAGCGGTAGTCGCCCGCGTCGGTCACGAGTGCATCCGGCCCTACCGAGACTGGTGCTTCTTCAACAATCGTCGGCCCCTCGTCGCCCGTTCCCGCAGCCTCCGCGCCTTCCACCCGGCGCAAAGTCGCGGTCTGCCCTCCGCCCTGCGAAGCCGAGAACATGATTCGGTATGCGATATCGGCGACCGAATCGCCGTTCGTGTCAATTTTAAGCTCATAGATCGCCTCGGTCGCGAAGGGTTCGTCGGTCGTGGGCCCGTGGGGATTCATTCCGAAAGAAGGGTGCACATCCACAATCAGAATCGACTTGCCTGCGTCTCCGGGCTTGGGGAAGGCGAACAAATCGGTGAGGTCGAGGCGGGCATCGCCGTGGGGAAAGCCAAAGTTCGGGCCTGAATAGTGGTGTGACATAAATCATGACTCTCCTTCTCGGATTATTCAGCAGACATCGGAGCGCCTTGGGGCCGACGGCAGGTGCAGGGTTTACGACTGCGGCGATCTTGGAAGTCCGGCTAACCCTATGCCTCAAGCACCGGCTTGTCAAGAGTGACAGACTCGCCTGTCGGTAGCACATGATATGTCCGGTTGAGATAGCAAGTGATATGTCCGCTTGGCGGGCGGTGAGGATAGGAGACCATGCAGAGCATGGACGCTTATCCGAGGGCCGCGATGGAGCGGGCAATGAAAGTACAGGACGTA
>DASVWZ010000245.1:0-4901 GCA_036392935.1 Terriglobales bacterium | reverse complement strand
GTGAACGAGATGCCGTACTTGGGATTCGAGTAGGTCGACTGCGCAGCCAAAGGGAGCGATAAAAAGCAAAGCGCGGCAAGAATCTTCATGCGGTCCCACGTAATCATAATTTCCAATCGTAAATGTTGCCCATGAACTATGCTTGATGACTTTAGCTAACAAGGAGACCAGAGCGTCATGCGTATTCTGAATTATTTTTTCGCGTCGTTGATCTTGTTCACCGCCATGAATCTTGCAGCCCAGACAGCCCCCGCCGGCCAGCCCTTCGTGGTCGAGTACTACTACAAAACCAAGTGGGGACACGCCGACGAATTCCTCACCCTCTTCAAAAAAAACCACTATCCATTGCTGAAAAAGGAAGTCGAGATGGGGCGCGTGCTTAAAGTCTGGATGGACCAGCCGCGTTACCACACCACCGAAGACGGCCGCTGGGACTATCGCGTGACCATCGTCTTTAAAAATGCCACCAGCGCCAACGAACCCTTCGACGAAGACGCGCTCAAGAAGCAGCTATTTCCCGATCGGGGTGCATACCAAAAGGAGGAACAGCGCCGCTTCGAAATCCTCGACGCGCACTGGGATCTACCGATCAAGACCGTCGATCTGGAAGGGAAGTGACTCCGGCGAAGATGGTTTTCAAAAAAATCGTGTAAATGATTGATTCCATTCATTGTTGCTCAACAGATTCCAAGGTAAGTCATTGATTCTAAATATAGTTACATGCAAGAAATACAGAAAAAAGAAGATGCGCTACTGCTTCCTGCCGGGGAACACTCTGCGCCAGATCTCTCGTACCGCTGGAGGAAAACGCGGGCCTTCGGGATGGACGTCGATCTGGGGACGGCTTTGCAAGCGCACGTTTGGAGGGGGTAAACATGATACGGTTGCCGACTTCATATTTGCCGGTTAGTCAATGATTTGCGAGGGTTTTAGGGGCTTGACAAGGGTTTTCGGACGCCGCCCGCCAGTTCGGCCCCCGTTCGCTCACCACGACGGGGAGGAAGGTTCGTGAGGAAAGTCAAAGGGGCTAACAGAGGGCACAGAGGAGCGCGATGCCGCGTCGGCTCTTAGCTTTTGGCCGTTGGTCTTTGGCTAGAATCCTGCGGCGGCGTATGACGTGCGCGATCCACGGCAGGTTTGTTACTAACGGGCGGCGGTTTGGGGGAAACAAGCGAAACAAATGGTCAAGCTCTCGCATCCAACGGGATATAATGAGATCACTTCGTGGGAACTGACTCCTGGGAAGTGACCTCCTGCTGAGAAAAATCGAATGTCCCTAAAATTGAAGGCTGCCATATTAATTTCTTCCTCCGCCGTGCTGTTGTTCATGGTGGTGGGCGGGCTGGATGGCGTGCGCGCTTCCAGCAACGACGGCGCGTACCGGCAACTGCAGGTTTATAGCGAAGTGCTGTCGCGGGTGCAGGGCGACTATGTAGAGTCGCCGAACATTCCGGCGGTGACCGACGGAGCGCTGCACGGCCTCTTGGAGTCGCTGGATTCGAACTCGAGCTATCTGTCGCCGGCCGAGTACAAGATTTACAAGGCGCAGCCCAAGGATGGCGCAGCGGACATTGGCGCTGCGGTTTCGAAGCGCTTTGGCTATGCGACGGTGGTCGCGGTGATTCCGGGCAGCTCGGCTGAGAAAGCTGGCTTGACCAGCGGCGACATTATTGAAGCGATTGAAGGGCGCAGCACGAGGGACATGTCACTGGCGGAGATTCGCAATCTGCTTTCGGGAGCGCCGGGATCGAACGTAACGGTTTCGGTGGTGCGGGCGCGGAAGGCGCAGCCGGACAAGATGACCATCACCCGGGAGGTGACGGTGATTCCGCCGGTTTCAGACAAGCTAGTGGAGGATGGGATCGGCGTGATCCAGGTGGATGCGCTGAATAAAGGCAAAGCCCAGGAAATCGCAAACAAGATCAAACAAGTTGAGAAGCAGGGAGCGAAGAAGCTGATTCTCGATCTGCGCAATTGCGCCGAAGGCGACGAAGCAGAAGGCGTGGCGGTGGCGAATCTGTTCCTGAATCATGGCACGATTGCGTATGTGCAGGGGCAGAAGTATCCGCGGCAGGCTTTCAGCGCCGATCCGTCGAAGGACATTACGAATTTGCCGCTGGTGGTGCTGGTGAATAAAGGCACGGCGGGCGCGGCGGAGATTGTGGCGGCGGCGATTCTGGAGAACGCGCGCGGAGACGTTGTCGGCGACAAGACGTTCGGCGATGGCTCGGTGCAGAAGCTGCTGGAGCTGCCGGATGGCGGGGCGCTGATTCTCTCGATTGCGAAATATTATTCGCCGAGCGGGAAGGCGATTCAGGATGTTTCGGTGACGCCGAATGTGCTGGTGGCGGATGCGGAAGATAACGTTCCGACGGATTCGGACGGGAATCCGGTGGAGTCGAACGATCAGGAAAAGAAAGCCGAGCCGCAAAAAGACGACCAGATGCAGAAGGCGATTGAGGTGCTGAAGAGCCACAACGGGTAAGAGAATGCGGCGAGATTGCAAAGAGGCCCGGGTTACCGGGCCTTTTTGCTTTGTTTTCTAAGTTTGCTGAGCACAGGTTTCTTTTTTTACATCGTCCCCTTGCCGCCCAGCGCAACGGTTTGAGGGCTGGACGGATCGCTGTCGAGCACCTCGAGCGTTGCCGACCGCGATCCCTTACCGAGGGGCGTAAAGGTCACGTTGATGCTGCAACTGCTTTGCGCGGGCACGCTGGTGCCGCAATTGTTGGTCTGAGCAAAGTTTCGAGCCTGACCTCCGGTAATGTGGATGCCGTGGATGGTTAACGCGTTCACACCGTAGTTGATGAGAGTCGCGGTTTGTGGCGGGCTGGTGGTTCCAATCTGCTGATTTCCGAATCCCAAGCCCGACGGCGACAAGGTCACCAGAGTTCCGAGTCCGGTGAGCGGAACGGTTTGCGGGCTAGTCGGGGCATTGTCCCTGATGGTAAGCGCACGCTTGAAGGCGCCGATCTTGCCGGGGGTGAAGGTCACGTTGATGGTGCACTGCCCATTGGGTGGCAGGGTTGATGGGCAGTTGTTGCTCTGCGGGAAATTCAGACTGGAGGTTATGCTGGTGATGTCCAGCGTCTTGCCACCGCCGTTGGTCAGGGTTATGGGTTGGGGGTTGCTGGTGGTTCCTACGACTTGCGATCCGAAGCTAAGGCTGGTTGGAGAAAGACCAGCCGCGGGGATGATACCTTGCAGGAGAATGGAGACATTGCCCGGCTCGCCGGAGTCGTCGGAAGTAGCCAAGTCGAGGCGTCCGTCTCCGTTGAAGTCACCCGCCGCCATCCCCGTAACGAAAGCACCACCCCAGGGCGCGGAACCTAGAGCAAAGTTGCCGGTGCCATCCCCGAGCAGGACGGAGACGCCAACGTAGCCGTTCTCGACCGCCAGATCCAGCTTGCCGTCGCCGTTGAAGTCGCCGAGGGCCAACGGTCCGCCGCCGAAGGCGGGAGTGGAAGCCAGGGTGAACTTGCCCTTGCCATCACCCAGGAATATGTAAACGGCATCACTTTCCGAGCACCCGACTGCCAGGTCTAACTTACGATCGTCGTTGAAGTCGCCAGCGGCTATCGAGACGGACGAGCTGCCGACTGGCAGGGTCGAGGCCAGAGTGAAGCCGCCGGCGCCATCGCCAAGCAGAACGGAGACCGTGCTCGCGGAGCGGCAAGTGTAGTCACCTCCACATTGATTCGCGACGGCGATGTCCAGCTTGCCGTCACCGTTAAAGTCACCGACAGCCATCGCGACCGGGTTATAGCCGACTGCGACGACCGACGCTGGAGTGAAGTTTCCAGTGCCGTCCCCCAGCAAGATCTCAAGCGTGTTGCTGAATGCTCCTTGCGCTTCCGTAACCGCCAGGTCCAAGTTGCCGTCGCCGTTGAAGTCACCAACTGCTACCGAATACGCATCGGACACAGAAATCGACGATGCTAACGTGAAATTTCCAGTGCCGTCGCCAAGAAGGATCGAAAGCGTATTGCCGAAGTGACTGGCGACCGCTAAATCCAATTTGCCGTCCCCATTGAAGTCGCCGACAACAACCGTCGCGGGGTCGTTCGCCACTGCCAGGGTCGAGCTCACTGGAAAATTACCCTTGCCGTCCCCCAACAAAATGGTAACGGTACTGTCATAGCGGTTAGAAATAGCCAGATCTGGCCGGCCATCGCCGTTGAAGTCGCCGACAGCCAAGGACCAAGGTTCGGTCCCCACGGCGGGAGTCGCCTCGAGAGCGAAGGCGAGCGAACTTTTTTCGTTACGGGCCGCGGAGAAGGGGACGACATTCGATGTGCCACCGCCCGGCGCGGGATTGACAACCGTGACCGAGGCCGTGTTCGCGACGGCAATGTCTGCCGCTGGAACAACTGCCTTCAACTGCGATCCCGTGATGAATTGGGTCTGCAGAGCGTTGCCGTTCCAATTCACGATCGATGTTGGACCAAAGCCCGTGCCGTTTACTGTGAGGGTGAACTGGGGCCCGCCGGGCGCCTTAGCGTCTGGCATGAGAGGCAGGTTGATGAAGGGTACCGGTGCTTGTGCGTGACTCGACACGGATACGAGGCCCAGCAGAATTGCGCTCAGGATGATGGCGATGTTCTTCATTGGAGTTCCTCCGCGATTTTCTGACCGCAGGCGTCAGCACGGCCTGCCGAGGCCGCTGGACGCGAAACTGCCAGCGAACCAGGGGAGAAAATCGGTCGAAGAGAATTTATCAGAAAGGGTGGGCGGTCGCAGTGACTGCGGGCACGCGCCGATGTGATTGCCGCGCCGGCCTCCAGAGGCGGAGATCTTTCGATAAGCCCAGGGTAGGCGGGGCGCGGGCGCTTCTTATTCTTTTGGTTTCCGGGCGGAGATTCCCAGCTCTTTTAATTGCGATTCGCTGACGGGGGTGGGCG
>DASVWZ010000244.1:0-4807 GCA_036392935.1 Terriglobales bacterium | reverse complement strand
TCCTAGAACCGTCTCATTCCGCATCGATTACGTCATTTTCGCTGGTTTCAGGGCAGGCAGGCTCAATGTGTCGGACTAGCCGTAAATTGTCCGATTAGGCGTTGGCACGACGAAACTTGCCACAACGGGACTTCTGGCCGGCAATAACTTCCGGTTGGCCCGTTTGAACGTAGTCGCTGGCGCGACGGACGCGCTTCGCGTGCTATGCTCCTTACGTCATGCTGCAACGTGGGGCTTTTGACTTCGATTTTCGCTTTTCTCTGATTTTCCTAAGCCGTGCAAAATCAATAGGCTGCAAACGAAAAGAGATTCAATTCCCATAGCCGTTAGATCGGCTGCAGCCACTAGCCCGCATCCGCCGCAACCGCCAGCGCCCACCTTCAAACGGATTAATCGAACGCGCGCAGAGCACCGTGCCGAATTTTCGGGTTCCCGAAAACGCGCGTCCGATTAATCACTAGCGTTTACCAGGACTTGAGTTCTGCCTCTACCAGAGGTGCATCCTCAACCAAAACTGATTTGAATCTGGGTCGTAAAACAGTCGCCAGCAATCCGTCGAACCTACCTGTGTGTACATTTGCCGAAGAATCTCACGCGCTGGCTGATTTACCGAATGTTCTTCGGCGCTTTTCAAAAATTAGCCATCCTCATTCGCCAGAACTGATCCACCCCCTCGAAAATTGAGCTGACAGTTTTCCTCCGCCTTCATGGTGTGGTGATTATAGTCCCGCCATGCCTGATGCCCGAAAGAAACCCTGTTGCATTTGCCGCCGTTGGTTCCGTCCCGATCCACGAATCGGATCCCGTCAACGAGCTTGCCGAAATCCGGATTGTCGGAGCGCTCGCCAGAAGAAAATGCAAAGGCGATGGCGGGAGCGTAATCCGGACTACTTCATTGCGCGCCGGATTCTGGATCGCGGGAAAGAAGACCGCATGCCTGAACCGCTGCGGTTGCCGCCACCGTTGAACCGACTCCCCTGGGACATCGCGCAATCCGAGTTTGAGAGTCAAGGCGCTGATTTCATTGGGGTTATGGGCACACTCCTGCTGCGGAACGCGCAATCGCAGTTCCGGGCGTATCTCGCTGATTTACCAAGGCTTGCCGACACACTTCCCCCTGGATCGGCGCAATCCCCGATTGCGCCTGTTGGAGAATCCCTACCGCTGGGGACAATCGAAAATGAAGCTGGAGTTTCACCAACTGGACCGCCGCCATGAACATCTGCGGGCGCGAAATCCACAACGGCAACGGCAGTTGTTGGCGTCGTTGGCGGCCTCGGGACAACAGACACCGATCGTCGTCGTCGCTGTTCCGGATCAACCGGATCGCTATCTGGTCATTGACGGTTACAAGCGCATCGCGGCTCTCCAACAACTGGGTCGGGACACGGTTGAGGCGGTGGTCTGGCCGATGAACGAAGTCCAAGCTCTGGTGCTGGACCGTTCGCTGCATTGGTCGGAACCGGAAAGTGCTCTGGAAGAGGGCTGGCTGCTCGCAGAGTTGGAGCAACGGTTCGGCTACGGCCTGGAGGAACTGGCCCGTCAGTTCGATCGCAGTGTGAGTTGGGTGTCACGTCGCTTGGCCTTGGTCGAGCTACTTCCGGACAGCGTGCAACAACAAGTGCGTGCAGGCGAGATCCCGGCGCAGGTAGCGATGAAGTATTTGGTGCCGGTGGCGCGTGGCAGCCTGGACGACTGTCAGCAGATGGCCGCAGCGTTTGCGCGGCACAAGTTCACGAGCCGGCAAGCCGGGCAGTTGTATGTCGCATGGCGGGAGGCGCCGCCCCAGATCCGGCAACGCCTTCTCGAACAGCCGCAGTTGTTTTTGAAGGCGCAGCGGGAGACTGAGCAGCCGGCAGCAGGCTCTCCCCTCCAAGAACTATTGCGCGATCTGGAGATGATCGCAGCCATCGCCCATCGGGCCAACCGACGCGTGAGCAGAGCTACCTCCCAATTCGAACAGCTGGATGCTGAGCAGAGTGAGCAAGTGCGCCACCAGCTCGATTTCGCCCGGCAAGAACTCCGTCGTCTGGCAGCAAGAATCCCGCAAGAAGCAAAGCCAGGAAAGGAACAAGAACATGTTGAGTCAAAGTCAGCGAGCCACGATTCTGCAACTACATGGTCAGGGAGTGAAGAAACGCGAGATCGCGCGCCTGCTGGGTATCTCTCGTCTGAGCGTGCGCAAGGTGCTTCGCTCCAACTCCGCCCAGGTGCCGGTGCTCCAGCGTGCGGAGAAAGCCGAACCTTATCGGCAACAGATCCTGGAGTTGTTGGCCCGCTGCAAGGGGAATCTTGTACGGGTCCATGAAGAACTCGTGGCCAGCGGCGCGGCGTTCTCCTACCAAGCCCTGACCGCCTTCTGCCGCCGACATGGTCTCATCGAGCCGCCTCAACAGCCCGCGGGGCATTACGAGTTTCTACCCGGGGAAGAAGCTCAGCACGATACTTCCCCACACGAAGTCGAACTCGCCGAAAAGAAACGCCGAGTACAAACTGCCTCGGCCGTGCTGTGCTACTCGCGCATGTTGTTTTTTCAGATCTACCCGACGTTTCAACGTTTCGATTGTAAAGTCTTTCTCACCGAAGCCCTGCGGTATTTCGCCGGCAGCCCAACCCGCGTCATGATTGACAATACGCACGTGGTGGTGCTGCGGGGAACCGGGCGAGAAATGGTTCCCGTGCCCGAGATGGCGGCCTTTGCCGAGCGCTTCGGCTTCCACTTCGTGGCCCACGAGCGTGGCGATGCCAACCGATCCGCCCGCGTAGAACGGCCCTTCTATTTTATTGAGAGGAACTTCTTGGCCGGCCGTACCTTCTCCAGTTGGCAAGACTTGAACGGACAGGCTCGGAAGTGGTGCGATCGCGTCAACTCCACCTATAAAAAGCATATCCGCGCCGTTCCTCGCGAGTTGTTTGCCCTCGAGCAAAGGCATCTGAAGCCGCTGCCCGCCTGGATCCCCGAAGTCTATCGTTTGCACCAAAGGACGGTGGATATCGAAGGCTATGTGGCCTTGCACAGTAACCGCTACTCGGTCCCGGTAGCTTGGATCGGTCGTCCGGTAGAGATCCGCGAAACCAAGGACAAAATCGAGATGCAACTCGATGCGCGCAACATCGTGACCCACGAGCGCATCCCCGACGAGCAGCATCAGCGCATCACCCTCGGCGCCCACCGCCCACCTCGCGGACAAGGCCTCAAGCGCAGCGATCCTCACCCCGAAGAACAAGCCATCCTCCAAGCCGCGCCAGAGATCGCTGATTATGTCAGCGCTCTGAAACAACACAGTCGCAAGCTGGTGGTGTTGGCCCTGCGTCAACTGCTCCGTCTGGTGCGGGAATATCCCCGGGAGCCTTTCTTAGCCGCCGTGCGAGAAGCCGCCCGCTATGGCCTCTACGACCTGGATCGCTTGGAACGGATGGTTCTGCGCCGCGTACAACGCGATTTTTTCCTGTTGGACGAAGATGGCGACAAGGAACCCGGTGATGAGTGAAGAACTCGAACAGCTGCTCAAGAACCTCAAACTCCGGCGCATGCTGGAAATCTATGAAGAACAGCTGCGCGCCGCCGAGAAACAAGACGTCTCCTACTCCGAGTTTCTCACCCGCCTGCTGCGCGCGCAGTGGCACCACCGCCAGGAAACTGCCTTAGAATATCGCATCCGTCGCGCCAACCTGCCCGAGCGCTGGTCGCTGGAAACCTTTCCTTTCGACCGCCAGCCCGGCGTCAGCCGTAAACAGATCCGTACCTTTGCCGAACTGGACTTCCTGGCCAAGGCGGAAAATATAATTTTTATTGGCCCAACTGCCGTGGGCAAGTCTGGCTTAGCGACCGGCCTGGTGTTGAAGGCCCTGGAAAATGGCTACCGTTGCCAGTTTATCCGCGCTCAAGACTTATTCGACGAGATGTATGCTTCTCTCGCCGATCGTTCCTCGCGTCGACTGGTGAAGCGTCTCGCCCGCCTGGATATCCTCTACATTGACGAGCTGGGATATTTAAATCTGAAGCCGGAGCAGACCAACATCTTCTTCAAACTGATGGAGGAGCGTTATCGTCGCCACTCGACAATCATTACAACGAATCTCATCTACGACGAATGGCCTAACTTCCTGGGCAACCGCCCCATGGCCGAAGCGCTCTTGAGTCGCCTCCGCCACTGCTGCCACACCGTCCACATTCAAGGCCCTCCACTGCGCGATCCCCAAGGGTGAAATCCACCACGAACAGGCCGTGCAGCGTCAAACTCGCATTCCACCAAGAGAAAACCGGACAATTACGGAACGAAGCTTCACTGTACTTCGTTTCGCTTCGTTCCCTCTGCGATTCTATGGGACGGCTCGGGCTGTCAAGGGTCGAGATGAACGCCCTACGGGCGCCCTTGACAGCCCGAGCCGTCCGCCGAGGGATGAGCGTTATCTTTTTTGCGGGATAATGCCGAACAACTTCAAACTGGTTTCTGAATCGTGTTCCTGGTCGAGGACACTTCTCCGAAGCGCTACGGGGTAATTTCTGCTGAGCGCCCAAGTGCTCGGACAAGGTGTCTGCGATTTTCGCCAAACCTGTGGCGTCGGAGATATGAGTAAAACAGTTTCCTTCCTTGGTAAAGCTGATTCCCGCCTTGCGCGCCTGGCAGGCCACATACTCGTGACCGTTCAGGATGACTTGGGCGGGGAATGGGGGATGCCCGCTCGTGGACGACTAGGGAGGCCTCCGATTCATGTTCTTGAATGTTGTTGATTTCAAAGGCGTTCGCGCCGGATAAGATTTTCGGTAGGGACACCCCAACAGTACGTTCCGCTTGGATCGTTA
>DASVWZ010000243.1:0-2738 GCA_036392935.1 Terriglobales bacterium | reverse complement strand
GAAAGCGGCTGGTGGCGTGCACGAAGTATCCGCGGCTGAGGTGACGCGGTTGTCAAGCGCCAAGTAGCAGAGTATAACACCGACCGCGAATAGCGTAGGGTTCTTAGGAGCATTCCTGGAGCCGGTGCTCCGGTACGGCTAGTCCAAGAATCGAGAATTTTTGGTGCTTGTCGGGAACGGCCTACTAAGAGAGCATTAAGACATGGAGGCCGTTCGCTGCCCCGCCGATCCAGATGAAACGGTCGAGGCGTACTGCGCTTGCCCCCTCGGCTGAGACAAATAGTTAAGACACAGTTCGCCGTCCGCTGAAAGTTCATTGTACGGCGGTTAGTTCCGACCGCAAAATTGCGGCCATGGAAGACCACGGTTTCTTTCTCACCTTGCAAGCCATTCGCAGACAACTGGCCGCCATGCCCAACGACCTCTATCTGGTCCGCCTGATTCACCATCGGACTCGGCAGGCGTTCCCCGGTGAACGGCTCTGGACTGCCGAGCAGTTGGCCACGGCGGCTACGATCCGCTTCCTGCGCGTGCGCAACCGCGAAGGCTGTGACATCTATGTGCAGCCCTACTCCGACAACCAGAACGCCGGCTACATTCTCGTCGACCTGGATCACGCGCAGCCCACCTCCATCGCCACTATGCGTGCTCACGGGCATGACCCCTGTGTAGTCGTGCAAACCAGCCCCGCTCATCTGCAAGCCTGGGTTCGCCTCAGCGCCTCGCCGCTGGAACCGGCGCTGGCAAGCGCCGCCGGCAAACTCTTGGCGGCAGCTTATGGCGGCGATCCGGCCAGCACGGACTGGCGTCACCTGGGCAGGCTCGCCGGTTTCATCAACCAGAAGCCCGCGCGTCGCACATCGGGCGGCCACGCCCCCTGGGTCAAGGTCGTCAGCGCGCAAGCCGGTGTGGCGCCGCAAGCCGAAGCCCTGCTGCACTGGGCGCGCGCTCTGGCCTCGCCGCCTCCAGCGCTCACCTTCCACACTACCGCAACGTTTCACGATTCTGTCCCCACCTCCATTGCCGCATCGGTTGCCACCGAGCTCTATCAGGCCTGTATGGAACGATGGCACATCCGCCAACGCTTCCCCCAACCCGACTGGAGCATCGTCGACTGCTGGGTCGCGCGTCACTTGCTGCGGCAGCGTTGGCCTCCCGCCCAGGTGCGGGAAATTCTCCGGCTCGCCAGCCCGCAGTTTCCCCGCCGCCACAGCAACCCCGACGACTACCTGCGCCGCACCATCGCCCGCGCGGCTTTTCCTTTCCCTACCCGCCCTGTGTGTGCGGATCATAAGCGCGCCTCCATCCGGCTCGACACACCCAGCACCTGTTCGAACTCCATCGGCGGCCGATACCCCAACGCCGAGTGTAGCCGCTTCTGGTTATAAACTTCGTCGATGAATCGCGCGATCGAAGCCCGCGCCTCCGCCAGATCGCGGTATTCCTGCCGATACACCTCTTCGTATTTCAGGGTTTTCATCCACGACTCGCAGCCCGCATTTTCCCAAGGGCTCGATTTGTGACTCATGCTGATTTCACACCCGTGGCTCTTCAATAGGTGGGTGTAATCTCCCGAGGCATACTGGCTGCCGCGATCGGAATGATGCACGCAGCCCGCCGGTGGGCGCCGCAACTCCAATGCCATCCGCAGCGCTGCCAGAGTGAGGTCGTCCTCCACTCTGCAGTCCAGCGCCCAACCAATCACACGCCGCGAAAAGGCGTCGATGACCACCGCCAGGTACACGAACTCCGCCTCCAGCCGGATGTAAGTGATATCCGCCACCCAGAGCTGGTTGATGCCGCTGAGCGTCATCTGCTCAGTTAGATTCGGATAAACCTGTCGGTTATGATTGGAATCGGTGGTCACCACGAACTTCCGCTTCCGGAGGCACAGCAGATTGTCCTCACGAAGCAATCGGTAAACCCGTTTGGGATTGACCACCCACCCCTCCCGCCGCAGGGCCGCCGTGACCCGCGGCCGGCCGTAGCTGGGCCATTCCAGCGCGATCCGCTGGATGGCGTCGCGCAGGTCCATGTCACGATCCGCCACAGCAGCGTCTTCGTCATAGCGGTAGAAGCTGGCGCGGCTCACGCCGCCCAGTTCCACCATCCGCGCAGTCCTCAGTCCCCGGTTGGCTTTCACTTCTTCTTGGACCTTCCGGTAGACCGCGGATTTCCAGTCAGTGCCTGCAGCATCCGCTGCTCCTCGATGCGCTGCAAGCACCCCTTCAAAAAATCGATCTCCAGCGCCTGCTGACCGACCTTACGTTCCAACTCCGCGATCCGGCCTTCCGACCAGCGCTGCTTTCCGTTGCCCGGAAACACATTGCCCGGACCTTGACGGAATTCCCTCCGCCAGCGGTGCAGAACGTTCGGGTTTACCTCCAGCGCCCGCGCCGCTTCGCCGATGGATACCCCTTGTTCCAGCCGCCGCACGGCGGCCAATTTGAACTCTTTGGTGAACTGCCTACGTGACAACCCCATGACTCAATTCTCCATTCAATGGATTTTGAGTCTTAACCGTTTGTCTCAAAACAGGGGGCAAGTCCAACTCCGCGCTTGGCACGCTGGGAGAGTGATAACCCAACTCTTCACTTTCTCAAGCACGATTGAACGGCTTCGTCAGGGGCCTTTGAGCGAATACCTCGACACTTATGCGACCGGTTTAGCCGAACAGGGCTACACGGACCACTCGATCAGGCGGCAGATCGTCGCAATCGCTGATTTCAGCCGATGGC
>DASVWZ010000242.1:0-2295 GCA_036392935.1 Terriglobales bacterium | reverse complement strand
CGTCCGGAGGGTCGGGGTGGTGCTCGTAGTCGGCTTGCAGAATGAACACCCGCAAAACAAGCGAAACCGGCTCTCCATGAAGCTTTCCGAGGGCCTTGGGAAGGCTCCGAACGCGAGAAGCTGTTACACTAGCACGAAATTTGAAGGCGATGGAGTTCGCCACAACCGGCGGGTGCGCGTCTTGGAAGTGGTATCTAGCAGGTTTCCTTTTTTTATGGCATTATTCTGAGCGTATCTATACGTACAGAATAGCTACGCTACAGAGAGAGGAGAACTCCTATGCCGAACGACCTAGCAACTTTGGAGACCCAAAGATCTAAGCTCCTGGAAGAGTTCCTCGGCTTGCGTGATCTTCGACCGGGTTGCATCACCGCCGTCGTCCGGCGCTGCGGCAAGCCTTCCTGCCACTGCGCCAAACACAACGACCCTGGACATGATCCGCAATTTCGTCTCACTCGCCGCGTGGCCGGTAAGACGGTCACGGAGAGCTTTCCCAATCCCACGGCGCTGCGCAAGGCGCAGCAAGAGGTGGCCGAGTTTCACCGCTTCCAGAAGCTCAGCGAAGACCTGGTCACCCTCAACGAAGAGATCTGTCGACTCCGTCCGGTCGAGCAGCACCGGGGTGGCTGGACCGAGCAGGAAAAAAAACAGCTGCTGCGATCCATCAGGAGGTGGCGCGGGAAGTAAACCAGTTGCTCTGTCGTGTCTTTGCGCAACGCCATAAGGACGGCCGGACCGATCTCGAAGCGGTAGAGTCGGCCTTGCGAGCTGCTCTCCACCAAGCCGGTGCTGCTGCCTTAAGCGAACTGCTGCAGTTCGCAGCGCCAGCCGCGGATCAGCGTCAGCTGCCGTGTCGTTGCGGCCATCACGCTCAATATCAGGAAATCCGTTCTAAACCGGTGACGACGATTGTCGGTCCCGCACGCCTCTCCCGCCCCTATTTCTTGTGTTCACGATGCCATGTCGGCCAGTTTCCGGTAGATGTTGAACTGGACATCGAGAATACGGAGTTTTCTCCCGGTGTGCGCCGCATGCAGGCCCTGGTGGGTCAGCAGGTCCCGTTTGATCACGGCCGCGCGCAAATGCAAATTCTGGCCGGCTTGGAGGTGACGACCAAATCCGTGGAGCGCACGGCGGAAGCCATCGGAGACGATATCGTCCAGCGCGAGAAGAAAGAGATCCAGAAACCCCTGCAGTTGGATCTGCCGGTCATCACGGGCGAACCCATTCCCATTCTGTATGTGCAAATGGATGGGACCGGAGTCCCCGTGGTGAAGAAAGAGACAGCGGGTCGGCAAGGCAAGACCGAGGGCCTGCCCGCTCATACGCGGGAGGCCAAGTTGGGATGTGTGTTCACCCAGACTACCTGGGATCGGGAAGGCTACGCCATCCGCGACCCGGATTCGACCACCTACACCGGGGCCATTGAAACCGCAGTAGAGTTTGGCAAGCGCATCTACCGAGAAGCATGGAAACGTGGTTGGAGCCGTGCGAAGAAGAAGGTGGTCATCGGCGATGGCGCCGAATGGATCTGGAATCTTGTCGCCGAACACTTTCCGGACGCCATCCAGATTGTCGATCTATACCATGCTCGCCAGCATCTCTGGGAGGTGGCGCGCCAGCTGTATCCCCACGAGGAAGTCAAACAGAAAACTTGGATGAAGGTCCACCAGAAGCGCCTGCTGGATAAGGGGAAAATCGAAAAACTCGTGGGCGTGCTGCGGTCCATCGACACCGCCAATCCCCAAATGGCCGAGAAGATCTGCACCGAGGCAGATTACTTCGAGAGAAATGCAGAGCGCATGCGCTATCCCAAGTTTCGCCGCCAGCACTTGTTTCTTGGCTCGGGTGTAATCGAAGCCGGATGCAAGACGGTGATCGGCTCTCGTCTCAAACAATCGGGAATGTTTTGGACCGTCCGGGGAGCCGACGCCATCCTGGCACTACGCTGCTCACATCTCAACGGTCGCTTTGAGGATTATTGGGAGGGGCGAAGGGCGGCTTAACTTCCACATATATGTCGCGCACCCCGCTATGAATGGCTATCAATCGGGCTCTCCGGTAACAGTGGAAGTATCGGAACGAGAAACGCAGGCGGGTGTCATCAACAACCGGCGAGGGAGGGAAGAACCGCTCGCCGCACTCATTCTGCCGGGGGTAAAAAACTGGGACGTTGTCTAACTGGCGGGGAATCAATAGACTACGCTTAGATTTCCGAGGTCGCCCTTGCTATCCTCTGGCAAGTTTGCCCGCTTCGCCCTCGCCATTGCATGCTTGCTCAGCGCGTTGCTTGTC
>DASVWZ010000241.1:0-12357 GCA_036392935.1 Terriglobales bacterium | reverse complement strand
GCTCCTGCGTCGGAGCCAATGCGTGGACAGCCGGTAAGGTCACGCAAGCATCGCTCCTACGCCCTCGTTTCCCTGCTGAAACTTGAGCAATTTCTGTAGTTCCGGCACAGCCGCCCCGTGCAAACACTCAGAAATTGAGCGACATCTGATGGAGATTCTGTCGTTTGCAAAGTGGTCCCAGTCTTGCAGTCGCAGATGTGGCAGGCGCTGGCAGGTTCATTGATAAAAATCAATGACCTGTTGCATCTTGCCCTCACCGAAAGGACCCGCAGCAGACGCGGTTAATTTCCTGAGAAAGTGCCAGGCGGAGGGAATCGAACTCCGGCATTGCTCGCCTTATATATGCGAGTGGATGGATAGAGAACAGGACAGAGAAGCATGACGGTCTTAGTAGATTTCAAGAAAACAAAATAAAGGAGAAACGTATGGAACCAGAAAAAGCAGTTATGCGAGCAATAAATCGGGGGTTCACACTCATCCGCACGCGACCCACACGAAAGTCCAATCTTTCGATCTACTTCAAGTACGTCGGCCTTGCATGCACACTTCTTGCGACGATGTTGTATTTCTCCTCCGGACATCGCGTCCTCGCGCAAAGTGGAGTATCCCATGGCGTCAGAAACGTCATTCTTGTGCACGGCGCCTGGGCTGACGGGTCAAGTTGGTCGAAAGTAATCCCACTGCTTGAAGCTAAGGGCTTGAAGGTGACCGCGGTGCAACTTCCTATGACTTCACTCGCGGATGATGCCGCAACGCTCAAGCGGGCCATCGCGCTACAAGATGGTCCCTTCCTGCTCGTGGGGCATTCCTACGGCGGCTCCGTCATTACCGAAGCCGGAAATGATCCTAAGGTCGCAGGCTTGGTTTATGTGGCCGCTTTCGCTCCCGATAAAGGGGAATCAACCCTCGATCAAATCAAGGCGAACCCAACTCCTGTAGGCACGGAGCTCCGACCTGATGCTTCCGGTTTTTTTAAACTATCTGATAAGGGAGTTGTTGAAGACTTCGCTCCGGATTTGCCCGAAGTGGAGCAGAAGGTTTTGATCGCAGCGCAAAGTCCGATTGCGGGTGCAGCACTTGGGGTACCGATAAGCACGCCGGCGTGGACGAACAAGCCATCCTGGTTTGTGATTGCTGGCGACGATCGCATGATCTCACCGAAGCTTGAAGAGGCCGAGGCACTGAAGATGAAAGCGAAATCGATCACGGTTGCTTCCAGCCACGTTGTTATGCTCTCGCACCCCGTTGAAGTCGCGGGTTTCATCGAGCGAGCAGCACACGAATCACGCGTGGACTGAACGAAACGGGCAAGCAAGTGGCGGGCCGGTCTGTTGGTGCTCACTCCGACGATCGGCCCGCTATGAAAAAACCAGGGGAAAGAAGGCGTAATCGAAGTCCGTATTCACGGCCGCCTGGAACGATGGAAGCGTTTCTTTGCGCCTTCAGTTCACGGATCGGTCGTCGCGTAAATCAGATCAATGGTTGCACGGAATAAGAGTCATATGACTAAGACAAAAACAATCACGACAAAGGTATGGCTCATCACTGGAAGTACGCGAGGGTTGGGACGGGCACTCGCAGAGGCGGTCCTCGCCGCCGGACACAATCTTGTGGCAACAGGACGCAATCCAGCACAACTCAAGGACCTGGTTGCGCGCTACGGAGGTCGGGTCCGTGCAATAACTCTCGATGTAACAAGCGAGCAAGGGGCAACGAGTGCCGTTGCTGAAGCAATGAAGGCCTTCGGGCGTCTTGATGTGGTTGCCAACAATGCGGGCTATGGCGACATTGGCCCGATCGAAGATACTAGCCTCGCCGAATTCCGAGCACAGATAGAAACAAATCTCTTCGGTGTCATCAGTGTCACCAAGGCGGCCCTTCCGTTCATGCGTGAGCAAGGAAGTGGTCACATCCTTCAATTTTCTTCGGTCGGCGGTCGAATAGGCCCAATAGGACGCGGCGCCTACGCTGCTGCGAAGTGGGGTGTTGAAGGGTTCTCGGAAGTCCTATCGAAAGAGGTCGGCCCTCTTGGTGTAAAAGTGACAATCATTGAGCCTGGGGGCTTTCGCACTAACTTTGCAGGCTCGTCCACCACAATCCGCGAGGGTCGTCCTGAATACGATGCGACAGTGGGGAAAATCGCACGGTTTCAACGCGACTTCAATGGAAAGCAACCGGGAGATCCAGCAAAAGCTGCCGCCGCCGTGCTCCGCATCACCAGTATTGACAACCCTCCGCTTAGGCTGATTCTCGGCAGTGATGCCTTTCAGGCTATTGAACAGAATGATCTCGCGATGTTGAACTCCGACAGGCAGTGGAAGGAACTGAGTCTCTCAACGGACTTCATGCCAAGCGTAGGCCAGGCTGCTACTGGCGTGGCAGATTACAGCGGAACGCCTAATCAAGACGTGACGGTCGAAGGTACTAAGTTGGCCTATAGGACACTCGGAAACCGATCCGATGTTCCTCCAAAGGAGAGGAGAAAACAGAAATGAGCGAGGAACGAGCAGTACAGCAGGTGCTCGCGAAATATGTGCGCGGAGCGGATGCGCGGGATGGGGCGGCAGTGGCGGCGCTGTTTACCGAGGCCGGCCGCGTTGAGATTTCGTATAACAACTCGGGCAAACTGGAATCGGTGGGTGAATTGGTGGGCCAGGAGGCGATCGCTGCCGCGGTATCGCAAATGATGCGGCCGCACCCGGCCCGTGGCTGGAGCCACCATACGACGCAGGACCACATTATTGAAGTGAACGCCGACGATGCGACGATCGATGCTCAGTTTGTGGTCTTCGAGGTACGCGGCAAAGAGCAGCCAGTTACGGGATGGCCGGCGGGTGCGTTTGGAGCTCAGGGAACCGTTACGCCCACTGAGTCGGGTTACTATCGACCGATCTTGCGTCGGGTGCATGGCATATGGAAGATCGATACGTTGCGCATTGTCATGAATCTTCCATTCGCATTCTCCGGGCAATAAGGAACTATCCGTGAAGGCGATTATTTATCGGCGGTATGGAGGACCTGAGGTCCTTGAACTGTCGGAGGTCCCGGAGCCGAAGCTGGCGCAGAACGGTGTGCTTATTTGGGTGAAAGCAGCGGCTCTTAACCCAGCCGACCATGTACTGCAGGCTGGCCTTGGGGACTCGATCATGGACGCTTGGTTTCCAGTAATCCCTGGCTGGGATGTCGCGGGCGTAGTCGAACGTGTTGGTGCTGGCGTGACGGAGTTCGCTGCGGGAGACGAAGTGATCGGCTTTGTCCGCGAGGAGATTCTTCGCCATGGCACGTATGCCGAGAAGATTTCTGTTCCAACGTCTACCTTGGTTCGCAAGCCGCGGAATGCGAGGTGGGCGCAAGCAGCGGGGCTGCCACTGGCGGGGCTCACGGCATATCAGTCGATCGTTCACACGCTGAAGCTGACGAGGGGGGAGACCGTCCTCATTCACGGAGCTTCGGGTGGCGTGGGCTCTTTGGCCGCGCAGATTGCGGTGCAACACGGGGCGCGCGTAATCGGTTCGGGGTCAACCGCCAATCACAGGTACTTGCATTCGATGGGCGTGGAGCCTGTCCTTTACGGAGATCATCTAGTTCGGGATGTGCGCGCAATAGTCCCAGACGGTGTCGATGCTATTTTTGACTGTGTTGGACGCGGGGTCCTTGCGCTCAATCCCCAGTTGGGCCGCGTTGGATTGCGTGCCTGCTCGATCGCCGACAGCGCCCCTGGTGTAACAACGGTGTTTGTGCGGATGGATCAGGCAGATCTACTGCGGCTTGTTGAGCTTGTAGAAGCGGGAAGGCTAACGGTTCCTGTTGCGGCGACGTATCCGCTGAAGGATGCGGCATTGGCGCAGCTAGCGTTGCGAAATGGAGGGAAGGGACCGGGGAAGATCGTGCTGGAAGTGGGCTGACGGCTGTGGTTCGCCAGAACTTGAGTCGAGACCAAGACGCGGCAGCTCCTCCTTGGAATGTTGGCGAAAGCGCTTTCGGGCACGCCGAAGTTCTTAGCAAGAACCTCTTCCGGAATGTGGGCCAAAAAGTCCGAGACCAAAAAGGTCTCGTCCTCATTGAAGTTGCCGTCGTCGAATACGAGCAGGAATTCCGATCCTTCTCCATCGAGTCCCCGGATTCAATGCGGGATGCCGCCCGGGAAGTTCCAGATGTCTCCCTCGCCCACATCGTTCTGGAAGGCATGGCATTGATCATCGATAGCGGCGATGCGCACCCGGCCATTGATCACGAAGCCCTACTCGTTTGGCTTGTGCCAATGCATCTCGGGGACCGCGCCACCCTTGAGCCGCATGTCGGCGCAGTTGAGCACTTGGGCAATCCGCTGCTTTCGACCGGTCGTCTGCCGCGGCCATCCGTTAGGTTCTAACCGATTGTGGCAATCGGCGAAGGACCATTTCATGTTTCGCAGCGTCCCGTGGTCCGTGCTGGGCGGCGCGAGTCTGTCCCGGCTCTCGGTCTCGCGCGCTGGGTTGGTCGGGCCAATGCTGTGCGATCTTGGTGAGGCATAATTAATTCTCCTTTTATCCTTCGTCCTGTTGCGCCAGCGTTGTACCAACTTCAATCTTTTTTAGGGTCCCCGGACTCCTTTTCAATCACGCATCCTGTCAAGAGATCCATTCCGACGCGAGATGCCCAGCTTTTGCGTGCAAAAGTAAAGTGTAGACCGCACGATTCCCAATCGTGCATCGGCACCGTTCAGTGACGGGTCCTGGAGCGACTGCATTCCACGTTTTGCTCCTGTCAGAAGTTATTCTCCTCGTGTGTTCTCCTAAGTGAATGATTCTATTTAAGCCCGCACTTGAAAACCTCCTTATACGGGCCAATGATGCGTGAGCCAGAGGACGATGGGGACCGTAACTGTCAATGCGAGTGTCGAAAACAAAAGCATGGATGCTGTTTCAGATTCAGAGGACTTATATCGGGCGGCGAAGAGCACAACAACGGTGGCCAAAGGAAAACTACAGCATATCAGCGCCTCGCGGGCGAATGGACTGTTGACGTGCAGTAAACGCATAAGAACCAGCAGGACTACATTTTGTACGGTAATACGGCCGAGGGTACCGAGAATTACGGTACGGGAAAACTGAAACGTGTGAGCGGCCAGTACCAGACCTACAGCAAAGACAGCAACACCGGAAGTCGTGGAACCTATCAACTCAAGGCATGCGGCTATTACTCGCGGCAGAGGTACTTTGGCGATGACGATAGCAATTCCAACAATTGGCGCCCATAGAAGGGGTGATTTCAGACCCGAGGCCAATCCAGTCAGGACAGGATTTGACGTCGAACGGTCCTTGGCGATCCCCCGAAGCTTGGCCGCATCGACCTCTAATAGAACGACGGTTGCAGGCACAACAAGATTGATAGATAGGGCGACTAGTCCCACGGCCCCCGTGGCAGTGAGACCCAAGATCGGCTGGAGAACGGCTAAGCCAAAGACCGGGGTGGCGGATGTGGACAGCATAAGGGCGTAGAGGATCGCCGGTGTTCCGCGCACGCTTCGTATAAATCCCAATGTGGCCCAAGCAACGAAAAAAAGGCCGACATGAACCAGAATCAGCGCCAGAACGAGACGGCCCTGCTGCAGAAGTAAATTCCTAGGTATATCGGTCATACCGACAAATAGAGACGCGGGCAATGCGAATGAAACCGCAAGCTTGCTCAGCCCAGCAGATTGGTCGGCATCGAATGCATTGCGTTTGCCAGCGCCGTAGCCAAGCGCTAGGACAAAAAATACCGGAAGCAAGGCGGCTACAAGTCCGCTGATGTTCATGAATGACTCCTTTCTGGGCCCCTAGAACTCCACCTTCGTTCTGAATCCGAAAACCACGGCGCGATTCGTTCCTCCTCCTACGTTGGCGTAGTATTGAATGACCGGCTGCAGGAGGAGCATCGGTAAAACATCCAGCAACGCGTTGAACTCAACTCCCTGTTCCGCCCTCCACGCAGGCATCCCGGGTGGGAGAAACTGTGGGCTTAGACTGTTTCGCACGTAGCCCAATGACATCGTATTGTGAATGTGCAGAGGCAGCGGCTCGTTGAAGCGCAGCCCCGCCGTAAGCACCGTGTTGTCGCGGTTGACGCTCGATGGGCTCCAGTCGTACGCAAACGTCCCATCCAAACCCCTTGCTTCTTCGGCATTTACCCGCCAGAGGGCTTGGCTCGCCATCCAGTACAATAGGTAATTCCCCGACCGTGGTGTCGTGCTCGTTGGCGAGGCAAACTTTCCGGGGTTATAAGAAGCGCCGAACTGATAGAGGCCGGAGTATCCTTTTCGCTCCTCGAGGTTGTCGAACGCTCGCACCGATGACGCGTTCTTTCCCGGAGTGAACCCAATCTCCGAGACACTTAATGGAGTTCCATTGAACTGCGGAACTAGGCCAGTAGGGTTTTGTGAATAAGGCGAGGGGACTGCGGCCATTACCATTGATTTCACATAAAGATGTTGAAGTGGGATAACGCGGATTTCCATCGCCGGAGTTGATGGAGGATCAAAGGACTCGAAGTCCGTAAACAGATTGCCCAAAGCATAGCCCATAGGCTCGAAGATGAAGGAGGCCGCATAGTGTTGGGCTCCGTAGAAATCTTGACCTGCGAACTGCCCAGCGCGCACAGTGATGCGTTCATCCAACCATCTCTTTTCAATCCACCACGAATCGAGACGGGCTGTTCGCTCGCTCGACATACCACTAGGACTGGTCAGAAGGCCCAGGTATGTACCGAGATTGCCGCCCCCCTGCCAGAGCCCAGTGGCGTGGAAATATAGTCCGCTCTGGCCGGTCAGCGCTCCAAAATCGATGTCGACCGTAGCGCGAAATCTGTCCCAACTTGCAAAGCATTCTGGCTGGACGCTCCTGAGATTCCAGAGGGAATCGCTCACGTACTGAAAATCGAAATCGACTCCACGCTTATGCAGCCGCGTCCGCTCGCCTCCCCAGTCACCGAAAAGGTGACCATGCGGCCCCTGCCCCGTTTCGTGACTGTCCGGGCCGAGGAGCGGTTCCTGTTGCGCAGTCTGCGAACAAACTGGAAAAGTGAATAGGCAAACGCTGAGAGACAAGGAAAGTAGGAACCGACACTGTCGACGATATACGCAAGACATCTCTCTCCACCCATAATGATTGGTCTGGCGTTGCGAAAGGAGCTGCTGGGAATTGTTGAGACGACCAGCTGATGCGACGAACGAATCGCGTTCGCCGCACGTTCTCAGGCTCTGGCGCTTAATCCCGCGGCTTCGCTTACATATTCCGGTTTGTAGATGTGCTGGCGGATAAACGCCACCATGTCAGTCGGACGAGGTACCCTCGCGAGGCTGGAGTCGAAGACGAGTTTCGCCACTCGCGCGGCTGTTTTAATTTCGACCTCCAGGATGTTCGACTGGGGCGGGAACAGCATCCCTAGTTTCAACTGTTCTGGGGTCACCTGATCAGCGACGGCATGTGCCGCCTCGATGAACATTTCATCGGTCACGCGCTTTGCGTTCGTGGCATAAATGGCCATACCGACGGCGGGGAAGATATACAGATTGTTGGCTTGTGAAGGTAGAAACGTTTGCCCGGCGAGGTGGACTGGTGGGAATTGTACACCGCCAGCGTAGACCGCTTTGCCACCAGACCATGCGTAGGCTTCTTCAGGTAGACATTCGTGTTTCTCGATCGGGTTGGAAATGGCAAAGATGATAGGCCGCGCGTTGTGACGCGACATCGCCTCGACGACTTCCCGCGAGAACAGTTTGCCCACGGTGCTGACACCGATGAGGATCGTCGGCTTGAAATCCTCGATGGCCGCCACAATCTGTGGGTGCTCAGTCGCCAGATCGAGATGATTGAAGGGTTTGCTGGGTGGCAGTTTGTGCGCGTAGGGCAGCTTGTGTGCGGCGAGGCCAGGACGCCCAGCAACTACCAGTCCTTGGGTATCGAACATCCTGATCTGTTGGCGGGCCTTTTCGCGCGCGATGCCTTGCTGGCCAAGCGCGGAGACAACCAGGTCGGCGAGTCCAATCGCGGCAGAGCCCGCGCCGAGAAAGAGGATGCGCTGGTCCTTGAGCTGGCCGCCGGTGATCTTAAGTGCGTTGATTAGGCCGGCAAGTATGACGCCGGCCGTGCCCTGGATGTCGTCGTTGTAGCACGAGACCTTGTCGCGGTAGCGCGCAAGCAGTGCGATCGCATCGACCCCGGTCCAATCTTCGAAGTGGATGCAGCAGTTCGGAAAGACTTCCTGAACCGCATCCACGAACTCATCCACGAATGCGTACAGCACCTCGGTGGAGGGACGGTGTTGCCGCAGCCCGACGTAGAGCGGATCATTGAGATAAGGTTCGTTGTTCGTGCCGGCGTCGAGGTACATCGGCAGTAGGCCCTTCGGTGGCACTCCCGCCGCCGCAGTGTAGAGTTGCAGTTTGCCGATGGGAATGCCCATTCCGTTGGCGCCCAGGTCTCCTAGGCCGAGAATGCGGCCAGCATCGGTCACGCAGATGAAGCGCACGTCTTTGACCGGCCAGTTCCGCAGAACCTCTTTCAGGTGGCCCTTGCGAGTGATCGACAGATACATCCCGTGTGGGCGACGCAGGATGTGGTCGAACTTCAGGCAAGCCTCGGCGATCGTCGGATCGTAAACGATCTCGAGGAAGCGGGCGGGATCCGACCTTAGGGTGTAGTAGAACAGCGTCTCATTCGTATCCAGCAGATTCATTAGGTAAATGAACCGGTCGAGATCGGTGGCTTTCTCCTTCAGCTGCAGCAAAACACGGCTCAGCTGAGTGTCAATCGACTCGGTTACGTCGGGTACGAGTCCAACGAGACCGAGTGCCTGCTTGTCGGCCTCAGTGTAAGCGGTGGATTTGTTGAGCGATGGATCGTGGAGCAATTCGAATCCGTGCTTGGCAGTGCTAGTCATTTTGATTACCTTTCTTTTCATGTTTTTTCTAAGTTGGCGGTGATCCTGTACCTCACAATTAGGCAGCAGCGGTCGCCACGTAGGGTGTGACCATTTTCTTCGCGTCGACAACTCGATCGAATTCGGCTTCTGTCACGAAGCCGAGCTTCAGAGCGGCTTGCTTTAGCGTAAGGTCGTTGTCCATAGCGTAGTGCGCAATCTTCGAAGCCTTGTCGTAGCCAATGACGGGCGAGAGCGCTGTCACCAGCATCAGCGAACGCTCGACGTATTCGTTGATCTTCTTCAAATTGGGCTTCGTCCCCTCGACCAGGAACGTCCGGAAGTTCGTGCAACTGTCGGTCATGAGCGTGATGGAATGCGTGACGTTATGGATGATCAGAGGTTTGTAAACATTCATTTCGAGGTAACCACCGGCGCCGCCGAACCCCACCGCTAAATCATTTGCCATCACTTGGACGGCAACCATCGTGAGCGCTTCCGCCTGGGTGGGGTTCACTTTGCCGGGCATGATTGAGGAGCCGGGTTCGTTCTCCGGAATCTGAAGTTCGGCGAAGCCCGCACGCGGGCCACAGGACATCAGTCGAACATCGTTGGCGATCTTGTAGAGCGAGACGGCCAGTGTCCGCAACGTACCAGAAAGTTGTACCTGAGCGTCGTGTGCGCCCTGTACCGTGAATTTGTTCGGCGCGGTCAGAAAGGGTAACCCCGTGAGCTTGCTAATCTCAGATGCCGCAGCCTCGGCAAAGCCGGGCGCCGAATTGATGCCGGTACCCACAGCCGTGCCGCCGAGCGCCAGGCGGTATATTCCCTTCAGCGCGTCTTCGATCCGGTCGAGATCGTCCGCGAGCACGCCTTCATAGCCCGACCATTCTTGTCCGAGAGTGAGTGGGGTGGCGTCTTGCATGTGCGTGCGGCCGATCTTGATGACGTCCTTCCACTGCTCGACCTTCGCAGCGATCGCATCGTGCAGCGCCTTCACCGCCGGAATCAATCGCTGCTTCACGTTGACCGCCGCTGCGATGTTCATTGCCGAGGGGAACGAGTCATTGGAGGACTGCGCCATGTTGACGTGATCGTTGGGGTGAACCGGTGTCTTGCTCCCCAGCGGCGTGCCGGCGATCTGGCAGCATCGATTGGAGATCACTTCGTTCACGTTCATGTTGAACTGCGTGCCGCTACCCGTCATCCACACATGCAGGGGGAACATGTCGTGATGCTGGCCGTCGAGGATTTCGTCGCAGACTTGCACGATCAAATCGTGGCGTTTCTGATCGAGGCGCTTGCCGGCGAAGTTTGCATTGGCGGCAGCTTTTTTCAAGGTGGCGTAGGCGGTGATCATTTCACGTGGAATCAAATCCTTGCCAATGCTGAAGTGCTCCAGCGAGCGCTGCGTCTGAGCGCCCCAGAGCTTGTCAGCCGGAACATCTACTTCGCCGAGGCTATCGGTTTCCTTGCGAATGTCCGTCATCTTGTTTTTCCTTTTCTATTCGCCCTTCTTGCTGGCTAAGTTTTTGGAGTGTAGCCCGTTACTTAGATCCCGCAACCCATCAGCCGGCGACGGACAGTCAGAGCCCGTTGGCCCGGTGATCATTCCATTAGCGCCGTCCATGTACTTCGTCAGCTTTACTCCGCTGAAAGATGGGACAGCACCTCCCGAGAATCTTGTTGCAGGGGAATTGCTCTGTCATTGGTTCGAGAGATGCCCAGCTTTTGCATACGAAAGTAAAGCGTCGATCTCTTGATTCCCAATCGTGCGGCAGCTCCTCTGGGGCCGGCAACGACCCAGCCCGTGTGCTCCAGAGTTTTGCGAATATGGTTTCTCTGGGAGTCCTCGAGGGTAACCACTCTTACAGATTCCGCCTCAATTTCCCGCCTTAAGCTCGCGAGCGGGGGACGAAGGGCATTGCCCGAAGTGAGAATCACACTCCGCTCGATAAAATTCTGCAGCTCCCGAATATTTCCTGGCCAGGAATGGGCCATTAGCGCCTCCATGACTACGGGAGAGACTTCATCGATCTGCTTGCCCATTTGCTCGGCAAATGTCTTTACAAAATGCATCACAAGCAAAGGAATGTCTTCTGAACGATCTCGCAGCGCCGGAACGACTATGGGAAACACGTTGAGCCTGTAATAGAGATCCCTGCGAAAACGATTCTTGGAAATCAATGAAGCGAGATCACGATTCGTTGCGGCCACCAGTCGTACGTTGACACGCAGCGTTCGTGTGCTACCCAGCCTTTCGAACTCTTGATCTTGGAGAACGCGCAGTAATTTGGCTTGCAGTTCCAACGGGATGTCCCCGATTTCGTCCAAAAAGAGAGAACCGCCGTCGGAAGCCTCAAATCGGCCTATTTTGCGCGCCACCGCTCCCGTAAAAGCTCCTCTTTCGTGACCGAAAAGTTCGCTCTCCAACAGACCGAGTGGAATCGCCGCACAATTTAGCTTCACAAAAGGACGATCTCGGCGAGTGCTGTGCTCATGGATGGCGAGCGCGATGAGTTCCTTTCCTGTGCCAGTTTCGCCCTCAATCAGAGCAGTGGAATTCGTTGGCGCGACCGTTCGAACGAGATCTAGAACCGCTCTAAGAGCCCTGCTTGTTCCAACGATCCTTGCAAAATCATCCTGCCGAGCTTCCACCTTAGGTGTTGGGTGGCTGCCGAATGAGACGGAGCTTCGAAATGGCGAGAAATGAGAGTCGGTTCTCACACCCTTGGATCCGTCAGCCTGATATCGGTCCGTACGGCACACATCAAAATTGTCACAATCATCTAATACAACTGTATTCTGCCAAGACATGCTGTTCATCCTCTCCATCGGGCTTTTCATCCTGGCCGGAAAGACTCATCGCTACGTTGCAGGTCGCATCATTTGTGTGGGACATTAAATCCACAATTCCGCCAAGGGTTGAATTGACTATTTTGTTTTCTCGAAATCTGCTAAGACCGTCATACTTCTCTGTCCTGTTCTCTATCCATCCACTCGCATATATAAGGCGAGCAATGCCGGAGTTCGATTCCCTCCGCCTGGCACTTTCTCAGGAAATTAACCGCGTCTACGTCCACCATCGTGATCTCGTCCAGGTCAAGCACGACTGCTGCACCGCTTTCTTCGATCAGCGACTTCAGCCCCGGAAGATGCTCGGAGCAGAGACGGCCAATGAGCCGTAGAGCGATGTGCTCCCTGTCAAGAATCCGTTCGATCTTTAGAGTCATCTTTGACTTCTGTCATCCTCTCGCGGCCGGTCGATCGCAATATACGCGCCACTCGCACTCTGTTTGAATCCCACTTCCTTCCGTACCCAGAGGTTGCCAGTGCTGCGGCGGGTCCTTTCGGTGAGGGCAAGATGCAACAGGTCATTGATTTTTATCAATGAACCTGCCAGCGCCTGCCACATCTGCGACTGCAAGACTGGGACCACTTTGCAAACGACAGAATCTCCATCAGATGTCGCTCAAT
>DASVWZ010000240.1:0-16284 GCA_036392935.1 Terriglobales bacterium | reverse complement strand
ATATCGCCATGCCGGCCTCGGCTGACCACGACGGCTATATTTTTTGCACCGCCGGGAGTTGCCCCAGCGGAACGGCCGCTGGAATTGCTACTGCCGTCGCCAACAATTCGATCGTCGGCGGCACTTCCGTTTCCTCGCCGGTCTTCGCCGGCATCGTAGCCTTGCTGAACCAGTCCCAGAAGAGCTCCGGGATGGGTTTCATCAACGGAACGCTGTACTCGTTCGCTGCCTCCAACTCGTCGGCTTTCCACGACGTCCCCGCCGGCACCTACGGAACTGGCCCCGGCAATCCCAGCGGCAACGTCGTCCCCTGCACCAAGGGGACGCCCAACTGCACCACTGGAACTATGGGTTTCAAAACCACCACCGGGTACGACGAAGTCACCGGCCTCGGTTCCGTCGATGCCCACGTTTTCGTCTCTCAGTGGGCGACGTCGTCGGGCACGCCAACCGTCACCGTCCTCACGCCTGTCTCCGAGTCGGTGGATTATCAATCGACCACGCCGGTCGCCATCAGCGCCACCGTCACACCAACCTCCGGCATCGGCAATCCAACCGGAAACGTAACCTTCTACAACGGCACGCCCGCCACCGGTACTGCCATCGGGACTGTCGCCTTAAAGGGTGGTGTGGCCAGCCTCAGCTACAACGCCAGCAAGCTGGCCTACCTCAACGGCAACAAGGGCATTTATTACATCACCGCCAAATATGCGGGCGGCGGCGGTTTTGCCAGCTCCACGCCCGCCAGCCCCGTCACCCTGTACGTCAACTACTTCACGGTGGCTGTGACCCCGGCCACGGTTTCTGTTTCCTCACCCGGACAAACCGGTACGGCCAACGTCAGCGCAACTCTCTTCGGCAATCTCAACGGTAGCGGCATCAACTACACTTGCTCTGGACTGCCTGCAGGCGCCGCTTGCACCTTCGGCACCGTCGCGCCCAGCGGCTCCGCCAGCTTGAGCATCGCTACCACCGCCGCCGGACTGCATTGGCCCAGCTTCAACCACCAGCAGCGCATCTTCTACGCCTTTTTGCTTCCCGGATTACTGGGCGTAGTTTCGCTCTCCACGCGCCGGCGCGCGCTCCGTGCCCTGCAGCTTCTGATGCTTGTCACTTTGCTTACCCTCGTCGGCGTATGGGTTGCCTGCGGTGGCAGCAGTGGCAGCGGTGGTGGCGGCGGTGGTGGTACACCGGCGGGAACCTACGCTGTGACCGTCACCGGCACATCCGGCACCCTGACCAACAAAGCCAGCGTCACGTTAACCGTGCAATAGTCTCCGTTTTTCATCAGGACGGGCATTCGTGCCCGTCCTTTTTTTGTTCGCCACGCATTCCCCGATCCCTCTTAAAGTTTCCCCCCGCTCCTGCCGATCTATCTCACGTGGCCCAATCTGCGTCTTCCGCCCTCAGTCCGATCTATACTTCCGGTTCGCACTTCGTTGCGCGCCAGCCTATCTTCACCGCCGAAGAAAAAATCTTTGCCTATGAACTTCTCTTTCGTGATGGCGTCGGCGACTACTTTCAATTCGCCGATACCGACGCGGCCTCCCGAGACACGTTGAGTGCATCCCTGCTCACGGGTCTCGATTTTCTCTGTGGCGGCCATCGCGCCTTCATCAACTGCACCCGCGACGTTCTCCTCAAGGACTACATCACCCTGCTGCCGCCCACCCAAACTGTCGTCGAGGTTCTTGAAACCGTTCCCGCCGACGAGTTGGTCATCGCCGCCTGTATGCGCCTGAAGGAAAAAGGCTACTGGATCGCGCTCGACGACTTCGCTCCCAAGGATCCTCGCACCGCACTAATCCCGCTTGCCGACATCATCAAGGTCGACCTCACCCTTACGCTTCCTGTGCAGGCAGCCGAAATGGTGAAGCAGTTGGGCAGCTCCAGAATGCTCGCCGAAAAAGTCGAGACTCGTACCGAATTCAACATCGCCAAAAAGGCCGGCTTTTCCTATTTTCAGGGATATTTTTTCTGCAAGCCGGAAACCCTTGAAACCCACGAAATTCCCCAAAACCGCATCAACTATCTCCGCATCTGGCAGGCGATCTCGCAGCCCGAACTCGACATTCACGAAATCGAAGATCTCATCAAGCGTGAAACCTCGCTCTGCTATCGCCTGTTGCGTTATCTGAATTCGCCGGTCTTCGGACTCGGTAATGAAATCTGCTCCGTCCGCCACGCGCTGGCGCTGCTCGGCGAGCGCGAAGTGCGCCGCTGGGTCCGCCTCGTCACTACCCTTACCGCTGGGCAGGATAAATCCAGCGAACTAGTCACCAACGCCCTCATCCGTGCGCGCTTCTGCGAACTCATTTCCACACGCGTCGGCTTCCACGGCGCCGATTTGTTTCTCATGGGGCTTATGTCCCTCATGAGCGCCATCCTCGAGATGCCTGTGACCTCCATCGTCGAGCACATCTCTCTCGATCACGACATCAAGTCGGTACTGCTCGAAGAACCCAGCCCGCTTCAGCCCTTCTACCAGCTCATGATCGCGCAGGAAGCCGGGCATTGGGATAAAGTTGCAGAACTTTGCGGCACTCTCCGGCTGACCGAAAAGCAGTGCCAGGAATGCCATTGGGAGGCCATGCAGTGGGCCCGCGACGTCAACACCACCGCATAAATTTTCTGCCTTCTACGTGGTTACCTCGGTATGAAACCGGGTATACTTGGACTTGCACTGGGTCGCGGTTAGAGATACCATCGGAGTTGTTCCCAAGCTGGCCGCGCTCCTCAGCCGGCCCCCGCGCTGTTCGGTTCCAGGCGCCTGAAGCGGAAACGATCATTCACGAGTGAATCCAGCTGGCACGAGTTTGTTGTACACGCTCTACCTCCTGATGCCGAGCACCGGAGAGGTCGGGGCAAACGATAGGTCTAAAGTCCTGTAGCACAGAAGCACGCATTGTGTCCCTTCCCGGACAACAATGCTGGGGTTCTAAAAGAGAGACAAAATATGAATGTTGCACCCGGACATCCCTCCGGCGGTGGTGGAGGGAGAGGCAGACGGCGCCGCGGGCGTCGCCAGTCCAATCGCGGCGGTCACGGTGGTAGTGGTGGTGGCGGCCGTCCACGTCAGCAGCACGACGGCATCTATACCGCGCCCATGGATCACAGCTATCGCGCGGTCATGGCCAGCGAAGAACAACAGCAGGGAAGAAATCGTCCCAGCCCCAGCGCCGAAGCTCTGGCCGCCGAAAACGGCAACCCGCGCATCTTCGCCTTCGTCGACGATCTTTTCTTCCAGGCCAAGATCCAGGAAACCGCGCGCAAACTCGGCGTCAAAGTCGAATTCTGCAAAACCGAAAAAGATCTCAGCGACCGCCTGTCACAAAACGGCGACGAGAAGCCTTCGCTCATTATCTTTGACTTAAACCAGGTCGCTTCCAAGCCGCTGACCCTGATTCCCAAGCTGAAAGCAAAGATGAAGAAGGGAACTTCGATCATCGGCTTCCTGTCGCACGTGCAGGGAGACCTGAAGCAGAAAGCGCACGAAGCTGGGACGGACATGGTTTTGCCGCGCTCGGCTTTTTCGCAGAATCTGCCGCAGCTATTGCGCCGCCACGGCAGCCCGGAAGAACTGAATCAGTGAAAAGTTGAATTAGCGACGCGCCGCGGCCGAGGTTTTGGAGTTGACTGCGTAGAACTGCGAACTCTTTGCGTCCTTTGCGCGTCATCCTTCGCGCTCTTTGCGATTAAGGATTTTTCGCGTGTAAGCTTTCGTGTTCACCAAGCCGCAGCCGCAACCGGCTGAACACTCCAATCCCCTCGCGTTCTTGCCTCGCCGATCTCGAGACGCCTGGTGATCACGCCGAATGCCTTCGCCGCATCATGGTCCTTCTGGTATGCCTTACGAATTTCTGAGACATAAATGTCAGCCGAATTTGGGCTCTCCATCGTGTTCAATTCTGCCACAAACCCATCCGGCCCTTGTGTCTCGTAAATCTGTTTAAGCTGACGAAAACAATCCAAGGTACCTTCCGCCTTTCCATAAGCTGCGCCGCATCCTTCTCGTCGCCCCAGGTCGTGCCGTCTGAAAATTGAACCCAAAGGGTCTTTACCACCGCTGCCGGCCGAGGCGTTCTTGTCGTCGACTGTGATTGCGGAAAATCCAGCGCATCGCCCGGCTTCAAGACTGTCGCATCGAAGAAGGTGTCCATTTGGATGGTTTCCTGTGCGCCCATAATCTCGGCAAGCGCAACAATGTCTTTGGACGAAACGTTCTTTATGGACAACTCCACTTTGCGAGGCTCAAGCACGTCTTCGCCCACGATCCTCTGCGACAGCGTTACATGCCCGCTATTCTCCAGCGGATTTCCCGCAGATGCCTCGGTCGTGATCTGTACCGTGCTTTCACTCCCGAAGCAAACCGCGCAAAGTAACAACGGGAAGAGCAAAGCTTTCTTCATGGTCCCGCTTTCTTATTTCTGCATTCTTCCTTCTGACTTCTGCATTCGCTTCACTTCTGCATTCTCCCTTCTCACTTCTGCCTTGCACTCCTACCCCGGCGGCCAGCTCAACTTCCGCCCGCCCAGCAAATGCACATGCAGATGAAACACCGACTGCCCCGATCCCGGACCCACATTCAGCACCGTCCTGTATCCATCTTCTATATTGCGGTCGCGCGCAATCTTCGCCGCCGCCAGATGACACCGCCCGATCAACTCGCTCTCGGCTCCCGTCGCTTCCTTGAGTCCGGGGACATGTTTCTTCGGAATCACCAGCACATGCGTCGGCGCCTGCGGATTCACATCTTCAAACGCATACACGTGTTCGTCTTCATAAACTTTTTTCGATGGAATCTCTCCGCTCAAAATGCGGCAGAAAAGGCAATCAGCCATGCAGTCTCCCTGTGCTCGATTTTTTGCTGGGACACCGCACTCCATCCCCAGCAATCAGCCTTAATTCTAATGTGGTTTAGCGCGGCCGGGAGTGTGCCGTCGCTCTTGTTACGAATTCCGAACAAAATTTCACCAATCGGCCTTCTGCCCTCTACCTTCTGCCCTCCAACTTCTACCTTCTGCCTTCTATCTAATCCAGCCTGACCAGAAAAATCCCACCCTCATGCGTCCGCGTGTCCCGTGCAACCTCTTCGGCACGTTTCTTGTCGTCATCCTGCACTCGTACCCGCACCCACCAGTCGCCTACCGGACTTCCAAACGTCAACACCTTCGCCGTCGCATACCGATGCGATAAATGCCCCGCCAGCTTTTCCGCGCTGCCCTGCGTTTCAAATCCGCCAATCTGCACCGCCCATCGTCCTCCGCTATTCAACGACGCCGGCGCATACAACACTTCCACCTTCACCGGCGCCAGTCCCGCTCGCCACACATCAATCTTCTTCGCCGCGGCCAGTGACAGATCGAGCACCCGCCCATTTATAAACGGCCCGCGGTCCGTGATCCGCACCAGCGTCCAGTTGCCGGTTTTTTCGTTCGTCACCCGTGCCACCGATCCCAGCGGCAGCGTGCGGTGCGCCGCCGTCAGCGCGTTCATGTCGTAAATCTCGCCGTTCGATCCCCGCCGCTTGTTATACGGAGGCCCATACCAGCTTGCCATTCCCGTCTCCACCTCAATCGGCTTGGTATTGGGATTGACATGGAACGACTGCTCCTCCTTCGACAGCCCGCCCTTCGCCGCCGCATGCGCGCCCGAAGAAGATGCCGAAGAAACCCCGGAAGATGACGAAGATGATGACGACGAGGGCGAAGACGCTGACCCGCCCATCCCCGCCTCAACGTGCCCCTGCGATTGCTGCGCCGGAGGCGGCGCAGCCGGAACCATCACCTTCGCGTTTTTATGGGAACTGCACCCGGAAAGAAAGACCAGAATGGCCGCGACACACCCAACGGCTCTAATCCCAGAAAGAAACCCTACTTTCTTGGCGTGGGATACTGCTCCAGATACTCCGCCAGCTTGGCCAGCTTCTCTGACGCTGTCCGCAGCGCTTTGGTCGAATGCTCCCGCACATTCGGCACCACTTCGCGGTTCAGATAATCGGCGATCTCCGCCACTTCTTTTTCCACCTGCTGCGCCGCCTCCGCCACCTTCTGGTTGATGCGCGCAGAGGCATCCTCGACTTTGCGGTTGAAGTCGTTCATGCGACTTGTCCTTCTCCGTCAACACGGCCGCTGATCATCGCCAAACCCCAGAACAATACACCCAAACACACAGAGCACCTAATTATTTCCTGCCCCGCAACCGCCGGTCAACCGGGATGCACCACAATAAACACTGTAGGCATCAGCTCCGCGCCTCTGTGTCTCCGTGGTGATAACCGCCGCAAATCGCCAAAAATCGCCGTCGATTTTACCAATCCTTGACAATCCCGCTCCTCCCGCAATGCTAACTTTCTCACGCATCACGCTCGCGCCAAGGAGAACCCCATGTCATCCCGAAGAATCTCGCACCTCGTTGCCATCATCTTCCTCACCGCCCTCACATCCGCCCAAACCACCACCGCCTTAACTCCCAACAAAGTCGGCCTCGGTAAGGTTCTCTCCGGCGCGCTCGGCGGCGAAATCTTCGATTTCGATGTCGATCAGAACGGCACCGACGGCATCCTCGACGATGCCGCCACTCTCCCCGACGGCACCCTCAAATCCGCCATCGAAACCTTCGACATCAGCGCCGGCAAAATCACCAAGGTCGTCAAAACCGTCTACTCCCCCACCAGTGACACCGAACTCGTCACCCTCGGCATCCGCGGCGCAGACATCGGCTTTGTCGATGAACAACGCGTCCACATCGGCGGCGGCCGCGTCACCCGCAATGACATCTTCGATCTTCTCAACCCCGCCTCCGGCAACCAGATCACCGGAACCTGGACCCTCCCCGAATCCAAAGGCGCGCTGCTCTGGGCGCTCGCTCCCAATCAGTCCTCATCCACACAAGTCGCCATGGTTTTTCGTGAGCTGAACCACAACGACATTCCTTTTCTCTACGTCACCGACCTCGCCACCAACACCATCATCAACACCATCAAGCTCCCTCAATTTGAAGACGACTACTTGCTTCTCCTCGCCCAGGACTCCGCCACCAACGAGGCCATCACCAACATCGACAGCGCCCCTGGCGGTCCCGCGCCCATCAACGTCGTCATCAATCTCACCACCGGCAAAAGCCGCCAGTTCAGCGGATTCAACAACGGCTTCTACGGCGCCGGCGCCATCAATGGCCTCGCCGTCGATTCCTCAACCGGCATTCTCTGCACCACCACCAGCCTCAACTCTCAGGTCGAGTTCTATAAACTCTCCACTGGCAGCGGCGTTTGGGCTCAACTCCCCGGCACCACCGACACCGACGAGCTCGACGCCGGATGGCAAGTCACCGCCGACTCCGTCCACCATCTTTTTCTCGTCGGACAGCCCACTTCGAGCACCGGCGGCAACAGCGCCATTTACGTCTACGACGAAAAAGGCAATCTCAAGGAGACCATCAACGGCTTCAGCTTCGGAAACGAGTTCTTTGCTGGTGCCCTGAACATTGCCATCAACCCCAACCTCCGCGTCGGATGGGTCAACGGCCCCTCCTTCAACCAGCTCCAGCAATTCTTCTACTGAAGACAGAAGCAATGCACGTGTGGGGCGGACACTCTTGTCCGCCCCTGCCTTTGCGCAACCAACGAATGCGTCTTCTTGCCTGACGGCCGATCGCTGACGGCTGATCGCTGATGGCTGATCGCTGATGGCTGGTTTTCAATCCCCCGATCCCTCAATCGCTCAATCGCTCAATCCCTCAATCGCTCAATCCCTCAATCTCTCAATCTCTCAATCCCTCAATCGCTCAATCTCCCGATCGCTCAATCCCCCAATCTCCCGATAGAAACCCCCATTGACATCCCCTCCGCCCGCTGATAAATTTCCCTCCCAGTAGGATAGGGGGATCCTGCCATAGCCAACCGGCGGCTACCCCCTCGGCATCGCGCTGGGCCAGTACGGCATTAGCCAAAGCGGGACTTGGCCGTACGCCGACTATTTCGCCATGGACTACGTTGCCCACCAGAGGTACTCCTACTCCCTTTCCGACTTCTTCACCTTCAGCAGCGGCGGGTACCATGCCTTCCAAACCATCGAAGGGGCAAAATACGCCCCAAGCTGCTTTCACCAACCGACCCTGACCGGCTGCTTCCCCGGCTCCTACCCACAGGACCCGGACGACGACGAAATAGAAAATAGCGACTAATGGGCGCGCCATCATGCCTGAAAAATCCCGAAGGGAGGTCCGACATGACGAAGACGAAGCGAATCCCGAGCCATGGATGGACGACCTGGACCTTCGCAATAGCCATCGGGCTTTTCCTTGCGGCGCCGGCTGACGCGCAGTACAAAATCCTCCACAACTTCACCGGCGGGGCAGACGGCGACGGTGGCCAAGCCATGACCCTTGGTACAGTCGGCCATGTCTACGGCGCGAGCATCGGCGGCGGAAGCCAGGACGGCGGCCTTGTGTATGAAATGACGCGGCTGCCCAATGGCGACTGGGGCTTCTCTGCCCTATATAACTTCACCGGCAAAAACGACGGCGCTAACCCGACCAGCCCACTCATGCGCGATCCGGCAGGCAACATTTATGGAACCACCGAATCCGGAGGAGGCCCGCACGGCGGGGGCACCGCGTTCGAGCTTTCGCCAGGCAAGAATGGATGGACGCTAAAAACCCTCTTCTCCTTCTGCCCCGCGATGGAGAAAGACATCTGCCTCGATGGAGGGGGCACTGTATCTGGTCCCTTTCGAGACGGGCAAGGCGACCTGTATGGTACCAAACCGTTCGAGTACGGGGGCGTCGTCTACAAGCTTACGGAGCTGTCCGGCACCTGGACCGAGACCCTGTTGCGCAAGTTCTGCCCAAACGGCAGCGGCCAGTGCGCCGACGGCGCCGGCCCGTTCGCACCGCCGATCCTTGCAAGTTATAGCAACCTCTATGGCACCACAGACGGCGGGGGGGGCAAGTGCGACTGCGGCACCGTATACGAACTCTCGCCGGAGGGCGACGGCCACTGGCAGGAGGCGGTTTTGCACCGTTTCAACCTCAATGGCAGAGACGGCATCACCCCTAGCCGGGGCGCCCTTCTCATGGATGGCGCCGGGAACCTGTACGGCACCACCGAGACTGGCGCCTGCTGCGGCGGAATAATCTTCAGGCTCTCGCCAAAAGCTGGCGGCGGATGGGTGTACTCAATTCTCTACGACTTCCAGGGCGGCCCAAGCGGAAACCAGCCTTACTTCGGCGTGGTCATGGATAAGCTTGGCAACCTGTACGGCACCACCGGCAACGGGGGCAACTCGTTCGGCTGCGGCGTCATCTACAAGCTCGCGCCCGCCCCGGGAGATAAATGGAAATACTCGGTCCTTCACACCTTCGGCAACGGCTTCGACGGCTGCGTGCCCGAGGGCAACCTGGCGATCGACCAGAATGGCAACCTCTACGGCGGCACAGTTCTAGGTGGAGAATATGGTTACGGCATCGTCTTCGAACTCAGCACCGTCCCAATCTCCGACGCTCCGTAAACCACTGGCCCAATGAACCATCACCCGATCCGTGTCCATCAGCGAAAATCCGTGGCCAAAAAGGGTTTGAGAGTAGCTCAAAAAGGGCGAATAAACAGCGAATCAACGCGGCGGGAACCCCGAAAAAAATAACCCCTTACCCCTATTTTACCGTGCCGTAGGGGGTAAGCACAATACGTTTGCCAACTTTATATTTCCCGTCGAATCATTCACTTACGCCAAATTTGTGCTTTCCGGGGGCTTGACAAGATTTTTGGGTGAAATCACCCACCTCCCCAAACCCGCCCAAAACGCTGGCATTTTTCTCCCAGAAACTCGTATACTGGCAGCCCGCTATGAAGGTGATTGCCATCATTCCGGCCGCCGGCCTGGGCACGCGCATGGCCTCGCCGCCCTCCGCAAAAGCTGCCAAACCCCTTCCCAGTAAACAGTTTACCGAGCTTGGTGGCACGCCCATCCTCGTGCATACCCTTCGCAAGTTTGCCGCCGCTCCGGAAGTGACCGAGATTGTCGTCGCCCTCCGTTCCAACGAAATCGAAGGCTTCCAGAATCGCCTTCGCGAAGAAGCTAAAGACTTGCCGCCCAATAAGATACGCCTGGTCGAAGGCGGCGAGCACCGGCAGAACTCAGTCGCCAACGCCCTCGCCGCCATTTCCGCCTCAGACAACGATATTATCCTCGTCCACGACGCCGTCCGCCCCTTCGTAACTGTTGAAATCATTAGAGATGTCATCCGCGCCGCCGAAAAATACGGCGCCGCCATCGCCGGCTGGCCCGCCGTTGATACCGTAAAATTAGTTGAGCGCACCGCCGAAGGCGCGGTCATCACCGCCACCGTTCCGCGCGAAAAAGTTGTCATGGCCCAAACCCCTCAAGGCTTCCGCTATGTCATTCTAAATAAAGCCTTTAACGAGGCTATCACGGCAGGTTTTATAGGCACCGATGAGGCCGCTCTGGTCGAGCGATCCGAGCATCCCGTGGCCGTGGTCATGGGTTCGCCGCGCAACATCAAGATCACTACCCCCGCAGATATGGACCTGGCTGAGTTCTACCTCAATCTGGAGTCACGCGCTTGAGCTCCGCCTTGAGAATTGGCTACGGGTGGGATTCACACGAGTTTAAACCCGGCGTTTTGTTAAAGATAGGCGGAGTCACGCTGCCCCACACTCACGGTCTCGCCGGCCATTCCGATGGCGACGTTCTGCTTCACGCGCTTACAGACGCACTGCTGGGCTCGATCGCCGGTCCCGACATTGGGACGCTGTTTCCCCCCTCGGATCCAAGGTGGAAGAACGCCGACTCGGCCATCTTCTTGAGCGAAGCATTAAGACGTGTAAAATCAGCAGGTTATAACATCGCCAACGTCGATTCCACGCTCATTTTAGCGGTGCCCAAAATCGGCCCCCACGCCGCCGCGATCCGCGAAAACGTCGCTAAACTGCTGAATATTAAACCCGATAGCGTTGGCCTGAAGGCCAAGACGCCAGAAGGCATGAGCACCGATAACGCAGCCATCGCGCACGCCGTCGTGCTGCTCGAGAAGATCAACAACTAGCCTTAATTCTTCTACTTACGCGGAACCGACTCGAACTCCCCCGCCAAATTCTTGTGCCACGTCCTTGCTGCCTCGATCAACGCGCGAAACAATGCCTGCGACGGCTTGTCCTCTTCGAACGACCTTTCGGGGTGCCACTGGACAGCGACAACAAAATGATCGGGTGAAGTGCCTTCAATGGCCTCAATAATTCCGTCATTCGGACAGTGTGCAACGGCCCTCAAACCGTCTCCAACTACTTGAGCCGATTGATGATGGCTCGAATTCACCGGAATCGACGCGTCCCCGGGTGCGGCCGGTCTGATAATCGACGCCAGTTTGGAATTGGCATCAAGTTCGACGTTGTGCGCGATGGGTACTTTTCGTCCGGCCGCATGGTTAATCTGCGACTCGATGTGCTGCACCAGCGTGCCGCTGCGGTAGACGTTAAGGCTCTGTAAACCATAGCAAATGCCCAAGATAGGCTTGCGCATGTTGTAAGCGTCCTGCAGCAGCAGTTCGTCGACCGTGTCCCGGCCGGGATCGGAAGCGTTGGTGCGAGGGTCACGTGAAGTGTTGTATTTTGAAGGATCTACGTCGGCGCGGCTGCCCGGAAGCAAAACCCCGTCGCAGCGCTCGATCTGCTTCATGGTCTCCGCCGGTGGCTGGTTGACAGGTATCTGAATCGCCTCCGCGCCTGCATTTTCAATAGCTTGCGCATATTGTGGATAAGCCCGCTCGGCGTATTCGGGATCAATCGAATGGGGAAGCGGAATGGCAATGCGAGGCCGCATCGGTTTATTTTATCTCTTGCTAGCTGCTGGCTTGTGCGATTCCAGCCAGTATTTTGACCTGCCGGTAACGCCTTATTTCTGTGATAGTTGCGACTACGAAAACAATCGCAGCCACGGAAACAGCCGCTGGAAACGCGAAATGCCGATAGGCAAGCGCCATGTTGGGATGGATGCCACGAACCAACGACGAAATCAACAGAAAGACAATTCCACAAAACAAGCAAACTGCAAATGTCAGCAAAGAAAAAAGAAACGTGATGAGCACAACGCGCACCGGAATCCAATACCAGCGCGGTTTATGAACGGGAACGAAGCTGTGAGACATTTTTGCTAATTTTAGCGCGAAGTCACCTGCAACCACGAGGTCATCGACTAGAGACTACATTTCACTACTGAGTTGGTCGAGTGGGATGGGTCGCCGCCCATTCGCGACAGCGTTCTTGAACAGCGGCGAGTTGGGCCGGTGTTAACGTCTTGCCGATTTGATCACGAGTATCCCGCATTGCGGCCGCGCTCGCTGAAGATGCCGCGATATTTATCCAGAAATAGGCTTCCACCGCATCCTTCGGGATGCCCACACCATCCCGATAAGCGATCCCGAGGTTGTACTGCGCGCTTCCAAGGTTTTGATCCGCGGCTTTCTGCCACCAACGAACGGCTTCGGCGTTGTCCTGGGCGACTCCTCGGCCCTTGTTGTATGCGTTGCCAAGGTTAAATTGGGCAGCGGCAGCACCTTGGTCCGCAGCTTTTCGGAACCATCCTGTAGCCTGAGACTCGTCCTTTGCAACGCCCAGGCCGGCTTGATATGCACTCCCGAGCCAAAATTCGCCCCCGGCATATCCTTGCTCGGCGGACTTGCGCAAACACTTAACTCCCTCAACCTCATCCTTTGGGATTCCCGTGCCGTACATGTATGCCATTCCTAGGGCTAATTGCGCAGGCGCGTTGTCCTTCTCAGCAGCTTTGCGATACCACTGAACGCTCTCGGCATCATCCTTTGGCACTCCGTTCCCGAAGTGATAGGCTGTTCCGAGGTTGGCCTGCGCCACTACGCCTCCTTGCTCGGCGGCCTTGCGCCACCACCGCACGGCTTCGGCCTCGTCTTTGGGCACGCCCAAGCCGGCCGAATAGAGGTTCCCAAGATTCGATTGTGCCCCAACATTGCCTTGTTCAGCAGCTCGCAGGAACCAGTGGGCGGCGGCCGCATAGTTCTTGGTGACACTCCAACCAAGTTGATATGCGAGTCCTAGATTGACCTGCGCTGACACGTCGCTCTGCTCCGCAGCTTTTTGCCACCAGCGAACGGCCTCTGAATCATCCTTCTGAACGCCATCGCCTGCGTGGTACGCATTGCCCAACGCTGATTGCGCATGCACATCTCCACTCTCTGCCTTGGCTTTGAGTTCCCCGATATTTTGCGCGGCCGCGATACTGACAATCGGGAGCGCGACCGCCAGCGTCAGAAAAACCTGGCGGTACGTGGCGTGGAGTGGCGAAGATATCCTCACGGTCAGCAGATTACGCCTTAACGCTTCTCCATTCTAGACGGTTCTGTAAACAGCAATAGTGTTCAAAATCCACGCTTGACTGCAAACGTTAGCGGTTGATCCCCGTGGGGATGCCGAACGCATGCGGGCCGATAGACTGTTTATCCTCGACGCAGTAGTATAAAATCATTTGTATTAAATCGATTCAATAGCTGATCTCGTTGGAGGTAGCATTGAAGCTTATCTCAGCAATTCTCCTGCTCGTTGTGGCAACCTGTGCGGGGCAGACGATACATATCGACACCGGCCGCCCCACCAACCGCTTTGTGCCGAATCAGACGCTGGGTGCGGGCGTGGACCGGATTCCGGCGGAGGCGATCGATAAGGATTTGGTTCCAACTGCGCTGCAGAAAGTGCTGGCATCGGGATGGCAGCCGGTGACGTACCGGCAGAATACGGAGCTGGCGGTTGAAGCGTGGCACTGGAATCCCCAGGGGACGTGGAGCGATGCGAGCGGCAAGGGGTATTTCACCGGGTCGGCGACGCCGACGGAATTTATACGGTATTCGTATGGCTACGCGCTGCCCCATCGGGGATTCACGCGCAATGATGGCACGGACAATGCCGGCTACTCGCGCATGACCGATGGCGATGTGAGCAGTTATTGGAAGAGCAATCCGTACTTGACGGAGCGGTTCACCGGCGAAAGTGATGGGCTGCATCCGCAGTGGGTTATCGTGGATTTCTCGTCGCCACAGCCGATCGACAGCCTGAGAATTCAGTGGGCTGCGCCGTATGCGAAGCAATACGTGGTGCAGTATTGGACGGGCGAAGACCCGATCCATGCGCCGACGCATGGCGGTTGGCAGACATTCCCGCAAGGAACGGTTACGGACGGCAAAGGCGGAGTGGAGAACCTGAGGCTTGCGCCTGCTCCGATGCCAGTGAGATTCATCCGCGTTCTCATGTCCGAGTCGTCGAATACGTGCGACTCGCACGGAGCCAGCGATCCGCGGAATTGCTTGGGTTATGCGATCGGTGAACTCTATGCCGGAACGACGACAGCGGATGGCCTGCTGCACGATGTGATCCGGCACACCGCGGACCAGGAGCAGACGGCGACGTATTGTTCGTCGGTTGATCCGTGGCACGAGCCGAGCGACCTGCAGTCGATGAAGCAGGTACAGGTGGGATTCGATCTCTTCTATACCAGCGGTGTGACACGGGGATTGCCCGCGATGATGCCGGTGGCGATGTTGTATGACACGCCGGAGAATGCGGCCGCAGAGATTGCTTATCTCGAGGCGAGGAAGTATCCGATTTCGTATGTGGAGATGGGCGAAGAAGCGGATGGGCAGTACTTTCAGCCAGAAGATTATGGCGCGCTGTACATTCAGTGGGCGAATGCGCTGCATAAAGTCGATCCGAGGCTGAAATTGGGCGGACCATCGTTCACCGGCGAGAACAAAGACATTGAAGTCTGGCCGGATGCGGATGGCAAAGCGTCGTGGCTGGGGCGGTTTCTGGATTATCTGCGGCAACATGGACGGTTGAATGATCTGGCGTTTTTCTCCTTCGAGCATTATCCGTATGAAGGCTGCAAGACGCCGTGGAGCACGCTTTATGACGAGCCGGAGCTGGTGACGAACATCATGAAGACGTGGCGCGAGGATGGATTGCCGGCGAATATTCCGATGTTTATTACGGAATCGAACCTGTCTTCGGCGGCGAGCGAGACGTATATGGATCTGTTCTCAGGAATCTGGCTCGCGGATTACATCGGGGCGTTTTTGAATGCAGGAGGAAATGGAGTTTATTACTTTCATTATCTGCCGCTGCTGATGGAGCACGGTTGCAACGATTCTCCGGGAACGTTTGGGATGTTCACTGTTGGTCCTGACTATCAGCTTCTGCAACCGCTGGCGCAATTTTTTGTTTCGCAGTTGATCAATCTGGAGTGGGTGCAGCCGGGAGCGGGCGAGCACGAAATTTTTTCGGCGAAAGGCGATTTGGATGACGGCGCCGGGCATGCGCTGGTCACTGCCTATGCGGTGAAGCGGCCGGATGGGCAGTGGTCAGTGATGGCGGTGAATCGCGATCAGCTGAATCCGCACTCGGTCAAAATTTCATTTGAAGATGGCGGCAGCGTGGCATCTTCTTTCAATGGTTCCGTAGAGACTGCTACTTTCGGCAGCGGGCAGTACCAGTGGCACCCGGCGTTGACGCGGTTCATGGCGCACGATGAGCAGCCGGCGGTGTATCCGGTGGTGGCGTACACCCAGGGCAATGCCGATCCGGATGGGCCGATTGCGCGTACAAAACAAAAAGCCGGGAAGGATACGATGTTCGATCTGCCGGCGGCGTCGGTGGTGGTGATTCGAGGCAAAATCGGGAAACCTTAGCCAGGGATTTCGATGGGTCTTCACGGATATTCTTTCGCCGTACGTCCTAGGTCCTACGTCGCACGTCCTGGGTCTTGCGCCTTTGGCCATTGGCGGTGGACAACATCGGAGCTTGTGGCCACGGATTCGCACAGATTTCCACGGATTTTTTCCGGCTGTGGCTGTCAGTTTTTGTTTACTACTTGGTTACACTACCCCCCTCCCCCCCTATCCCTGGAATCAATCACTTACAAGCGGCGAGGAGGCTAAAATCTAGATAACATTGGAGATATTGTAAAATCTAGAAAACAAACGAGGTAATTCTTGCTGTCTTTAGAATCAACGGTTTACAGCGGTAATTCGGCCGTAAAATCTTCAAAACAAATGAGTTGTGCTGATTTTACCGGTGCGCAGCCGGCGAAATTCCTGAATTTGCCCTATATATTCAGAATATCAAATTGGAGGGGGTAAATAAGACACGGTTGGCAGGTTTATATTGCCTGTGGAATCAATGAGTTAGGTTGTTTTTGGGGTTTTTGGGGGCTTGACAGGGAAATCGGGAGATCGGGAGATCGGGTG
>DASVWZ010000239.1:0-112867 GCA_036392935.1 Terriglobales bacterium | reverse complement strand
CGCTTGCGCGTCCGCCGGAAAGCAAGGACTTAAGGCAATTACGGGGCTAATGCCGGTGTAACCGCAACACCGATCAGTAGTCCAGCGCCCGAGGGGGTGATGGTATTGATACTGCTGCCGCCCTTCGGGTAGTTGTACTGAGTCAGATTCAGATTGACAGCGTCGGCGACCCACAGGGTCTTGCCACCGCCCATGAAGGCAAAGTTAACTCCGTCACCCACGCCCGAGAGAGGGGTGGTCTTGATGGGGTTACCCAGCGATCCGTGAGCAAGGCCGTTGTAGGTGTAGACGGTAGAGGCGTCCTGATCGTCGATGGCGACCTGGCCGCTGGCATTGACTGCAATTCCACCTGGGAACTCGATGGTATTTCCGGTGCTGATGACTTTGAGGGTGCTGCCGCCAGCGGTGGCGGAGAGGACGACACCGAGGATGGTGTTGCCGTTGTCATCGCGGCCGTCGACGAAGAGGTTGCCCTTGGAGTCGAAGGCGCAGAAATAGTATTCGAAGAAGCTGGAATTGGTGATGGTCCGGACCAATTTGTTGTAGCGGTAGATCAGAACGGAGCCGGCATCGCCGTTGGTCGCGAAGATGTTCGCGGCGGCAACCCATTCGCCGTTGTTGAATTGAGAAATGCCGACCGGATACCAGCCAGAAGCATCGAGCGTCTTGGGCGTTTTGGTATAGGGCTTGGCATAGATCAAAAGGTTGCTGTTTCCGGTATCAGCGACATACAGGTTGTTCTTGGCATCGGTCACGAGACCCTGCGGATTGAGAAGGTTGTTTGTGATCGTACCCAAGAGGTCACCCTTGGTGTCGTACCACCAGACAGCGTTGTCTTCGTAGTCCGAGGTGAAAATCGATGCGCCAGCTTGCTGCATGCCTCTGCGGCTAATGAACTGGTGAACCGGAATTTTTGGGCCCGCGACCACGCCGGGGCGTGCCGCGCTGTAGCTGTGGGTGTCAGCAGCTACTGCCATGCCGACGAAACATGCGATGAGTAAGGTTGTAACAATCGCCTTCTTCACTGAGCGTCCTCCTGAGTGTTTTGTCATGGTTTTTAGAGTAGCGAGTTCGCTTGCGACAGACTAAATTGGGTTATCCGCAAGCTTCTCGCGACAACAACTCTACTCGCACGCGAGGACAACGTATAGTGGAAATCCTGCTTCCAGCGCGGTTTTTGCGTAAATTTTTTTAGGGTGATGCAGTAGTTTGCATTTCTTGCGCAGAGAAGTTCTATAATCGTTCGATCCCGAGGAATGACTAGGGTCGCTGACTGTGCGGTATGCAGTTCTCACTGTAGATGGCCCGCCGATTCGCTGGCGGCGGTTTCGTTCTCTTCATGTCTTCGAGGTCTTGGCGACGTCTAAATAGTTCAGGAAAGCCCGAGTGAGCTCTTGCTTCAACGCGTGATCGTCTTTGGGCAACAAACCTCTCCAGGCTGACATGTCGGTGGGCAAGACCACGAGTTGAAAAAGGGTACCGACAACCATTTTTATTGCGAACGAGACGGCAAGGCGCGGCTGGGGATGGCGAATCTCGTCGCGGTGGGTCATGAAAACGTCGACCACGCGCTTGAAATAGCGCAGGTCGAGAGCCGTGACTTTGCGGCCGAACGGAGTGCCGGTGCGGTTATGGACAAACTGGCGCATGGCGCGGAGCAGGGGGGCTTTGGCGCGGTAGGTGACGACCATGCCAGTGATGGCCTGATCGACGAATGCGGCGAGCGGAATGGGCGTGGCGATGAGCGGGGTCATGCCGGTGCGCATCTGCTCGTCCTGGCGTTCGAGGATCTCGAGGATGGCGGCTTCGAATAGCGCCTCTTTGTCGTGAAAGCGGCGATAAACGGAGCCGGGCGTAAGGCCGGCATGGCGGGCGATGCGGGGGATGGTTGCACCTTCGAGTCCGTGCTGGCCCATGACTTCGGCGGCGGCCTGCAGAAGTTTGCGCAACGATTCGCGGCTGCGGGCCTGCTGTGGCTCGAGCGCTTTCATGGCTTTGCGGGTACGTCCGGACATGCAGAAAATATACTTGACAGAAATGTAAATGTAAATTTACATTTACATCGTGGGATGGCAAAGGCGATTTTGGAGCGCCCATCCGGCAAGGAGCTCGACATGAATCTCCCAGTTGCAACGGCGTTTCAGGAACAATCACGGCCGGGATCGACCTCCGGCTTCAAACAGATATTTTTCGGGCCGGATGGTCTGCGCGTCATCTGGCGGCTGCTGATCTTTGCGGTTTTGACGGTGGCGCTGCTGGCGGCGTGTCTGCTGATTCGCAATGGCGGAGTGCAAGGATTTCTGGAAGCAAAGAAGCATTCCGGCGAAGTTACACCGACGCCGTTCATGGTGGCGAATGCCGAGTTCTGGGCCTTGGGCCTGCTGTGCCTGTCGACCTGGATCATGGCGAAGATCGAGCACCGCAGATTCGGCGTGTACGGCCTGTCGTGGAGCCGCGCCTTCAAGAAGGAATTCTGGGTGGGGGCGGCACTTGGCTTTGGGATGATCAGCGGCACGCTGCTGGTGATGTTTTTGTGCGGCGTCTTTCGAATTAACGGATTGGCGGTTCATGGAACGACGCTGTTGACGTCGGTGGCGGCATGGTTGGTGGCGTTCCTGCTGGCGGGATTCTTTGAGGAATTTCTACTGCGGGGCTATTTGCAGTTCACGTTAAGTGAGGGAATTGGGTTCTGGCCGGGGGCGATTGTGTTATCCGTTTTGTTCGCCTACGGGCATTCGTTCAATGCCAATGAGACGCCGGTTGGTGTGATTGCCACTGGGTTATTCGGCCTGTTGCTCTGCCTGTTCTTGCGTCGAACGGGAAACATCTGGGCGGCGGTCGGTTTTCACCTTGGATACGACTGGGGGCAGACTTTTTACGGCGTCCCTGACAGTGGGATGGTGACGTATCACAGTACGCTGAGTTCGTCGTTCCACGGGCCGGTGTGGCTGACGGGCGGAATCGTAGGTCCGGAAGCCAGCGTGCTAACGCCGATTGCGCTGCTGGCGACGGCTTTGGTGTTCAGTTATTTCTATCGCGACAAAGTTGCGCCGCGAGCGGCATGATTCCGGTCACGGCTTTGCGATGGGCGTAAATACCTGTTTCGCTGCCAGCACGGTGTTGCAATGGATGGTGACGGTGTCGTCGAGGCGCATGGCGTACCCGCCGGCGTAGGTAACCATCACCGGGATGGCGCGGGCGCGAGCCACGCGAAACACCAACTCGTCTCGGCGTTTCAAGCCTTCGATGGTGAGTGAGAGCCCGCCGAGCTGATCTTCGCGATAAGGATCGGCGCCGGCGATGTAGCAGAGCAGATCGGGTTCGAACATGCGGAGACCGGAGCTGAGCGCGTTGTCGAGCCACGCAAGATAATCGTCATCGCCGATTTCGTCGGGCAGGTTGACGTCGATCGAGGAGTGCGGCTTCCACGCCGGGTAGTTGTTTTCCTGATGAAGCGAGATGGTAAAGACATCGCGATCCGGCGCATTGCGCGCCGGCGGCCGGCGCGCGGGGCCAAGAGTTGCCGCACCCGAGGAAGGCAGCGGAGCCGAGGCGGCCTGTGATCCGCCGAAAATGAACGCGGTGCCGTTGCCCTGATGAACGTCGCAGTCGAGGGTCATGGCGCGGCGGATCTTGCGGTCGCGCTGCATTACGCGGATGGCGACGGCAACGTCGTGGATCATGCAGAAGCCCTCGCCGTGGTCGGGAAAGGCGTGATGGAATCCGCCGCCGATGTTGAGGCTGACCTGATCGCGCAGAGCCTGGTCTGCAGCCATGATTGAACCACCAGCGGCAAGCCAGAAAGCGCGCACCAGTTCAGGCGAGTAGGGAACCTCCATCTCCAATTCTTCGCGGGCGGAAAGCGCGCCGGTTTTCAGTTTGTGGACATATTGCGGTGTATGAACGAGAAGAATGTCATCGTCGCAGGCGGGGTGGGGCGCGATGAAATCGGTTTTGTCGGCCACGCCGGTTTCGAGCAAGCGGCGATGCACGCGCGCGTACTTTTCAGCCGGAAAAACATGGGAGCCGATGGGCAGGTAATAATCGTCACTGTAGACGAGTTTGAACGGGAGCATCGCGGGGCCGAGGACTCACCATCATACCTCCAATCCACGGACGGCGGAGTTGTTACTGCTGCGAAGTCCGCTCGGGTTCGGGAAATGGGGCGAGGCGGCGATTGCCGGTGAAACATTCGTCGACAAATGGTTGCAGAAAGCGATCGATGGTGTCTTGCGGCATTTGTTTTTCGTCGATCTCGACGAAGCTGAACTGAACCGTGCCGTTGGGCTGGCCGGGTGGATTGACCGTCCCGAGCAGATATCCGTAGGTATCGGTTTTGGCGAATTTGGCATCTTTGGCGTTGGGCGGCAAACGATAGCGCTCGGCACCGGCTGTACCGATGATCCAGGCATTGAGCACGCCGCCATCGGTACGCCAGTATTCGGTGTTGAACACGTCTTCCATCACGAAGTGGGAGTGGCTGGCGAGGATATAGACGAGCTTGTGCCCGTCGTTCTGGAACGTCAGAAGGTCGTGGTAAATGCGTTTGCCGGAGATTTCGCCGCGCGGCCATTCGTTCATGCTGTGGTTGGATGAAATGCTCTCCGGCAAAGCCGCGTGCATGCCAACCACTACGGTATGAATGGAGGTGTCGGCCTGGTCGCGTCCGAGGACGGCTTCGAACCACGCAACCTGCGCATCGCTAAACTGGTCCCAATCGGCGTTGTCGAGGTAGATGAAATCGATGCCGTCGCGCTGCCAGTGGTAGTAGGTTTTGATCTGCTGGTCGTTGGGGTCATCTTTCAGCCGCTGCACCTTGATTTCCGCCGAATTCAGCCAGACTTCGAACTGCGACAGAAACTCGGCGCGGGTTTTGGGAGGGATGGTTTCATGATTGCCGATGCCGATAAAAAACGGGACTGGCCGGAACGGCAGGATCTGGTTCGCGATGAAATCCTTCCAAGCCGTTGCCTGATACGTCGCAAGATCAAGATGCCGGTTCATGCGCGCGGCCAATTGCGCCATGTCCTGATCGGGGCCGCTGATTTTTCGCAGATCGCCGAGGTGCCAGTAGAACTGGGCGTTGTGAGCGCGGGCGCCGTCGGCGATCGCCGGCATGATGACGTCGCCGCAATTGCGGGAGTCGCCAGCGACCACGAAGTTCCAGGAGGGCGAAGGAGCAGGATTTTGAGCGACCGGAGCTTTTGCAGGCGAATGAGTGCAAGCAATGTGGACGCAAACCAGGGGAAGGAGCAGAAACATGCACCGTTTTGCGCCAATCGGCATGTCACGCATTATATAGGGCCCGGTGTTTTGGCGTTTTTTGCATGCAAACAATTGCAAAGTCGAGGCCGTTGGTGACGGTCTTGTTACGAAATCCGAACAAAACAACGGAACAGCTGATTGCGCTTGACTTTAGTGGTTGGCAGACTTATTTTCGGCTGTCTTACGTCCGGCTGTATGCGATGTTCAAGGATTTGGCTGCGCCAGGACGAGGCCAGCGAGACAGGGAGAGCGCTATGCTAGGGCACAGGGGATTGGTACGGCAGTCGTGTCGGTTGACAGCTTTTCTTCTTTTTTTCTTCGGCAGTTTGGGGCGGATGTGGGCGGGGTTCGGTTTCCAGCCGGTTTCTCCGGACGAACTAAAGATGACGAGCGAACCGCTGGCCCCGGGAGCGGCGGCGATCATTCTCTATCGACAAGTGGATGTTGACGATAACGGTATGACCTCGCACGAGGACAACTATGTCAGGATCAAAATCCTTACCGAGGAGGGCCGCAAGTACGGGGACGTAGAAATCCCCTATGCGAAGGGAACCACGGACATTGTCAACGTTCATGCGCGGACTATTCGGCTCGATGGAAGCTCAGTCGATTTTGACGGCAAGGTATTCGAAAAGACACTCACGAAGACGCGCGGCGTAACTGTCCAGACGAAGACCTTTGCGCTTCCCGACGTGCAGGCGGGCAGCATCATCGAGTACTACTACACGGTGGACTTTAAGGAGCACATCCTATTTCAGCCGCAGTGGGTAATCAGCGACCCGCTTTTCACCAAGCACGCGAAATTCACCATGAAACCCTACCAGCGTCCTGGCTGGTACGTGCGGTGGAACTGGCAGGGTTTGCCGAATGGGGTTACACCGAAGCAGGACAACGGGGCGCAGCACATAATCTCGGTCGAAGTGGACAACGTTCCCGCCTTCAAGGAAGAGGAGTACATGCCACCGGAGTATGAGATGAAGGCGCGGGTCGAGTTCACGTTCGCGCAAAATGTGACGGAACACGATCCCGACAAGTTCTGGAGGAATGTGGGCAAAGAGAAGAACGCGGCGCTGGAGAACTTCATCGGGAAGAAATCGGCGATGGAGCAGGCGGTGTCGCAGATTGTAACGCCGAACGATCCGCCGGAAGCGAAGCTGCGCAAGATCTACGACCGCGTGCAACAGATGCGGAACAAATCTTACGAAATCCGGAAGTCCGAGCAGGAAGAAAAACGGGACAATGAGAAACCGATAGAAAATGTCGCGGAGCTTTGGAGCAAGGGGTATGGGAACGGAGTGCAATTGACGTGGTTATTCCTTGCGCTGGCGCGCGCGGCCGGGTTCGAAGCTTACGGTTGCTGGGTGGCGGACCGGCAAAATTATTTTTTCAATCCGGCGTGGATGCAGGAGCACAAACTGGACGCCAACGTGGTGCTGGTGAAAGTGAACGGGAAAGACGAGTATTTCGACCCGGGAGCAAGATTTGCGCCGTACGGGTTATTGACATGGTCGGAAACCGATGTCCCGGGATTGCGCCTGGACAGAGATGGGGGAAGCTGGATTACCACTACATTGCCGGCCAGTGCCGACTCGAAGATTGAGCGCACAGGCAATCTACAACTCACCGACACCGGCGATCTGGAAGGTAAATTAACCGTGACCTACACCGGCCTCGAGGCCATGTATCACCGCCAGGAGATGCGGCACGCAGACGAGACGGAGAAGAAGAAGCATCTGGAAGACACCCTGAAGGAACAGATCCCGGTCGGGGCGGACGCGGAGTTGACGAACAAGCCGGATTGGGAGGGTTCGAATGCCCCGCTGGTTGCCGAGTACAACCTGAAGGTACAAGGCTGGGCTGCGAGCGCCGGAAAACATGCCACGATTCCTGCGGCAGTCTTTACGGCACGTGAGCAGCACACGTTCGAACACTCCGAGCGGGTATACCCGATTTACTTCGACTATCCACATCAGAAGATCGATGACATTACGATCGAGCTGCCCGCGGGCTGGAAGGTCGAGACACTTCCGCCGGGGGGATCACTAAACAAGCAGGTGTTGGATTACGAGTTGAAGATTACGAACAACGGCAAAGCATTGCAGTTGACGCGGAAGCTCAGTGTGGATACGGAGATGATCGAGCAGAAATATTATCCGGCGTTGCAGCACTTTTTTCAGGCAGTAAGGAGCGGAGATGAGCAGCAGATCGTACTGCAGCCAGGCGCGGCCACGGCAGTCAACTAGAACCAAGGTATCCGATGTGGTGTTGGCGGGAGTCTGGATGCTGGCCCTATGTGCAGCGGCTTTCGCTGGCAACGAGGGCGCGCCCGCATGGATGCACGCGGCCGCCAGCGCTTCCTTGCCAAGCTACGACGAAAAGACCGACGCGGTGCTGATCTACTCGGACACCCACGTTACCGTAGATTCCGTGGACAAGATCAGGACCCATGTGCGGGAGGCCTACAAAATACTGCGCCCCGAGGGGCGGAAACGCGGACAGCTTGCGGTGATTTACCGCTCGCCACTGCAAAAGGTGACGTTGCTGCATGGCTGGTGCATTCCGAAAGAGGGCAAGGATTTCGAAGTTAAAGACAAAGACGCAATAGACGCCGCACCACCAAGCGTGCCGGGCGCAGAACTGATGTCCGATGTAAGAGCCAAAATTCTAGACATTCCGGCGCCCGATCCGGGCAATGTTGTGGGCTATGAGTATGAGATCGAAGAGCAGCCGCTGATGCTGCAAGAAGTCTGGCAGTTTCAGGGCATCGAGCCAGTGAAAGAGGGCCGTTTTACGCTGTCTCTGCCATCGGGGTGGGAGTTCAAGAGCGCGTTTCTGAAATATCCCGATGTGAAATCGACCGAGTCAGGAAGCAATGAGTGGCAATGGGTGGTGAATGATGTGGACGGCATAAGGCACGAACCCGACATGCCCCCGTACTACGGCGTGGTCGGCAGAATGCTGATCACATTGTTTCCGCCGGGCGGACTCACTCCAGCGAAGGGCTTTGCGGACTGGAACGGGATGGGGGAATGGTACCTGAACTTGACCAAAGGCCGGGTGGACGCCTCGCCCGAGATCAAGCAAAAAGTGCAGGCACTGACCGCGTCACAACCGACCACGCTGAAGAAGATGCAGGCACTGGCGGGGTTTGTGCAGAATGACATCCGCTACGTTGCCATTGAGTTGGGAGTGGGGGGATACCAGCCACATGCGGCGCCGGACGTTTTCTCTCACCGCTACGGCGACTGCAAGGACAAGGCGACGCTGCTACGTTCGATGCTGAACGAAATCGGCGTGGAGTCGTATCACGTGGTCATCTATACCATGCGCGGAGCGGTGACGCCGGAAATGCCGGCGCATTCCGGCTTCAATCACGTAATTACGGCGATAAAGTTGCCCGATGGGGTTGACGATCCGTCGCTAGTGGCCATCATTCAGCACCCCAAATTGGGGCGTCTGCTTTTTTTTGATCCCACCGATGAATTGACGCCGTTCGGCCAGTTGCGCGGACCGCTGCAGGCAAATTACGGATTGCTGGTGACTCCGTATGGCGGTGAACTCACGGAGCTGCCCCAGGAAGCGTCAGTCATGAACGGGGTGCAGCGTACGGCCAAGCTGATGCTCGACCCCGATGGCACTCTTCACGGAGAGGTGAAAGAAGTGCGGGTTGGCGACCGTGCTTCCTCGGAGCGCTGGCAGCTGCGGGAAACCACAACCGACAAGGACAGAATCAAGCCGATCGAGCAGCTGCTCGGCAACTCTCTATCGAATTTCCGGATTACCCAAGCCAGCGTGGTGAACTTTACGCGCAACGATCAGCCTTTTGGCTTCACCTATTCTTTTGAGTCGCAAAACTATGCGAAAAATGCCGGGGACATGTTGCTGGTGCGTCCACGAGTGCTGGGGAACAAGGCGGAGAACATTCTGGAAACGAAAGAACCGCGAAAGTTCCCGGTTGAATTTCGCGGGCCCCTGAAAGACACGGATTCGTTTGAGATTACAGTTCCTCCCGGGTATACCGTCAGCGATCTGCCTGACCCGGTCGATCTAGACTATGGTTTTGCGAGTTATCACGCGAAGGCTGAAGTTAAGGACAATGTGATTGCCTATAGCCGGTCATTCGAAATCAAAGAACTGAGCGTGCCGGTGAGCAAAGCTGACGAACTCAAGAAGTTCTACCGTCTGATCAATGCCGACGAGAGAAGCACCGCGGTTCTTAAATCTTCGCCCAGGTAGCGTTTCGGTCCATTCGCCTCAAATTTTCATGGTAGAACTGTAAGTTCCCCGCCGACGGCTCTTATCGGTCCAGGGGACTCAAGGAACCTTTTCCTAATGAAGCCAGCCCGCAGTTTTGCCAGTGACAACAATGCCGGCATTCATCCCAAGGTTTTGGGAGCCATTGCCGCTGCCAACTATGGTCATGCCGTAGGGTACGGAGACGATGCGCACACCGCGTTGGCAGTGCGGAAGTTCAGGGAGCAGTTCGGGCAGGATGTTGAGGTATTTTTCGTTTTCAACGGGACGGCCGCGAATTGTCTTAGCCTGCAGGCGGTGGCGGAGTCCTTTCAAGCCGTGATCTGCGCCGAAGCGGCGCATATTTACGTGGATGAATGCGCGGCGCCGGAAAAATTCACGGGTTGTAAACTCATCCCCATCGTGGCCCCGGATGGCAAGCTCACGGTCGAAGCCGTCAGCAAGGCGTACCACGGGATCGGCGACCAGCACCACGTTCAGCCGCATGTGATTTCGATTACGCAGTCGACCGAGATGGGCACGGTCTATAAGCCGAAAGAAGTTCGGGATTTTGCGCGCTTCGCGCATGAGCGCGGCATGTTTCTGCACATGGACGGCGCCCGCATCGCCAACGCTGCGGTCAGCTTGGGCTTGAGCTTACGGGAGGCTACGCGGGATCTGGGCGTGGACGTCCTGTCATTCGGCGGGACCAAGAATGGCGCGATGGGCGCGGAAGCCGTGGTTTTCTTCGACAGAAAACTGGCCAAGAACTTCCTTTATAGGCGCAAGCAAGGGATGCAGTTGGCTTCAAAAATGCGATTTATCTCGGCCCAGTTTGAGGCGCTGTTTACTGACGACCTGTGGCGCAAGAATGCCGAGCACGCCAATCGCATGGCGGCGCTGCTGGAAAAAGAGGTGAGCCGGATTAAGCGGATAAAAATCGTTCATCCGGTCGAGGCCAACGGGGTTTTTGCGCAGATTCCGCGTTCGGCCATCGCAAAATTGCAAAAGCGATACTTCTTTTATGTATGGGACGAAGCGCAGCCGGTGGTGCGGTGGATGTGTTCGTTCGATACCACAGAAGACGATGTAAGGTCGTTTGCGAAATTCGTCGCGGAGACGGTTCAGGGCTGAGCCGGGAGGTTATCAGCGTAACTCTCCGAACCCGCGTGGCTATTGATTTTTCACACGCCTTTGGCTAGATTGAGGCTTCCCCCAGCGCACTGGCATAGGTTTCAGGAGACGGGATGCGAACTTGGCTTTCGATGATTATGTTGTGCTCGGTTGCAGCTCTTATTCTGAGCTGCGGACACGGGCAGATCCTAAATTCCATCACCGTTCAACCCCAGACTGAAACCTTCGGTTCCTCGACAACGCCGGTAGATGAAGATAAGGGGCTCCACGTTCAGCTCATGGCGGTGGGAAACTATCTTTATCCGCCGGGAACCAAAGACCTGACCAGTCAGGTCACCTGGTCATCGAATACGCCGCAGATGGTAACCGTAAGTCCGGCCGGAGTCATTACAGCGACCGGCAACGCTTGTGGAGCCACGATCATTACGGCGACCACGCCGGCAAGCGGCAGCGGATCCAACGCCATCGTGATCGGTAGCATGACCGCAAACGTCGTCTGTTTTACCGGCACGGGTCCCGAGTTAACGGTGCAATTTGCCGCCGGATCCGGGACGGGTTCGGTGACCAGTTCGCCCGCTGGGCTATCCTGCACCGGAAATCCGTGTGCCGCCACATTCACAACCGGACAGACCGTCGTGCTGACTGCTGTGCCCAACACCGTTTTTGTAGGATGGTCGGGATGCGACATCGCTTCGGGCACGGCATGCACGGTCATAAACCTTACCGAGAACAGGACGGTCACGGTTACGTTCTAGCCGGCTGGTTTTTTGAATGAGGCGAGAAACCAGCTGCAGATCAGTTCTGACCATTCACCTAAAGATCTTCCAGAAGCTTACCCAGGCTCGGCTTGTGCTTTTCTTTTGTGTTCCGGATCTTTTTCTTGTCCGGCACCACGCGCGAAGATGGCGGCGTACCGATGCGCTCGCGCGCCATGGCCTTGACTGCATCAACAGCACGAAACGGCTTGGTCTTTTTTCGTCTGGCCACGTCTCCATCTTGCCATTCACTCCTGCTATCTGAAAGTGCAATAATCAGAACGGTCAGGGTTTACCGATTATGGACGAGCGCGAATTTTTTGACGAGCGGCAAGAAAAGAAAATGGCCATGCTCAATTGCCCCCACTGCCAGCAGTCGGGCGAATACGAGATTACGTGGCTGGTCCGCACCAAGAAAAAGCAGCTGCCCGGCCGCGCCGATGATCGCGACCGCGCCAAGTTTGCCAAAGCGCGTTCTTACATGCTGCGGCGCGACGATCTTATGGCCTGCAAGAATATGCGTTGCCGCAAACGGTTCGAAATTTCGGGCGTGCAGTCGGTAGTGTTTACGGAATAGGCGGGCGGCCGTCCAGGAAAAACCCGGAACTTTCCGCATGACTCCGGCGTACATTTGTATGTTGGAGCCGATGCTATGCGAGTTTTCCTCATAACACTGGTAGTGTCGTTTGTTGCCTCGATCGGATTTTGGAATTTCGGTCTGGCGGCAAAGATTTGGCCGGCCCATCCGCTGCTGGCCACAACCCTGCTCGCCATGGCATGCGGCATCGCCATTCAGACTTGGCTGAAAAGCGACGAAGCGGCGCGGAAGTCGAAACCGGCGCGCTAATCCTGCCCTTTGTTTTTCTGCCTGCGCTCCATTAGTCTCTAGTGTTCCCTTGAAATGGTTTTTCGACCAGTTGAGCGGTCCGCGCATGAGTGCACAGACACCCGACCCGGCAATAGAAGATCGCTTGATGCAAGCCGCGCGCGCCGCTGCCGGCAACGCTGCCGCGCGTTACTCGAAATTTCATGTAGGCGCGGCCTTGCTCACCGAAAGCGGGGAGATCGTCTCCGGCTGCAACGTTGAAAACGCATCTTATGGACTCACCAACTGCGCCGAGCGAACGGCAATTTTTTCGGCGGTTACGAAGTTTGGTCCGGAGATGCGGATTCGCGCGATTCTTGTCCTTAATGCCGATGAGGCAGTTTGCTCTCCCTGCGGCGCATGCCGCCAGGTGATCTACGAATTCGGGCCGGAGGCGACAGTTATCTTCAAGTCCGCGTCCGGTTGGACGCGTGAACCAATCACCGACCTTTTGCCCCACGGTTTTCGCCTGACATGACCACGCACAACGCGCACAAACACATTCGTGTGCTGGACGTCATCCGCAAAAAGCGCGATGGCCACGAACTGACGCGTGAGGAGATTGAGGCGGTGGTGCATGGTCACACCCGCGGGGAAGTGCCGGACTACCAGGCTGCTGCGTGGCTCATGGCGTCGGTTTTGCGCGGCCTCAGTCACGCCGAGACGGCCCATCTGACGGATGCGATGCTGCGCTCGGGCACGACCATGGATCTGTCGGCGATTCCGAAGAAAAAAGTCGACAAACACTCCACTGGAGGCGTGGGCGACAAAACGTCGTTAGTCCTTGCACCACTGGTTGCGGCGGGCGGCATCGCCGTGCCGATGGTGAGCGGCCGCGGCCTCGGCCACACCGGCGGCACATTGGACAAGCTGGAATCCATCCCGGGTTTCAACGTGAATTTGACCGCAGGGCAGTTTCACGCCGTGCTGCACGAAGTGGGTTGCGCCATGATCGGGCAGACCGAAGAGATCGCGCCCGCGGATAAAAAGTTTTACTCCCTGCGGGATGTGACCGGCACGGTCGAAAGCCCGCACCTGATCTGCGCTTCCATCATGAGCAAGAAACTGGCTGAAGGGATCGATGCGCTCATACTCGACGTGAAAACCGGAAGCGGCGCGTTCATGAAAAGCGAGGCGGAAGCCATCCATCTGGCCGAGTTGATGGTCGAGACCGGCCATCGCATGGGCAAGCAGGTGATCGCACTGATCACCAACATGGATGAACCGCTCGGCCGCTCCGTAGGCAATGCATTGGAAGTCGCCGAGTGCATTGACGTGTTGCGCGGTCTCGGGCCTGAAGATTTACGCGAACTTTCATTGGAGCTGGCCGGCTGGATGTTCCACACGGGCGCCGAAGCCGCTGACGTAGAGCAGGGAAGAGCAAGGGCGGAACGCGAAATCAAGTCGGGCCATGCGCTCGAGATCTTTCGCCAGATGATTACGCTGCAAGGAGGCGACGCCAGCGTGGTCGACCATCCAGAGCGTCTTCCTCACTCTCAGCATACGATGGAAGTCGCCAGCCCGCGCTCCGGTTATGTGACTGCAATTAATACGGAACAGATGGGGACAGCATGCGTGATTCTCGGCGGAGGCCGCGAGAAAAAAGAAGACACTATTGACCACGCGGTCGGCTACATCGTCCACAAGAAACTGCATGATCGGGTGCAGATCGGCGAGCCACTGGTCACACTCCATTACAATTCGGAAGCGCGCGCGCAGCGGGCGCAGCAGTTGATCCTGGACAGTTATCAGATCGCTGACGCACCCCCGAGGGAGAAGAAGCCGCTGATACGAAAAGTGATCCATCATCATTCGTCGAAAAAATAAACCGCGCGAGGGCGCAAAGAATGGGCAAATTCACCGGGATTCTGGGCTTGCTGACCATGCTGGGCCTGGCGTACGCGTTTTCTACGAATCGCCGCGCGATCCGCGGGAAGACGGTCGCCTGGGGCCTGGGGCTGCAGATCGCGTTCGCCATTTTCGTGTTGAAAGTTGACCTTGGCCGCGCGCTATTTCAGAAAGCGGGCGACGCGGTCAATCGGCTGCTTGCCTATTCTTTTGTGGGATCGCAATTTGTTTTTGGAGACCTGGGTCAAAAAGCTTCGCGCTTTGGGTTCGACTTCGCCTTCCAGGTTTTGCCCACGGTCATTTTTATCGCGGCTTTTTTTGCGGTGCTTTATCACTACGGCGTCATGCAGTTCATCGTGCGCCAGGCGGCCAAAGTAATGACGCGCCTGATGGGTGCGAGCGGCGCGGAATCGCTGAACGTCGCCGCCAGCATTTTTATGGGGCAAACGGAGGCGCCGCTGACCATCCGCCCGTTTCTGCCTGACATGACCCGCTCCGAATTGATGACCGTAATGACCAGCGGCATGGCGCACGTCTCGGGTGGAATCATGGCGGCATACATTGCCTTTGGCATCGATCCTAAACATTTGCTCAGCGCTGTGATCATGACTGCGCCGGGTACGATTCTGATGGCAAAAATGCTCGTGCCCGAAACTGAAGTTCCAAAGACTGCAGGAAAAGTAGTGATGAGCGCCGAGGAGACTGAAAAAGAAAAGCAGGAGAACCTGATTGGCGCCGTCGCTCGCGGAACCACAGACGGTTTGTATCTCGCGTTGAACATTGCGGCCATGCTGATTTCATTTCTGGCGCTGATTGCGCTGATGAACGGACTGCTCGGCGGAATTCACAATTATCTGGCGCGAGTTGGGTTTGCGTGGTTTCCCACTAGTTTGCAACAGATTCTCGGGACGCTGTTCGCTCCGGTCGCGTGGGTGATCGGCGTTCCGTGGCACGACTGCCTGGCGATTGGCAATTTGCTGGGAACCCGTATGGTGCTGAATGAAGTCGTCGCCTTTTCCATGTTAGGTCCGCAGCAGGCTACGCTCGATCCGCGATCGTTCACCATTGCGACATTCGCATTGTGCGGATTTGCGAATTTGAGCTCGATCGGCATTCAGATCGGCGGCATCGGCGCACTGGCGCCTAATAAAAGGGGAGAATTGGCTCGCCTGGGTGTGCGCGCCATGCTGGCCGGGACCATGGCTAATCTTATGTCGGCTTCCATCGCCGGCATGCTGTTATGACTTAAGCCCTTGAATGATCGCTATGCCGCTGCTGGTGCCGATGCGGTTGGCGCCGGCTTCGATCATGGCAGTGGCATCTGCTAAGGTACGAACGCCGCCCGAGGCTTTCACGCCGATTTGCGGGCCGACCGCGCCGCGCATCAGTTTGATATCTCCGACCGTTGCGCCGCCACCAAGAAATCCGGTCGAAGTTTTTACGAAATCGGCTCCAGCCTGGACTGCGAGTTCGCAAGCTACCCGTTTTTCATCGTCCGTGAGAAAGACGGTTTCCAAAATCACTTTCAGGATCGCGCCGCCTGTGTGAGTGGCGTCGGCGACGCGGCGAATATCCGCGAGAACGGCTGCGTGGTCGCCGGACTTGAGCGCGCCAACATTCAGTACCATGTCGATTTCCCGCGCGCCCAGACGGATGGATTCTTTTGCCTCAAAAGCCTTTGCCTCGGCCAGCGTGGCTCCCAACGGGAATCCGATGACAGTCGCAACTTTGACTCGGCTGTTCGCTAGTTGAGTCGCCGCCAGCGGGACATAAGACGGATTGACGCACACCGCGGCGAATCCAAATTGCGTCGCCTGCTGGCACAGTTGAATGATCTGATCGCGCGTCGCTTCAGGACGCAGGTTGGTGTGATCGATCGTGGCGGCCAGGGTTTCGGCGGTGAGCGGGCGTATTGGCGAGCGGTCAGGAGAAACCATCAAGTAAGCATATTACAGCTGGCGCAGGCCACGGCGGATGGCGTTCGGCGATCCGTCAAAATCGATGCTTTACCGTGCTCCGTGATCCTTAATTTGGAGTACAATTCATCCGCTGAGGCATGGCGCGGACCAGCGCATCGCCCGACTCAAAATATCGTCCATGCAACGGAGTTTTACGCTCCTGAACCAAAACTGGAGGAACCATGGCAACCGCTCTTAAGTTCACGCTCACGGATAACGTCAATGAATTTGTCGGCAGAAAACATAAAATGCTGATCAACGGAAAGTGGGTCGAGTCGGCTTCCGGCAAAGTTTTCCCTACTTACAATCCCGCTACTGGTGAAGTGATGGCACAGGTGGCCGAGGGTGACCGCGAAGATATCGATCGCGCGGTGCGCGCCGCACGGAATGCGTTTGAGAACGGACCGTGGAGGACCATGACGGTCTCCGAGCGCGGGCGGTTGATCTGGAAGCTGGCAGATCTGCTCGAAGAGAACCTCGAAGAGTTTGCTGCGCTCGAAGCCCTCGACAACGGCAAACCCGTCAAAGTCGCACGAGCGGCGGACGTGCCACTCGCGGTGGATCTGTTTCGCTACATGGCCGGATGGGCGACGAAGATTGAAGGCAACACCATTTCGCTTTCCGTTCCATATACACCGGACACCAGATACTTTGCCTACACCTTGCGGGAGCCGGTCGGAGTGGTGGGACAAATCATTCCGTGGAATTTCCCGTTGCTGATGGCAGCGTGGAAGCTGGGTCCGGCGCTGGCGACCGGCAATACGGTCATTCTGAAACCGGCCGAGCAGACGCCGCTTTCGTGCCTGCGTCTGGGGGAATTGATTCAGGAAGCCGGAATCCCTGATGGTGTGGTCAACATCGTACCCGGATATGGCGAAACTGCCGGGGCGGCTCTTGCAGCGCACCCTGATGTCGATAAGGTTGCGTTCACCGGATCAACCGAAGTCGGCAAGCTGATTGTGCAGGCGGCTGCCGGGAACCTGAAGAAGGTTTCACTCGAGCTCGGAGGCAAGTCGCCGAATGTGGTCTTTGCCGACGTTGATCTGGATTCCGCCATTGCAGGATCGACCAGCGCGATCTTCTTCAACCACGGCCAGTGTTGTTGCGCCGGGTCGCGTCTGTACGTGGAGGAGAAGATCTTCGATAAAGTTGTCGACGGCGTGGCCCAGAATGCCGCCAACATCAATCTCGGCGCGGGCATGGAGCCTGATACGGACATGGGCCCGCTGGTTTCGGAAGAACAACTGAATCGCGTCTGCAGTTACCTGGAATCGGGTTTGTCCGAGGGCGCGAAGGCAGTAACGGGCGGCAGCCGCCACGGCGATAAGGGCTATTTCGTGAAGCCCACTGTGCTGGTAAATACGCACGACAATATGAAGGTCGTGCAGGAAGAGATTTTTGGTCCGGTGGTTACGGCAATTCCGTTCCGTGACATCGACGACCTGGTGCGCAAAGCCAACAACTCTGCCTATGGCTTGGCGGCGGGTGTATGGACGCGCGATGTCAAGAAAGCCCATCAGATCGCGGCGAAGCTCCGCGCCGGCACGGTCTGGATCAACTGCTACAACATTTTCGACGCGGCTTTGCCATTCGGAGGATACAAGCAATCCGGCTGGGGCCGCGAAATGGGACACGAAGTGCTCGAGCAGTATACGGAAGTGAAGGCTGTGTGCTCGCAAATGTAGAACAGCGAACGTTATGAGGCTACGGCCGGCTCGTGCTCACGGGCCGGCCGTTCCTTTGTAGGGTCCAGGCACCCTACGGTGGACCAACGGACTGCAGAACGAAGGGCAAAGTGGCGCTGCCCGCCGATGCCGTCCCTAAAACGCCCACTTCTCCGGTGACGCCCGCGCTGGAGGGCGGGACGCTGACTAATCCGCCTTCCCCGGAAACCGCAGATTGCTGCCAGGAACCTAGAATAATCGCCAGCGGATCATGCCCAGGGTTGTTGTCACCTCCGGAGATGATCGGGGCGTCGTCAGCTGTTCGTCCCACGATGGCCTGAAACAGCACGGTTGCTCCTTGCACCGGATCGGAGAGTGTGTCGGTGACTCGCGCCACAATCGGCTGAAAACCGCTGACCGAAGCCGTCATCTGATCAATGCCGCTCACCGGTTGCAATTCCAGCAGCGAACCCGAGACGGCCGTTCCGTAAAACGTCTGGCACGGTTTGTCCCCAGGTTCGGCGCAGACGCTGACCTGCACGTCTCCGCTCATCGACGCAATCTGCGCCGTGCTCGAGGCATAGCCGTTGCTGTTGGTGGTTGCGCTTGCTGGATTGAGCGTGGCCGAGCCTTTATCGAGATAGAAGTTTACGCCGCGGCCCGCGACCGGCTGACCCTCCGACAAGACGCGCGCGGTGAGTGTAATGTTCGCATTTGCGCCCTGCGCAATCCACACATAGGGATTGAGCAATGAAATATCCAGCGACGACTCAGTACCAAATAACGTTGTCTGCACTTGCTGCGGGACGCTGTAGGCCGCGGGTGCAAGCTGCGCCGTAATTGTCATTACTCCCGCCGAGAGCACGGTCATAGCGGTTGACGCGATTCCGCTCTCGTCACTGTAAACGGTGCATGTTGTAGCGCCGGAGCACGCCCCGAAACCGACCGCTGGAGAAGATGTGAAGACAACCGATGCTCCTGCCACCGGAGTTACACCATCCGACTGTGTGACCTCGACCACCATGGGATTTGGCGCTTGTCCGCCCACCGGCGTGCTGGGATTCGATCCCGAGAGCAGCGTCAGCAAGTCGGTCGGTGCTGCGCCGTAAATCAGCGCGCCAGTCATTACTGCAGTTGCCTGCGTCGGCGGGTCGATAAGGGTGACGTTTTGGACGCCATCTTGTTCATTGGGAGCCGGTGGAGCGGTTATCAGCAACTGTTGAGCTGATGCCCCAAGCAGCGGCACATTCGAGCTGCCCACTTGCACCTGCGTGCTTTCTTCGAGTCCCAGGCCAGCGATGGCGAGAGCGCTGCCGCCAGTCACGCCGATGCGCGATGGCGTCAGATGATCGCCGTAAAGAATCCGGGCATGGTACAGATAATCGGGCCGACCGTCGCCGCGATAGTCAGAAATCCCGATGCGAAAGCCGTTTGTGGAGAGCAACTGCGCATTGAGCTGGGTTACGCCGAAGAACTGTGAGTTGAATGCCGACGGCGTGTTTGCCGGCGCCGGCGATTGCCCGGGATCGGAAAGCGCCCACATGCCGATGACCGGCTGGGCTTTGCTTTCGGTCGGATTTCCCGTCGAATCCAGGGCCGTCACCAGCACGGCCAGACTGCGGTTCGCCTGTCCGGAGAACCAGAAATAGTCGAGATCGCCGTACGGACTCAAGCTCGCCTTCCAATCCGCGCCTTCGGGCACAGCAGCGGGCGACTGATAAGTGGTCGGCGCGTAGATGTTCGGCGTCTGCACCGCGGAATCCTGCATGACGATGTTCTGCTGCGTGTTTGTACCCAACGCGACGTTGACCACGATCGGCTGAAACGACCCCGAAGGCTCGACCTGCAGACCGTCATACGGTCCGACATAGGTTGACCAGAGCGGATCCACAGCCTCAACCGTCAACTGATATTGCCCGCTGCTGTGCCCATTGGGGAGTTGCAGGCCGGGAAGGTCGAAATATCCTTCCTGCGCTGTATCGCCTGATCCCCATTGGTTGAACGGTTCGCCGTTGATCTGGTCGAATCCCGTGGCTTCGTTGCCCGCATTACCTGTGAACAGAAATCCCGAAACCGAGGTTGCAACATATTGCCGTGAGGCTTGGCCAGTCGATGGATCGATCCAGCGCGCTACTACATTCACGCCTTGCATCGGCTGCGCGGCTTGGCCGCCGGCGTTGGCAAAGTAAACGCTCCCGTAAATCTCGGCAGTATTGGCGGAAAAACTCGCCGCCGGATACAACTGCGACAACGAGGCTTCATCATCCATCGCCGGTTGATAGGGATTGGGATAGCACACCGTAATGGGCACGCAACTGAACGGATCGATGTTGTGCATCACGGGAAAACCGGCGTAGTCTTCCGGCGTCGGCGGAGGGTTGCCGGTAATGACATTCAGATTCGCCTGCGACCAGCCCAATCCCAGCACGCCGCCCAATACTCTCACCAGCCGGTATTCAACGTCAGTCTGCTGCGACGACTGCAAATAGCACTCACCGTTGATCACCACCAGCGCGTGCAGGTAATTTGCCGTCACTCCGAAGTTGTCCACGCCGCCATACGAGGCATTCCAAAAGCATTCCGCCGGATTTCCCGCACCTTGCCCGAGCAGGGCATTGGTTACGGTGCCGTCATAGTCGTATACGACTCCGACTGGAGTTCCGGTTGCGCTGGGCTCGATATCCGCCGGTTCGGTCAACGTGCCATTTGAATTCCGATAAACATTGGTTCCATTCACATCTTCCGCCAGTTGACCGGCGTGGGTAATCGTCAGCGCGACTGTCGAGATTGAACTCCATTGGCTGAAGGCGTTCGCCACCAGCGCGTCCGCGCTCGGGCCAGGCATGATCGGGCTCAAGTTTCCCTGGTCGGTGTAGTAGGTTACCGATCCGCCGGCCCAGGTCAGCGGAGTTCCGGCCAGACCCTGGTTGAAATATCCCGGCCCGGCAACATAACGCGGGTTTTCCGCGTGGGCTAACTGCAGCAGCACCAGAAACGCCAGCGCGGCGGCCAATATATAGAAGACCACGCGCCAACCAAGGCTCACCCAGTTGCGGGCGCTGGCCGACTTCTCCGCCGTGAGATACCGCTTGGCGTCGGCGAGCACGCGGTCTGGGCCAAGCATCTGACGCCTCATGGCGCGCTCCTTTCGTGCAGCGCCCGGGCAAAATCTTCAACCGCGATTTCCCCTTGCGGATCAATCCGCGCAACCAGCGAGGGCGGGAGCAGTTCTCGCCGGTCCGGCGGGACCACGACGCGTCCGCGGCCGCGCAGGCGAAAGCGTCCAGCCGATCCGTGCACGGGGCTGGTCAATCCCAGCTTGCTCGGCGGATACAACAGCAGGCAGACGCGCTCGCCTTTCGCGTAGCGCTCGCCGGTTGACCACAACGCGCCCCATTCGCTGACGACCACGGTTTGGCCGGCGCGTACGCCGCGGATCGCCGTGTCGACACGGAAGGTTACGCGCGTGGTGCTGATGCGGTTTTCGCCCGCGGCGGGAATGTGCTCGACCGACTGCACCGTTCCGGCGAAGGCCAAGCCAGCGCTTTCCATCACCGGACGCGCACGGCCACGCGATATGGGAGGAGGGCCGTTTCGCGGGCGCGGATGGGCGATAGGAATTTGCGGAGGGCCGGTTCCGGGCAAATCTTCAGCGTAGAGCTGGGACAACAGCGGAAGCGGAATGATCGCCAGCGGCAGGAAGGCGATCAGGGCGAAACATCTGAGCTTGCAGTCACGCATCGCGGCCTCGAAATGGTGGAGGCCAGCCTTCTGACGGGAAGGGAGAGACCGATGCTATCGCCGGAGCGTGCGGCTGTCTGTGTCAGTGGTCACGTGGCGCCTGTGATGTGCGGACATTTTCACAGGTGGAAGGAATGGTTCTGCCGCAGATGCGCGTCGTTGGCAGGACGTCGTACGCAAAAGCCGTCGTTCGTTGTTCGTTCGTCGTTGGTCGTCAGTCGTCAGTCATCAGTCGTCAGTCGTCAGTCATCAGTCATATAGTGCCGTAGCGGTTGCTGCGCATCAACTGGCGGCTTCGAGGAGTTGCTTGGCGATGGCCAGGGCTTCGGCGGCTCCGCGTTCGCCCTCGGCGGCTAAAGCCGCGATCACGTTGGGGTCCTGTACGGCACGGCTGAAGCCGTGCCCTCCCGATTGAACTTTTCGTTGCGAATCTTGCGGTTGCTTGGCTGCGTTTGCGGCGACGGGTTGCGGCGCTGGTTGCGGCGGCTTGGGCTGCGCGGGCTGCGGGCCAGTCTGGCTGGCGTTGTTCTGCTGAAGGCCTGGCAGGCCTACGGCACGGCGGGCGGAGGGCTGGGCGTGGTCGAGATCCGTGACCATGGCGGCGCGGGCTTCTTTGGAGTCGAAGTCGAGGTTGCGTCCGTTGCGCACGGCGAGCGAGAGCAGTTTGGTATAGACAGAAACGGCTTGCTCGCTGATCTGGCGCCTGGAATAGAGGTCGATGACGTGCATGATGGCGACCTGGATGGCATAGCGGTCTTCGAGCAGAGGGAGGGAAAAGCTATGTGGATCGGCGCGGCGGTTGATGGCGGCGCTGTGGAAAAAGCAGGTGTAGCTGTCTTTGAGGGCGGGGCATCCGCAGCGGAGGCCGTTGGTTTTGACGTAGTTGCACTGGCGGACGTGGGTTGCGGGCTTTGCTTCGGGCTTCATTTCGAGATGTTTTGTCATGGCTGGTTTCCTCGTGTGTTTACTACTATCTAACACTTTTTTGTGTTGCGGAATTGCGTAAATACTTGATTCCATTGGGGCGATTTTTTTGATTCCCGGTAAAATCTTGATTCTAAAGAGCAAAAACAGTCAAAATCTAGAAAAGAAAGAACTTAGTCATCAGTCATCAGTCATCAGTTTTCAGTCGTCAGTCGTCAGTCGTCAGTCGTCGGTCGTTGGCTCCGGGCTAACCTTGGGCGTGCCGTAGGTATGGTGCCAAAAAGGGAAAGCGGAGTCTGTGGCGGCGGTCACAGTGAAATTGTGAGGGATGAACAATACGGTGCGCAGGTAGGCTGTGGAAAAGGGGGTGGTGGCGGTCTTGGGCCAAGGGGTAGGGGTTTTGAGCGTAATCAGGATTTATCGCCATTTGACCGGAAGCGTCTCCCTCAGGCCAGCCACACCATACCCAGGCGCCGGACCCTGGCCGGTTTTTCGCAATGAGAACAGTGCCGTAACTGTGGTATAGTTCCTGCCGTACATGTCCCCGGGGCAGTCTCGTCGCTAACTGAATCAACAACGGTCCACCCTACCAATCCCCGAAGTCGGGGGCTGAATTTCAGGAGGCCGTATGAAACTTTCCACTGCGCTGTTTCTCTTCACGCTTGCGCTCTCGTCAACAGGCGCCGCCGCGCAGACCAACCTCTCCCAGTACGTCCAGCACGTAGTAATCGTGATCCAGGAGAATCGCACGCCAGATAACCTCTTCAACCAGGACTCGGTACTCGCGAGCAACGGCGGCCGCGTGTCGCCCGTCGGCAGCCCAACAAACGATAAATGCCTGAACCCACCCGGCTACCAGCAGCTTACGGGCCAGACCCTTTACACCTGCTGGGATCTTCCCCGAGCTGTCCCGGGCCCTACTGCCACGACTTCGGCAGCATGTTGAACTTCATCGAATACGCATTCGGCACCAACGACGCTTATCTTAGCCAGTACGGCATCAGCCAGAGCTCCTCTTGGCAATATGCTGACTATCTCGCCATGGACGCAAAGCCGACCTGTCCCACTTGCGCATACTCGCTTGAGGACTTCTTCAACTTCAGCAGCGCCGGATACCACAGCTTCGAGGGGATCCAAGGCGCGAAATACCAGCCCAGCTGCTTCCATGTCCCAAGCCAGACGGGCTGCTTTAAGGGAACGTATCCACAGGACGCCGACGACGACGAGATTGAGAGCAGCGATTGACGCGGGGCTCGCACGGCGGCATGGCGCTTTTAATCCGGCGCCCGCCGTGCCAAACTGACTAACAGACCGGAAGGAGGCGCCTCATGGCGCGGAAACGGCGGGCAACGATCCAAAGACTTCGCGTCACCGTCCTCATTTTCGGGCTATGCGTGGCGGCACAGGCTGCTCCAGAATACAAGGTTCTTTTCAACTTCAACGGCGCAGACGGCAACGCGCCGTGGGGCGGCGTGAGTGTGGGGAACGATGGCGCCGTCTATGGCGCTTCCGGCGGAGGAGGCACGGGGCCGTGCACAAACGGGTGTGGCCTCTTGTTCAAGATTAGCCGAAAAGGCACCACTTGGGCCGAGGACATCCTCTACAGCTTTCAGGGGGGCGCCGACGGGCTCGGCCCCACGGGTGGCGTTACTGTCGCGAGCGACGGCACCCTGCTGGGCACGACGACTTGGGGTGGAACCGAGAAAAACGGCACCGTCTGGAAGCTCGCGCCCCTGCGCGACGGCTGGAGCGAGAAAGTCCTCTACAGCTTCCCCGGAGACGCCCAAGGTTGCTGCCCGGAGTCAGGGGTGGTAATAAGCAACGCGGGGAAGCTCTATGGTACCGCGGCCGCAACATACGAGCTAGAGCCGGAGCCGGATGGCTGGAAGTACAGTGTGCTGCACGAATTCCTAGGCCAAGATGGCGATGGTTACGACCCCTTCGCGGGCGTGATTCGTGATGATAGAGGGAACCTCTACGGCACAACCGAGTACGGCGGCAACCAGTGCGGCAGCTCAAGCTGCGGCACAGTTTACGAGCTTTCCCCAGAACCCGACGGTAAGTGGAAGGAGGCAATCCTACACCGCTTTAACGACAAAGCCAGCGACGGGACCATGCCCGGTTGGGGCGCACTCTACATGGACAGCGCCGGATCGCTCTACGGCACCACCGCAGGCGGCGGCTGCTGCGGCGGGGTTATCTTCAGGCTCTCGCCAAGAAACAGCGGCGGATGGACGTACACGATTCTGTACGACTTCAAAGGCGGCGCGCTTGGCTATGAGCCTAATACGGGCGTGGTGATGGGTAGAGATGGCAGCCTCTACGGGACCACTGACTACGGGGGTGGGCCCAATAGCTGTGGTGTGCTCTACAAGCTTGCACCCACCGGCAACGACAAATGGCAGTACAGTGTGCTTCACGTCTTCGGTGAGGGCAACGACGGCTGTGTCCCCGAAGGCGACCTCGTCATCGACCAGCAGGGCAACCTATATGGCAGCCTCGTCCTCGGAGGCGAGTATGGCTACGGCGCCATCTTTGAACTCTCGACCGTCGCCTCGCCCCAGTGAAATCGCTAGCTGCAAGCAAGACCCTCTTTCTTGGGATGCATCGAAGACATCGCGCACCGACGCCATAAGTGTTGTTAACAGGCGATAGCGCTCAAAATCCCCGAGCGATTGAGGTAGTGTCGGGGTTGCGTCAATGGGCACGAGGAGTGGGGCAGCCGGGAGTTTTACGCCATGCGGCGGACGTGGCGTTCGGCGGAGAGATAGGCGCCGGTGAGGAGCAGCAATCCGGAGAGGAAGGCCCAGAACATCATGCTGACGGAGAGCGAGAAGGGGCCGTAGACTTCCTGAAAATTCAAACGCGGCAGCGCCAGGATGTAGGCGTATTTGAGGAGTTCGGAGAGCAATCCCATGATGACGGCGGCGGGAAGGACGGAGCGCGCGGGAACTTTGCCGTTGGGCAGAAGCCAGTAGATCAGAAAAAAGATGGCGATGCTGGCGCCGATGGCGAAGACTTTCATGATGAGGTATCCGACGAGGCGGGCGATGAAAATGTCGTGGCCGAAGGTCATGGTGCGAAGCAGAACGACGTTGCCGGCGGTGAGCGCGATGGAGAGCAGCGCCAGGGTGCCGCTGGCGAAGGCGAGACCGAGAGCTGTGAGTTGATTGCCGAGATAGGAGCGGTTGGTGGGGAAGTGCCAGACGCGGTTGAGTGCGACTTCGAGCGGCATGAAGACTCCGGTGGAGGTGACGAGCAGGATGAGCAGGGAATAGATCTGGGCGCGCTTGTGGGCGCCGACGAGGGCGTTGAGGTTGCGGATGACGAAGTCTTGGCCGGCGGGGAGATAGTCGCGGAGCAGGTCGGTGACGACTTCGTCCATGACGTGGGAGTGGAAGACGTAGCGAATGATGGTAAGAAGCAGCAGCACGAACGGAAAGAAAGACAGGATGGCGTTGGCAGCGACGGAGAAGGCGAAGGTGTGAACGTCAGTGCGCATGAGGTATTTGACGGCGTCGGCGAGCAGGCCGCCGTATTCGTTGGCGGTCGCGGTTTGCGAGGGCACAAGGGGCTTTAGCGGCTTCGAACTGGGCTGAGTTGTGGGCGTGATGCTCACGGAATTTCTCCAATATTATCAAATACTTGCAGCGGCGGATATGATCCAGCGGTACAGGTACGGCGGGAGCCAAAAGGGCTGCGGTGGGGAGATTGGGCGGGAGGATGGGAGATCGCCCTGTTTGTGGGGCAAAATCGCGCTTGCCATTTTTAAAGTTCCTGTCTAAGATACGTGCGCGTTGCGCTGGTAGTGCAGCGATATTGGTTACGTAGGTTGACGTTTCGTGACAGCAGTTGAAACTCGCGTGATTTAGATAGGCTCCCGAGATTTGCGCCGCGCTCCCGCATGGCGCAAGACTCCGGGGCCTTTCTGTTGCGTCCAGGTTCTGCGGCCGTCGAAGCTTTAACCGCAGGTCACGGCATTTTGCGATGGGGCGTGCGCCTCACAGAGATGGCGGACCTTAACTTCAACAGAGGCGAAAGGAGTTTTTGTGAGAGAGAAGGGTATAGTGAAGTGGTTCAACGGGGCTAAAGGATATGGTTTTATCCAGCGCTCCACCGGAGAGGATGTGTTTGTGCACTTCTCCGCGATACAGGAGAACGGTTACCGGACGTTGAATGAAGGTGAGACCGTGGAGTTCGACCTGCTGAAAGGACCGAAAGGTTTTCAGGCAGCGAACGTAGCCCGCGCATAAGCCAATCTATCTGTATTCTTCACCCTCCCTCCCCTCCCCCGGGAGGGTTTCTTTTTTGGGTTGAGGTTGTGAGGTTAGTCCTGAGTTTTGTGTGAGTTGGCTGGTGAGATTTTTGTGGGACGGGTTTTACCTGGGGTGCATTGTTGGGTTTTGGCGGGTGTGAGAGATTTGGGCCTGCAAGGAGGGAATCAGATGGCAACGACAATGATTTCGCAGGCTGGTGGGCAGGTTCGAGCGGAAAGAGTTGGGTTTGCGGCGGCGACGCGGATTCAGCAGAGCTTTGTAGCGTCGGCGGAGAAGCGGGCGCTGATCTGGATGGCGGAACGAACGCCGCGATGGATTAACTCGGACCATCTGACGATCTTGGGATTTGTGTCGCAGATACTGGCGGGAGTCTGCTACGCGCTGGCCTGGTGGAACCCGCTGACGCTGATTGCAGGCATCGTGTTTCTGGCCTTGAACTGGCTGGGCGACAGCCTGGATGGAACGCTGGCTCGGGTGCGGGATCAGCAGCGGCCGCGGTACGGATTTTATGTGGACCACATTATTGATGCGGTGGGCGCGTTTTTTCTGATGGGCGGAATGGCGCTGTCGGGGTATGTGCGTCCGGCGATCGCGCTGGTGATGCTGGTGATGTTTCTGATGCTATCGACTGAGTCGTATCTGGCGACGTATACGCTGGGGCGGTTTCAGCTTTCGTACTGGAAGTTTGGGCCGACGGAGATTCGGATACTGTTGGCGGCGGGGAATCTGGCGTTGTTGTGGCATCCGGCGATTAAGGTGTTGGGTTATCGGGTGATGCTGTTTGACGTGGGCGGGTTGATTGCGATTGCCGGCATGGGCGCGATGTTGGTGGTTTCGGCGATTCGGCACACGGCGCAGCTTTATGGTGAGGAGCGGCTGACATGACCGGGGCTTTGCGGGGAGGATCGAGGCTGTTGAAGTTTTCGCTGGTGGGTGCCATGGGGATTGCCGTGCAGCTGGCGGTGCTGGGCGGGCTGACGGCGATGCGGGTGAATTATCTCGCGGCGACGGCCGTGGCAGTGGAAGCGGCGGTGCTGCAGAACTTTTTGTGGCACCAGCGCTTTACCTGGGCGGACCGGGCGGGCGGCGCGGAGACGGCGAGGCGGTTGCTGCGGTTTCATGTGAGCAATGGGGCGATTTCGCTGGTGGGAAACCTGCTGCTGATGCGGAGTTTCGTGGGGTGGTTTGGCGCGCCGGTGATGGTGGCGAATGTTGCGTCGATTGCGATCTGCGCGCTGGCCAACTTTGCGGCGAGCGACCGGTGGGTGTTCGAGTCGACTGCCAAGTGCGAGTGCGAGAGCTAGAGCTTGCGGGCTCTGGCTTTCGCGCGCATGAGCATGAGCGAGCGCTGGGCGAAGGGAAGATAGATGAGAGCGGCGGTGACGCCGAGGGCGAGGCCGAATCCGATTTGCGGGGCAAGGAGGAATGGAGCGAGCGCCCAGAGTTCGTCGAGGAGGAAGGTTGCGGGGAAGATGCGGAGGAATTTTCGGCTGAGGTCTTTGATGTCGAAGGCGACGGCGGAAAGAAGATAGAGGCGTAGCGGGATTCCGATGGCGGCGGAGACGATGAGGATGATGGTAATCCATAGGGCACTGCCGAAGGATTGATCCAGCAGCTCCTGGATTGCCGCAAGGCGCGCCAGCGCGGCGATGTAGAAGCAGAGATACATGATCTGAATCAGCAGAAAAAAAATGCGGACGTATCCGTGCGGCGCGTCGGGAAGTTCTCGCGGGCTGGTGAGCAGGGAAGTGGGTGGCTCTTCGATGTGGGCTGGCGGCCCGGGCGCGTCGGGCGCGAGGCTGGGATGCGCCTCTTGAGCCAAATCGCCGGGGCTGCGATGATTGGAGACAGATTCTACTGGGATGAGGAAACGGTATCCGCGTTTGGCGAGGGTTTCGATGAAGCGCGGGTTGGAAGCGGTGTCGCCGAGGGCTTCGCGGAGCTTGTTAATGATGGTGTTGAGGCTGTGGTCGAAATCGACGAAGGTGTCGGAGGGCCAGAGTTTTTGGCGGAGTTCGTCGCGGGTGACGACGTCGCCGGAGCGCTCGAGCAAGAGCACCAGTGCCTGGAACGGCTGTTCCTGCACGCGCAAGCGGACGCCGGATTTGCGCAGCTCTCCGCTGGCGGTATCGGCTTCGAAGACGCCGAAGCGGAAGATGGTCGGTGGTTCCCCAGGCATGAAGAGACATGATAGCGTAGCCGCGAAAGTTGCAGTGATGGTTGCGGTTGGTGTTTTTGTTCCGTTGCTCCGGGCCGAACAACTGCAGCCGGCGACGGTGGCTGGATACGATCACTACATTGCGGTCAGCGAGCAGAGGATGGCTAGCGAGATAAAGTCGGGGCCGTTTTTGTACGTTGACGGGTTGTCGGCGGGCGATCGCGAGGCGGCGCTGGGGCAACTCAAGAATGGCCAGGTGGTTTCTGCGGCGATGGAAACGCTGGAGCAGGGGCGCAAGATCGATGCGCCGGGAGGGTTGATTCATCACTGGATCGGGACGGTGTTTATTCCCGGAGTCACGCTGCAGCAAACGGTGAGTTTTCTGCAGGACTACGACAATCGAGCGAAATATTATTCGCCGTCGGTGGAGCGGTCGAAGCTGCTCGAGCACAACGGCGATCACTTCAAGATGTACATGCGGCTGCGCGACAAGAAAATTATTACCGTGGTGCTGGATACGGATTACGACATTGACTACAGCTATCCGGCGGCGGACCGGGCGATAGCGCGATCGACGAGCCCGCGCATTCAGCAGGTGGAGAACGATGGGCAGAAGGATGAATATCTCAAGCCCATGGGCGACGATGGCGGTTACATGTGGCGGCTGAATACTTACTGGCGCATGCTGCAGCGGGATGGCGGCGTGTACGTGCAACTGGAAGCGATTTCGCTGAGCCGCGATATTCCGAGTGCAGTGGCGTGGATGATTGCGCCGATCATTAATAAGTTTCCGCGGGAGTCGTTGGAGTTTACGCTGGGGCGGACTCGGGAGACGGTGATGAAGCTGGCGAAGTGATGCTGCAGCTCTTCGCGGGCGAGGGCGCCCGCGCCACACGGGCCTTCCTGTAAATTCATTGCATGGCGAAAAACTGGCTGGTTGAGCTTGATCGCGAGGTAATCGCGTGCGTGCGATGCCCGCGGCTGGTTGCGTATCGCCAGGAGATTGCGCGGGTGAAGCGGCGCGCGTATATGGATTGCGAATACTGGGGCAAGCCGGTGCCGGGATTTGGCGATCCGCAGGCGCGCGTGCTGGTTCTGGGGCTTGCGCCGGGAGCGCACGGATCGAATCGAACGGGGCGTCCGTTCACGGGCGATGCGTCGGGAAAGTTTATGTATCCGGTGCTGTATGAGACGGGATTTGCCAACCAGCCGGAGGCGACGCACTGCGATGACGGGCTGAAGCTGAAGGATTTGTATATTACGGCAGCGGTGCGCTGCGCTCCGCCGGATAATAAGCCGTTGCCTTCGGAGCTGGCGAATTGCTCGGAGTATCTGGACCGCGAACTGGTGGGGTTGGCGAAGGTGAAGGTGGTGGTGGCGCTGGGGAAGATCGGGTTCGACGCGTATTTGAATTCGCTGAAGCGACGAGGGCTGCTGCAGAGCAAGGCGGCGTATGGGTTTGAGCATGGGGCGCATTACAAGATGCCGGATGGGCGGACGTTGCTGGCGTCGTATCATCCGTCGAACCAGAATACGCAGACGGGGAAGCTGACGCGGGCGATGTTTGTTTCGATATTCAAGCTGGCGCAGCGTTTTGCCGATAGATAGCTGGTGAGGCGGCTGCCTGGGCCGAGGGTGCACTCATTACCCCGCGCGCGGCGTCCTTCGGGGCATTCGCCGCCTCTTTTTTCTTTCTGGTGGAGCTCCGATTCAAAAACCGACAAACTCGGGCTCGGGCTGGAGGTCGATTCCCCACAGCTCGCGGGCGCGACCCTGGATTTGGGATTTCAGGGAGATGACGTCGGCGGCGGTTGCTCCACCTTTATTCACGATGGCGAGCGCGTGTTTGGTCGAGATGCCGACCCGGCCGGTGGAGTAGCCTTTGGGGAATCCGGAGTGTTCGACGAGCCACGCGGCGGAGACTTTGTGCTGAGCGTTGGCTGCGGGGTAAGTGGGAATTTGGAGGGCTTGGCTGGCTGGCAGCGCGGTGAGATTTTGATATTGCGCAGGGGAGAGCACGGGATTTTTGAAGAACGATCCGGCGCTGCGGCAATCGGGATCGCCGGGAGTGATGAGCATGCCTTTGTCAGAGCGGATCTTCAGCACGGCGTCGCGGGTTGCGGCGAGCGTGGGCTTGTGGCCGGATTCTGCGAAAAAAGTTTTCAAATCTCTATAGTCAACGTGGGCTGCGCCGCCGGGTTGGAGGGCGTAGGTGACTTCGAGGATGATGAAGCGGTTTTTTTCGGCGGTGTTGAAAAGGCTGGTGCGATAGGCGAAGCTGCAGGCTTCATTGCAAAGTTCGCGGAGCTGGGAATCGCGAAGATCGAAGGCCAAGACGGACTCGATTGTTTGAGAGACCTCCTGACCGTAGGCGCCGACGTTCTGCACGGGTGTTCCGCCGACGCTGCCGGGGATTCCGCTGAGACATTCAATGCCTGCGCAATTGCGCTCGACGGTGAGAGCGACGAACCGGTCCCAGTCTTCGCCGGCGCCGACCTGGAAGATGGCTTTGCCGTTCTCGGTTCGCTCCTGAATTCCTTTGATTGAGATTTTGAGCGTGAGGCCGGGCCAGCCGCTATCGGATACGACAAGATTGCTGCCGCCGCCGAGGACGAAAAGAGGCAAATGATTGGTATTTGCGAACGTGACCGCTTCGGCGACCTCGGCTGCGGTCTGGGCCTCGACGAAATAACGGGACGGGCCGCCGACTCCGATGGTGGTGAGTGGGGCGAGAGGCACGTTTTCGCGGAGGAGCATTGGGTATCACTATATATGACGAGCGTAGATCGTCCGGGCCTTGATTAGGCGTATGATTGGGCGGGGAGTGGGGGGATTATGCGTAGAATTCTGGTGTTGCTCTTGGCCGTGATGGTTGCGCAGGGTTATGCGACGACGCGGAAGCCAGTGGCGGAGATTCGTGGCCAGGACGCGCGTGTTCGGCTAACCCAGTTCTTGCGGCGCAGAATGGGGTCGTAGCTTACGTCTGCACCGCAGCCAACCAGATCCAGCTCTATGCGATCGGAACCTGGAATCAGGTTGCGACGTTGACGATCTCAGACCAAAGCGCGCAGATCGCCGCTATTGCCATTCAAAACGATTACATTGTGGCGACCTCTGCCGGATGCGCATATGTCTTCGTTAAGCCGTCTGGAGGCTGGGCCAGCGAGCAGGAAGGGGCTGCCTTGACCCCGTCGGACCCCGAGCCGAACAACGATTTTGGTGTTTCAGCGGCTGCGTGGGGAAACACGGTGGTCGTTGGGGCGCCGGGGTACGCGACCGAGACTGGCAAGGCGTATGTCTACGTTGAGCCTTCAGGTGGCTGGGTGGATGCGACTGAAGATGCGCACCTGACGGCGAGCGACGGCGCCCCTTACTGGCAGCTCGGCACGTCGGTCGCGATAACCGGACCTGCGGGTGGAGGCGGCAATCTAATTGCTGTCGGCGCGCCACAAAACTACGGCACTCATACCGTGCGGGGCGGCGCGGTCTACGTCTATGATGAACCGCCGGGTGGATGGAGTTCGGTAATGCAAACAGCTGAGCTTTCTCCGCGGGAAGACAGGGGTGCAGGCTTTGGATCCAATGTCACCATAGCTCCGGAGATCGTTGTGGGCGGCGCGCCGAGCTATGATGTGGTGTGGATCTTCGATGAACCGTCAGGCGGCTGGACAGACAGCGCGCAACCCTCCTTCGCGCTAACGCAGCCGAATCAGTTGGATATCGGTGACCGCGCCAGCCTTACCCAAAACGGGGAGGTTCTGACCGTGTGCTGCGGGAGAACCAGCGGTAAAAGTGAACCGCTTGATCTGGGCTTTGTTTGGCATGCCGACCAAGATTGGAGTACGGCCATCAGGCTAAGTGCTGAGGGCTTAACAAGCAGTGCCGGGTGGTGCACTTCCACCCACGATTGGGCGTTTCTGGCAGATGAGTATGGGAACATATTCGTGTTCGACGGAAAATGAGCGCGGGCGGCGGTTAGAAGTGCTCTCTTAATCCGGCGAATTTTTCGACGATCAGTAGCTTGCTGGGAGCTTGGGCTTCGGCGACTTCTTCGTGCTCGAGAATCCAGGTGTCGCCGTGGGGAACGAAGACGGCGTTGAGGCCGGCGGCGAGGGCGGGATTGATGTCGGACTTAGGGCTGTTGCCGATCATCCAGGTGGAATCGGTCGCCAAGTCGTACTTTCCAACTACGTTGCGATAGGTTGCCTGATTCTTCTCGGCCACAACTTCTGTCGCAGCGAAATAATCTTTCAATCCGGAGCGCTCGATTTTGCCGGTCTGCTCGGCGATGGCGCCTTTGGTGAGCAGAATCAGATGATGGCGCGGGGAAAGATACTGCAGGGTCTCGGTGACGTCGCGAATGATTTCGACGGGATGCTCGGCGATGGTGTGAGCGAATCCGTTGATGGTTTCATGCAAGGCGGGCGTGAGCGGCTCGACGGATAGCTGCTCGAAGGTGCGGACCAGGGAATGGGCGAAGCTGTGCAGGCCGTATCCGTGGGTGACGATGGCCTCGCGCTCGACCTGGTTGAGGACTTCGCGCACCTGCGCGGCCGAATATTCGTGGTGATTGAGAAACGAAATGAAGTTGGCGATGGCACGCTCGAAATAAATATTGTTCTCCCAGAGCGTGTCATCGGCGTCGATGAGCAGGGTTTGGGCTTGGTTCGGCTGGGCTGCGTTTGTCTTGTCTGTTTTTGTGCGCGGCATTTCGTCCCATGAATATGATACGGGGAGCCAATTTGTTAACGCCAGTGCGGTCCTGTTAATGAAATGCTCTGCTAGAATCGCCGCGTATGGGTCGAACCTGCAGTTGGGTGATAGTCAGTTGTTTGTTCCTTTCTGGTTTGGCATTCTCACAAAAAACTCAACGCAAGATGACCGGCTCAGCGGCCAAAGGCCCGGAGTCGGCTGGGCTAAAAGTGGCTCCTGATCTGAATGAACGGCTGGCGCGGCTGAAGCGGGTGGAGATGCCGTTTGCAGGTGCAGGCCTGACGGCGCGCGAGAAGCAACTGGTGCAAAAGCTGGTGGATGCGTCGCGGTACATCGAAGACATTTACTGGCGGCAGATCGATCCTCCGGCGTTGGAGCTGTATGAGACGCTGGGGTTGAGCACGAATCCGAAGGATGAAGCGTTGCGGCGGTTCATCTGGATTAATGCTTCGCGCTATGACCGGCTGGATGAGGACAAGCCGTTCGTCGGGGCGACGCCGCTGCCGGCGGGACGGTCGTTTTATCCGCCGGATTTGACGCGGGAAAAGATTGAGCAGTATGTGAAAGACCATCCGGAGCAGAGAGATGGCATTTACAACGGCACGAGCATTGTGCGATGGCACGATGGGCAGCTGGAGGCGGTGCCGTATCACATTGCGTATCGGGCGTTTCTGGAGCCGGCAGCGAAGGATTTGCGGGAGGCGGCGGCGTTGAGTGGCGATCCGGGGTTTGCGAGTTTTCTGCGCATGCGGGCGGACGCGCTGCTCAGCGATGATTACTTTAAGAGCGATCTGGCGTGGGTTGATCTGAAGAATCCGAAGATCGACATTATTTTTGCGCCTTACGAAAATTACGAAGACGATCTGCTGGGGGTGAAGACGACGTACGGGGCGGCGGTGATGATTCGCAATCAGGCCGAGAGGCGCAAGCTGGAGATGTTTCAGAAGTACATCCCTGACATTCAGGATTCGCTGCCGCTCGATGCGGAAGACCGGCCTTCGAAGCGCGGCACGGCTGCGCCCATGGAAGTTGTCGACAATGTCTTTCGCAGCGGGGACATGGTTCACGGATACGAGTCGGTCGCCGACAACTTGCCGAACGACGCGCGGATACACGAGCAGAAGGGCAGCAAGCGGCTGTTCTTCAAGAATTTCATGGATGCGCGGGTGACCTATATCATTCTTCCGGTCGCGCGCAAGGTCATGGTGCGGGAGCAGGCGGCGAAGGTGGCTGCAGACGGCTATCTTTCTGACACGATCATGCATGAAATTTGCCATGGAATTGGGCCGGCGTTCTCGCGGACGGCGTCAGGCAAATTGCCCATTCAGGAAGCGCTTGGGCCGGCCTACAGCGGATGGGAAGAAGCCAAGGCGGATGTCTGCGGGCTTTACTCGTTGAAGTGGCTAGCCGACCACGATGTGGTGCCAAAGAGCCGGATGGAGGAATACTACGCTTCGCATGTTGCGGATTATTTTCGCACCGCGCGCTTTGGGGTGGCGGATGCGCATGCCCAGGCGGGGTTGTTGCAGTTTAATTATTTTGTGGAACGAGGAGCGATTAAGCGGATGCCATCGGGGCAGTACGCAATTGATTTTGCGAAGATGCCGGATGCCGTGGCGAGTTTGAACAAGGAACTTTTGCAGGCGGAAGCTACGGGTGATCGCGCGAAGGTTGAAGACTGGATGAAGAAATACGGCACGATTCCCGACGAACTCAAGCGAACGCTGAAGATGGCGGATGGCCTGCCGATTGAGGTCGATCCGGTGTTTACGTTTAAGCAGACGGTGAAATAGTTTCAGCTTGAGTACCGAAATGTGAAGTTCGCCGGAGATGTCAGGCGGCGAATTCGACGTTCGATTGCTGAGAGATGATGCCTGCCTTGTAACCCATGTCGAGCAGGCGGCGTACGGCTTCGCGTCCGTCGGGACCGTAGTCGAGGGTGCGCTCGTTCACGTACATGCCGACGAATTTATCGGCGAGCTGGGCATCGAGATCGCGGGCGAACTGCATGGCGTAGGCGAGAGCTTCGTCGCGATGGTCGAGGGCGTACTGAATGCTGTCGCGCAGCGCGCCGGCGACCCGAGACATGAGTTCAGGGCCGAGAGCGCGGCGGATGGCATTTCCGCCGAGGGGAAGCGGCAAGCCGGTCATGCGTTGCCACCATTTGCCGAGGTCGACGATGCGGTGCAGGCCGGATTTGTCGTAGGTCAATTGACCTTCGTGGATGATCAGGCCGGCTTCCTGCTTACCTTCGAGCACCTGGGGAATGATCTGATCGAAGGGCACGACTTCGGTTTCAACTCCGGGCGCGAACAGGCGCAGGACCAAGTAGGCAGTGGTTAGGGTGCCGGGAATTGCGATGCGCTTCTGCTTGATTTCCGCAGCCGAGTAGGGATGGGTGGCCACGATCATGGGGCCGTATCCGTCGCCGACGCTGCCGCCGCTGGGCAAGAGCGCGTACTTGTCCTGCACGTAAGGGTAGGCGTGAAAGGAGATCGCGGTGACATCGTAAACGCCCTGCATGGCCTTACGATTGAGGGTTTCGATGTCGGTTAGGGTGTGGGCGAAGCGCAGGCCGGGCACACGGACTTTGTTGGTGGCCAAGCCGTAAAACATGAAGGCGTCGTCCGAGTCTGGACTGTGGGCGACGGTGATCTCTCGAATTTCACCACTGCGACTGCGCATAAGGATTGCTACTCTGTAAATTTCTTCCAGCGGCCGGTTCGGCTGGCGATTGCTGCCGCTGCCATGATCTTGATGACTTCGGCAAAGACGAAGCCGTAAAGCCCGAAGCGCAGGGCTTGAGTGAACGAATGCGTGAAAGCGGTCAGCCAGCTTAGTCCGCCGAGGAACAGCAAGGTCTCGGCGAGCAAGCCTGCGGTGGCGGCGCGAAGAAATGTCTGACGTCCGCGTTCCATGATGAATCCAGCCAAACCTGCGACGAAAGGATAGGCCATCAAAAAGCCGCCGGTCGGGCCGAGCAATTGCGCCAATCCGCCTGGCCCGGTTGGGCTAAAGACGGGCAAACCGGCCAGACCTTCGGCCAGATAGAGCATTAAGGCGGCGATGCCGCGGCGGCTTCCGAGCGCCAGACCGACCATCAAAACGCCAAAATTTTGCAAAGTGAGCGGGACGGGCGTGAAGGGCAGGGGAATGGCGATGTGCGCGCATACGGCTACGAAAAGGCTAGCGCCGATCAGAATGGCGAACTGCCGCATTCCGTGAAGGAGGCGTTCGTTTGCGTTCAGAACATGGGTGGAAGATTTTGTCATGGATCTCCTGTCTACCATTCAAAGCGGGGAGTCAGATCTTGTCCGGTTCGTGATCTGCCGGCTCCTTGACCGAGGTGTCCTTCATATGGCGATGCACTCGCAGGTATACCGACATGCTTGCCCATAAAATCACGCCCGCGCTCGCCGCCAGAATCAGAAACCACCATAGCATCCGCACGACGCACTAGGATATCAGACGCCAACGGGAAACGGCTTGGTGTGTGCTTCGGCGTTGAGCGACAGGCCGGAAAATCGGCCTTGCAGCAACGACATGAGGCCGGTGAACCAATACCCGATTACGAAAAGAATCAGAAACGGCACGGTGAAAAAATTGTCGTTGGCGATCGCATACCAAACCGTCCAAGCAAAATAGGCGCCGATCAGCAATTCGACCCACGGGACCCATCCCAGACCCTTGCGATAGTTGTTGGCACGAATTTTATCTTTCCTGGATTCGACGCGATATTTCGGCGTACGCGTGAAAGAGCTCTGTTTGCCGCGCAGGGCTTCGAGCACCGCGCGTGTGTTGGTCACCGTAAGCCCGATGCCCAGGGCCATGAGAAATGGCAGATACAGGAGCGAGCGCGGCCACGATTTGGGAAACAGCTCACGCTGCGATACGAGATAAAAACTGGAGATGGAAAATGTGGATGCCATGAACAGCGGGAGATCGATGTAGAGCATCTGGAACCATCCCTGATAAAAGCGGATGATCATGGCGGGCAGCAGCAGCACCGACAGCATGACCATGAGGGGGTAGCTCAGATTCGCCGTGAGATGGTACCAAGCTTCGACCTTGACCCGGTGCGGTTGGTCGCTCTTAAGAACCGTGGGCAGGATCTTCTTGCTGGTTTGGATGAGTCCCTTGGCCCAGCGCGCCTGTTGAGTTTTGAACGCCGTCATCTCGACTGGAAGCTCGGCCGGGCACTCTACGTCTTGCAGATACAAGAATTTCCATCCCTTGAGTTGGGCGCGGTAAGAAAGGTCGGTGTCTTCGGTAAGCGTATCGTGCTGCCAACCGCCGGCGTCGTCAATCGCGGTGCGACGCCAGAGGCCGGCGGTGCCATTGAAGTTGAAAAATACGTTGCTGCGAGCGCGGCCAGAATGTTCGAGGACAAAATGGCCATCCAGCAGAATGGCCTCGACTTCCGTCAGGAACGAATAGTTGCGGTTGATGTGCGTCCAGCGGGTTTGCACCATGCCAACTGTGGGATCGGTGAAGTAGTGGACGGTTTTCAACAGAAAATCAGGCGGGGGAACAAAATCAGCGTCGAAGATTGCGACAAACTCGCCTTTGGCGCTGAGCAGGCCCTCGGCCAGCGCGCCCGCCTTGAATCCGTGGCGATTGCTGCGGTGATGATAGGTCACAGGAAATCCGCGGGAGGCATAGGCGTCCACCAGCCGGCGGGCTACATCGGCGGTCTGGTCGGTGGAATCATCAAGGACCTGGATGTCTAATTTCTCCGGCGGGTAATCGAGCGCGCAGACGGCCTGCAGCAGCCGGTCGATGACAAACTGTTCATTGAAAATTGGCAACTGGACTGTGACGCGCGGCAGGTCGGGGAAACGCTGCGCGGGTTCCGTGGTGCGGTTGGCTTTATGTTTGTAATAAACGTAGACCAACCAGTAGCGATGGGCGCCGTACCCCGCCAGGAGGATCAGCACGATGAAATACGGGATCAGCAGAGCCAAATCAAATGCATTCGGGCTGTAGAGGCCCTGGAACGTCTTATCGAGAAAATGTTGGCGGACGTATTGGCCGAAGCTGTGGGGGCCAATCAGCGCGGCCAGTATGGCAATTTGAGGAAAACTCTGCATTCTGTTCTGTGTGTGGGAAGCCTGATCGTTCGCAGAGAAAATGCGAACCTCCATTCTACCTGAAGCGCTGGAGTGGGCTGACTATCGTCCGGACGCGGATTTCCCATACACTGTGAATCGCTATGCAAGCCCGGTGGCTGGGTTGGCCAATTCTGGTGATTTCATCTCTCGCGTTGGGCGGCGTTGAGTTCGCTCAGACGGTCGCGCCCGAGAATCTCGGTCCGCTAAAAGCTACGCTCATCCGGCTGCGTGACGCTGCCCTGGGCGACGACTACGCTTATCGCCAGCTTGCGTATCTTACCGACAACATCGGCGCGCGGCCTGTGGGATCGGTTCAGGCGCAAGCCGCTGTGGACTACGTCGCTGCGGAACTGCGGAGGCTGGGACTCGAAGTGCAGCTGGAGGAATGTAAAGTTCCGCAGTGGGTGCGCGGCACCGACACAGGAGAACTGGTGCAGTATGCGGGCCAAGCCAAGGGAGCGACGCAGAGAATCTTGCTTACGGCTCTCTCTGGCAACGCGCCGACGCGTGCTGAAGGCATCACGGCGGATGTTGTGGTCGTAAATGATTTCGACGAACTTCGTGCCCTAAGGCGTGAGCAGGTCGAGGGCAAAATCGTCTTATTCAACGTTGTTTTTGACAAGCAAAAGGCTGCGGCCGGCATGGCGAGTGAAGCTTACGGCGAGGCGGTTACGTATCGTGCGCAGGGAGGAAAAGCTGCCGCCGATATGGGAGCTGTTGCCTCACTGGTCCGTTCCGTAGGAAGCGCCGATTTCCGCTTGCCGCACACCGGGTTCAGCATTCCAGCGGGCATTCCCCAGGGGGCAGTCTCCGCCGAAGATGCCGGTCTGATGGCGCGCCTTGCTGCCCAAGGTACGGTTCGCATGCATTTGGTGCTGACATCAGAAAACAAAGCTGAAGTGATCAGCTACAACGTGATCGCCGATCTCAAGGGATCAGAAAATCCGGAGCAGATAGTAAATGTCTCTGGACACCTTGATTCGTGGGATTTGGGCACGGGAGCGCTCGACGACGCTGCCGGCGTCGCCGTCGCCATGCAAACTGCGCAATTGGTCCAGCAACTACATCTGCATCCGAGACGCACACTCCGGGTGGTTGCCTGGATGGATGAGGAAGATGGCGGCAGAGGTAATGAAGTGTATGCGAAAGATCATCACACCGAGTTTTCTGACTATACCGGAGCCATTGAAAGCGATTTTGGAGCTGGACATCCGCTAGGGTTCGAAGCCCGGATCAAGCCTGATGCCTTGCCACTGCTTCGAACTGTTCAGGACGTTCTAAGCAGCTTCGGAGCGAACGTTATTACCCTGACCAACCGCAGTCCGGGCGCGGACATTCAAAGCCTCGGCGAGGCCGGTGTCCCGACGTTCGGCATCACTCAGGACGCACGCACTTATTTCCATTACCACCACAGCGCGGCTGACACGCTGGATAAGGTCGATCCCGTGGAGTTGCAGCAGAACGCCGCGGCCATGGCTGTGCTGGCGTACGCCCTAGCCGATATGGCACAGAAGCTTCCACGCTGAGCTTTGTGAATCTTTAACAATTTCCGTGTGACGGCTGTCACAGCATGGGAAAGTACGGCGATGCTAGCCTGTGGTTAATTGATCCTCCTTTGAAGGTTAGTTGACGAGTGCTAGGGCCCGCCGGTGGAGAACCGGCGGGTTTTTTAGGGTCAATCGGGGTGGTCAACCTTTCGCGTCCGGAATGCATCTACTCCCAACTTGAAAGCTACGGGTCACGCGCGATTCCCTGAGACCGAACCGGCAGTTGACGCATCTTAATTGACGCGCATATTATCTTCGTTTGGCCGGACGGCCGGACCACAGAATCGACGTTGGGATACATGGATAAAAAGAAGATTGAATACTTCAAGAAACGGCTGGAAACGCGGCAGCACGATCTGAGCCGCGCCGTTTCCCGCACACAGCAGGACGGCCGCACCGCGGACGAGGACTCCGCAGCAGCGGACATTGCCGATCGCGCCGCCAGTTCGTACACAAAGGAATTCCTGTTCTCGCAGAGCAACAATGAGCGGCAACTTCTGCAGATGGTCGAAAACGCTCTGTCGCGAATCCGTGAGGGCAGTTTCGGCGAGTGCATTGCCTGCGGTAAAGAGATCAATTCGAAGCGGCTGGAGGCCGTGCCGTGGACACGCCACTGCATTGAGTGCCAGGAGAAGCTGGAAAAAGGTCAGCTCGAAGAAGCCAACCGCTAGCTGGCAAAAGATCACGATTAAGGGCAGGCGGCTTTTTTCACTTCCCCGCTTTCGCGCGCGCTTTTGACGCTGCCATTTTTACCCTGATAAACTGACAGATTGCGGGACATAATCAGTTCGTCATAGAAGGGAAGTCGTGCGCGCTCAAACCCGTCATCAACTAAAAGAAGATCGCTTCAGCCGTGCCACCATTGACGCTGCCGGTGCAACGGTCGATTGGACCGTCGAGCACCAGAACAAGCTGATTGTCTCTGCGGTGGTTGTGGCCCTGGTCATCGCTCTCGCAGGCGGCATCTGGTATTACCTCAATCTGCAAGACCAAAAGGCCAGCCTTGAAGTGAGCCAGGCGGTTCGCGTACTCAATACGCCGGTGCGCCCGGCCAACATGCCGGCGCAGCCGGATTTCCCCAGTTTTGGCAGCATAAAAGAGCGCGCGACTGAAGCGCAGAAGAAATTCCAGGGGGTCATTGATAAGTATCCGCACACGCACGCGGCTGAGGTTTCGCGGTATTTTGTCGGGGTTACGTCCAGCGATCTTGGCGACAACGCAAAGGCCGAGGACAATCTGAAGGCTGTGATTTCATCCGGCGGTGCCGATCTTTCTGCGCTGGCCAAGATGGCGCTCGCTGCCGTCTATCGCGATTCGAACAAGAGCACGCAGGCAATCGATCTTTATAAGCAGATCATCGACAAACCCACGCTGAGCGTTCCCAAGGTTTCGGCGCAAATGGAACTGGCCGCGACTTACCAGGCCTCCAATCAGCCGCTCGAATCCAAGCGGATCTACGAGCAGATTCAGAAAGAGAATCCGGGCGGCGAAGTCGGCCGTTTGGCCCAGGCCAAACTGGAAGCGTTGAAGTAATTCCGGCGACTTTCTGGTTTTGGCTGGATCGCTGACGGAATGGGTGAGTCTGCCTTCAGCGGAAACATCTGTATATTCTTTCCGAAGCGCTGCACCGGTATTTGCCGGAAGTCCGGCGCGTCTTTTTGCAGATCGTCGGCCAGCGTCACGATCCATCCTGCCTGTACGACCCAAACCTGATCATCGGGCCTGAGGCCGGCGGCGGCGATCAAACGTTTCCATTGCTCGGCGAACATCTGGGGATCGAACGCCCAGAGATCGTTGATGGTCGAAACGATTCGATGGTCATCGCAATTGAAAACCAGAAATCCCGGGATCGATCCATCGTACGTGATCGGCTTCTGCTCGCACAGATAATGTCCCAGCTCTAAACCGCTTTCGTAATCTACAAAGATCAGGTCCGATGCGGGAACTTTCTCGCGAATAAAATTCAACGCTTGCTGAATATTGGCTCGGCTCTGGTCTACGCGATAAATGTACGGATGCCGGATCGAACGGAACGCCCAACATACCGCGACGAGTGCCAGGGTGATTGCCATGGCTTTTATGGTTCGCCCATTTGTAAGGCTTGCGATGAACAGAGCAATTCCGGCGAGTCCAAAGATGGCCAGATACACGCAGTGCCGGGTTCCGCCGTAGGGATAGATTGCCAGTAGCCCTGCGGCACAGTTCATGACAAATGGGAGCACTAGCAGCAGAGCCAGAAGCCGTGGATCGGGAGCAGACGGAGGCGGCGAGAGTTTTCCGCGAAGCAGAAATACTACGCCCGCGACGAACGCCAGCGCTGCAAGATCACCGATGATCGCCTGGCCGAGCATGAACTGGAACAGGCTAAACGTCCGCGCCAGAATGAAGACAACCACGTTCCCGTGTCCGGGGTGAAAATACGACTTATACAGCCAGGAATCGATGGCCTGATTGGCCATTGTCGTCGTGCGTATCTTCGAAACGTGTGTGAAATATAGATATCCGATCAGGGCAATTGCGCCAATCTGGCCCGCAGCCCACGCCATGCTCACTGCTATGGGCTGCCGATCGACGATCAGCCGCACCAGCGCGTATGCGCCCAGCGAGGCCACAAACAACGGAGCAGAGTAGTGCGAGAGCAGCGCGAGATAGAGACACGCGGCCGAGAAAACCATCAGTATCGCCGAGCGCTTTTGCAACGCGTCCTCGAGTAAATACGCGCCCGAAATCGCAAAGAACAGCAGCAGTTCATACTGCCGGACTTCAACTGAGAGCAGCGCCATTGGCGCAATTAGGGCAGCAAAGGTCAAGCCGATTAGCGCCGTCATCCCGCCGAATAATCGATTCAGCCACTTGAAAAACAGCCAGCAAAACCCGGTTCCGGCTACCACAAATGGCAGGCGCAGAACGAATTCTGAAGTGCCGACATTCCGCCAGAAGTAAAGAAAAAAAATCAAAAGCGGCGGATGAGCCATGGTCAGGCTCTCGCGGTATGCCTGGCTCAGCGATGATTGGTTGGCGATGAAAAAGTGCAGGGTTTCATCAGGATTGAGGAATGTCCCGGAGGCAAGGTATAAGCGAAGCGCGAAGCCCGTCGTGAGCACAAGTAGAGCGGCCTTGCGGACGTGGTTCACCAACGATTGGCTCTGGGATGTGACTTCCGCCATCATCTCCGCGGCTTTGCCTCCGAGATGACGAAAATCATGAGGATGCCGAGTTCCGGCTCGATCGGATGCCGGTAGCGTGGATGTGGAAAGGTGATGTAATACACCAGCGGGTAACACAACACCAGCCACAGAAACAGCCATGCCCCCGAGCGACGCTGCCGCAGCGCGCGCCCCAAGCCCCAAAACGCCAGCAACGACGAAGCCAGGTAAATCGAATTCCTCAGTGTGCGCACAAGTTCTGAACCGCTGGCGCTTGGCTGACCGCCCCAGTAATAAACGAAGCGGTACAGACAGAGCCGGGCAAAGCGCCGGTAATCACTGCGAAGGTAGTCCAGTGCCTCTTGTTTACGCTCGGCAACATAGGCTATCTCACCCAGCCGCTTGTACCGTATGAGTTGGCCAACGTTCTTGGTCGGATGTACAGATTCCATCCAGGTACCGTTTGCGCCGGGGCCGTTGCCCAGCCTTAGCTCGGCGCCAAAATTCGACCGGATGAAAACGAACTGCCCGAACGTCAGCTCATTGCGGATCAGCCAGGGTGCGATGCAAGCGGCGAAAATCGCACCTGCGAGTGCCACTCCGCCCAGCGGAAATTTTCCGAGCTTCACTTGCCGATACCAGATCCAGAGCAGCGAAGCCGGCAGAAACGAGAGCAGGGAAGTGTTGATCAGCGCGGCAGCACCCCACAAAACACCGAACTCGACCCAGGGTCCCGTCCCTTCTTTTTCTTCAAACGTTAGCGCCAAACAGAAAATCCACGCCAGCAGCAGGGTCGCCAGGCTTGTCTCCCAGACCCAGCGGGTGCACCAGAAAATGATGTTCGGCAAAAGCGCCCAGGTCCATGCCGACCACACCGCGACTTTCTCACTGAAACATCTTCGTGCAATCAAAAAAATGGGAATGCAAGTCAGCGCCGAAAAGACGCTGTTAATGACGAGCAGCACAAATGCCGAAGCGCGAGTGTAAACGCCGAAGACCTTGAAGACGCACGCAATCAAGAATGGATAGACTGGAGGTTCCCACGCGGTTGGCCCAGTCGTCCCAAAAAATGGATTTCCGAATCCCTGTCCTTCGGCCAGAGATCGGCCGATCCGGCCCATCTCAAATCCGAAACCGAAGTTGTCGTCCTGAGTTTTGAATTTATAAGTGTGGTCGACGACGATGTACCCCACGCGAAGCGTCAGTGCGATCAGCACCATCCAGAAAAAAGATGTCCGCGCGTGCGACCCCCAGGCACGATATTCAAGATTCATGGTGATCCCGGATTTGGCGCCACAAGGTCACAACTCGCGATTTAAGTTCGCCCGTGAGCTGTTCGTACGTAACTTCCGACGCGTCTGCCGCTGGCGGCGGATAAATTGGGTCGCCGAACTTCACCCGCAGAGGGAACGATCCCTGAAACGGCTTAGTGCGCGGCCAGACTTTTTCGAAACCATCGATGGCAACCGGCACGATCGGCACTTGCAGGTGGGTGGAAAGAATTGCTGCGCCCTTCTTAAAGTTCTTCGGCGCCCCATCTATCGAGCGCTCGCCCTCTGGGTAAAGAATAAGCACCTTGCCGTGGCGCAGCCCGTAAGCTCCGGCGCGCATGGCGGGTACCAGGTTCGCGTCGGGATCGACGACGATCACGCGCAGGAACCGCGCCAGCCAGAGCATGAACCGATTGGTCCCAAAAATTTCGCTGGTTCCCACAGAGAATAACCGCGAAAAGCTCGGCCAAGGCAAAACGCAGGTCATCACAAACGGATCGATGTAGCTCTGATGGTTCGAACTCAATATGAAGGGCCCGTGGGCAGGCAGCTTTTCCACTCCGTTCGCTCGCAATTCAAAGCGGTCAAGGCAAAGCATCTGGATGAGCCGGCTCATGACGAATAGAAATCCCGCCGAAAAACGTCTCGGCTTGGTCAGTTCGAGCACATCGGGATCGGTTGTTTCCTCGGCAAGGATTGTCTTCCATCCCACGCTCTGCCGCGCGGGGCCGCCCTGCGCGGCGCTTTCCAGTACGGCATTCACCAGCTCTTTGACGGTATAAATTTCCGCCAGCTGGGATTCCTGTACGCTTCCGCCCAGCTTTTGCTCCAGCACAACCAGCAATTCGATGCGCTGCATGGAGTCCAGGCCAAGATCCAGTTCCAGATTGTCATTGGGTGCAATCGACCCGCGTTTTGAAGGCGATTCGTCCTTCAGGATGGCAATGGCCTGCTGCACCTCGGGCCGCGCCAGCCATTGTTCGTCTTCTGCGCTCAGCGGCTTCGAGGCGGCCGCCTCAAACTCACCGGCGGTTTTCCCGTAGTTCTCGCGCACGCGCTTTTCGATTTCGAAGCGCTTCAGCTTGCGTGTAGTGGTGCGCGGCAGATCTTCCTGCCAGATTTCATAACTGCCGATCCGCTTGGTCGAGGGCAGAGAGGCCGAGAGGCTTTCGATGTCGTACCGTATAACTTCCTTGGTATTTACGATTCTTTTCTGTTTCAGCGTTTCAAAATTCGGCACGATGACTGCATGCAGTTTGTCAGCGTTAGGATCGGAAGGCGATCCCTCGAGTCCGATCACGCAGATTTCCTTGATGTAAGGCGACTCAAGATAGTGAGACTCGACTTCTTCGGGGTAAATATTCTTTCCGTTGCTGAGGACGATAACTTCTTTTTTGCGGCCGGTAATGAAAAGATTGCCATTGGGATCGAAATATCCCAGATCGCCGGTATGCAGCCAGCCATCGCGGATCGCAGCTGCCGTCGCATCGGGCCGGTTCCAGTAACCTTTCATCACGACGGCGCCGCGAATGGCAATTTCGCCGACGGCTTGGCCGCCGTCTTCCTGCGCGTGCGGATCGACGATTCGTCCCTCGACGCCCGCCAGCGCTGGCCCGACAGAGCCGATTATGTTGTCATGGGGCAGCGTGAGAAACGCTCCGCCGGTTGTTTCCGTCAGGCCATACGCCTGTAAAACGTCGATGCCAAGAGAATAAAAATCCTGCCCGATCTGGGGATCGAAGCGCGATCCTCCCGTCACCAGATAGCGCATTCGTTCGCCGAAGAGCGCGTGAATCCTGCCGAAGAACATTTTTCCTGGATTCCAGCCTATTTTGCGGGCGACCCGCGTGAAGCCCATGAGAAATCGTATGACGCGCTTGGCCACCAGTCCACGCTTGTCGATCTCTTTGAAGATGCGCTCGTGGATGAGATAGAAAAACTGCGGCACCACCGCAAAAGCCGTGATTCTTCGTTCCGACAATGCACGCAACAGCTCCGTCGTATTCAGCGTTTCCAGATACACCACACGCGAGCCTTTGACCAGCGGCAGAAGAAGGTTCGCCATCTGCGACAACACATGAAAAAGCGGTAGCACGCCGAGCAGTGCGTCTTCAGGTCCCAGGCGAACCCTGCTGAATACGGCATCGACTTCGCCCAGAAGGTTCGCATGGGTGAGCATTACACCCTTGGGATCGGCGGTGGTTCCGGAGGTATACAGGAGAGCCGCGACAGCGTTTGTGTCGATCGGCTGCGGAGAAAAATCTTTCGGATCGGTAGCGAAGATTTCCGAAAGATTTGACAACACACGCTCGTTGGGCGTCTTGGCCGATGCCACATTGTCTGTACTTATAAATTTCAACGGGAGATGGCTGGTTGCCTTATCTGTTGGCTGCAAATACTTGCTTCCGGAAAAGAGAAGAGACGTACCGCTGTCCTTCAACAGTTTTGCTATCTGCTCCGGGCGCAGCGCCGTATCGAGCGGCACTACGGTGCCACCCGCAACAATCACCCCGAGGTAAATCGCCACCCAAAAGGGGTGATTGTCGGCCAATATCGCAGCCCGGTCGCCGGGCTTGAGTCCATGTTCGTTCAGCCACGATCCGACTGACTCCGCCATGCGCCGTACTTGGGCGTAGGTGTAGCTTTCCATGCGGTCGGACCGTTGAATTTCAAGGGCTACATGGCTGGGCCAGCGTTCGGCGCAGGCGCGGAAATGGTCATAAAAGCTGGGCATCGGTCAGTCGAGAATATAAATGATAACCGCCGAGGCCGATACGGTGGGGAGCGGTGCCTGGAATTGCGATGAGTTAGTTGACTGTCAACAATACTTGCAGCGGTGGGGTCAAACTCTGCGACCCCATGGTTGCGGTGATGGTGATCGTGTAATTTCCGGGTGGTGTACCGGGATTTGCGCTTCCGCCACCACCGCCATTCGCGCCTCCGCCGCAGGCAGCGAAGGGAATCAGGCACAGCACAATCAATAAGGCGGCAATCGGGCGTGGGGTTCTCCCGCCTAAGATCGACAGGCCAAAGAGCGGAGCGAGCATCGCGAAGAAGATAATCGGACGGAAGGAATGGTTTTGAGTCAATACTGGGGCGGTCGTCTGCACGGCGAAGGTCACGATTGTTTGCCCTGCACCGGCCGCTACTGTGGCGGGTGTAAATGAGCATGTGCCCAGGGACGGCAAGCCCAGGCAAGCAAAGTTGACTGAGTCTGGAAACTTGCTTCCAAATGGCTGCAGAGACAGGTCGTAGGTCGCGGTTGACCCAGCGGCAATCGACTGCGCGCCGGATTGGTTGGTCAGCCCGAAGGCGAATGTCGTGGCAAAAGATAAATCCTCGGAATGCGTTGTAGCACTCGCGTCCGTGCCCGTGCCGAGGATTTTGAAGTGGTAACTGCCAAGCACATCGCTTTTTACGGTGACTGTGAACGGGGCCCCGCCCGCACTGGGCGTCACGGTCGCCGGACTTACTTCGCAAGTGGGAGGCGGAGCAGTTTCCGCCGCGACGCAGGTTAGATTGACCGCGCTGTCATACCCGCCAACTGAAGCTAGGATCCCGCTGAAACTGGAGAGGGCGCCGTCGGCGGTCTCCACAGCGGTTTTCGAAGTTGCCGAAGTAATCTTTAAACTGTAGTCGGACGAGTTTATTACTGTCAGGCTCAAGGGCTGCGTTTCTGGCGTTCTACCAGTTGCGGTTCCCGTAACGGTGATGGGAAAAGTTCCCGACGGTGTATTCGGGGCCACGCTGATGGTCAACTTCGTAGTCACCGGATGCCCAGCGGTGGGACTGGCTGCACTTGCTGGCTCAAACTTGCACGCTGCGCCAGTTGGCAGGCTGGAGCAGCCAAGGCTGACAGTCTCATTAAACGGACCGAAGGCCTCTACTTGAAACTGCACCGGACCCGATGTTTCCCCCACACCAACGCTGATGTGAGGTGGGCTTGGCGCAGTCAATGCAAAGTCAATTACATTCAGTTTGAGCGGAAATGAAAACTTCAACTGGTTTCCGTCCACTCCCGCCGCATTGAAATTGTACTCGCCATCTTTTCCGCTAGCAGTCAGTGTGAACGCCGCGCCAACCGCCGTCGGCGCTACCGGGTTCGGAGAGAACGAGCACTTCGCCGGGGAGTTGCTTCCGGTGCAACTGAGCGACACCTCGCCTGTGTAACCGTTCAGCGCAACCGCCCGTCCGTTAAATTGTGCCTGCTGATCTCCAAATATCGTCAGCGCACTTGGAGACACGTTCAGCACATAGTACGGCGTCGTCTTGATCGGGTACTGCCACAACCCGCGACCGTAGAGCGAAGCCCGCAGATACTGGTCTTTTCCGTCGTTGTACATAGCCAGCGCGGTGACTGGCGCATCCGGCAACATGGTTCCAAACTCCGCCCAGTTCGCCGATGCCGTGCTGCTTGCGAATACGCCTTCGTCGGTTCCTACGTAGACAGTTCCTTCGTATACCAGGACGGCGTTCACTGGAGCGCCAGGCAGTCCCGTACCGGTGAAGTCCGTCCAACTGGCGCCGGCATTCGTTGTCTGCCACACCTGGGGCGCCGGCAGGCCGGTCGTGTTCCAACCCTGGATGGTCACGTAAGCCGTCTGCGCGGCCGGATCCGAGGAGTCCAGGGCAATCCCCGAGATTGGATAATTATTCGGATTGATCACGCCGGTTTCGTCTACCCAACTCGATGGCCCATCTGCGATGTTCAGGCTGACCCAGACATTTCCTCCCGGCGGGGTTGAGCCGATCAGCGGCCCGTAACCATCCGTGCCCGCGTACATCACTTCATTTCCGTTGCTTGCTATACCCGACGCCAGCGAGCGCACCAGATTTACTTCAGTTCCGGTGCAAATGCCATCTCCGCCGGTCTCAAAGCTGTGGCTTAAGACCGTATATGCGCCGCCTGCGCTTGGCCCGCGCCACACCCGGCAGGTCCCAACGATCATTTCGGCCGAACCGGTCGCGTCAAAAACGTACGGCGGATAATACGCTCCTGTATCCCCACCCACGGTCGAGCTGCTCACCACCTGATTGTTATAGAAATCGATCGTGTCACATGCCATGCCTGCGCCGCAGTTAAAAATGTTGACGCCTGAGATCGTGTCTGGCGGGTTCGACGTAAACCAGTTGGCTTCATTCGCCGGGTCGATCAGCGTATATCCGTTGTCTCCGGTGTTCGCGGTCTGCCATGTGCTGCTGATCTCCACCGAATCCGTCGCCGCCGCTCCGTTTCCGGTGGTGCCTGCCAGAATCCAATCTGGATCGATCGCCGACTGGCCAAATGAAACCATCTGAGTCATCGATCCGAGGGTCTGGTTCAGGCTGTCGAAGGCATTGGGCGTGCCGCAGGTTCCGCTGGTTAGCCCGGTGTATCCATTCAATGCCCGATAGACGCCGCCGTCGTTCGCGAAATACATGATCTCTTGCTGCTCAGCGGTGACCAGAAATGCGATCGCATGCTGTGCTGGATGCACATGCGCAATCGATGCAAAATTCGGTGGACACCCATACGCATGGGTTAGGTTTATGAACGGACTGAAGCACTGCAGCGGTGATCCGGTGGTGGTGCACTTGTAGAGATTCACGGCTCCGGCATACAGATCCGTTGTAGTCCCATCGGCGATCGCAGCCAGCGCCAGATTGTAAGCTCCATCTTCGGCGCCGCATCCCAGTTCGTCACCGCAGTCGACGATCCCGCTCTCATTGAGCGCGGTCCACGTGTTCCCGCTGTCGGTCGATGCCCAGATTCCTTGATCGTTGTTGTTCGGATCGACGTACCAGACATAGAGCTCATTCCGGATGGGATTCTTCGGATCCGCAACCGCTGCGATCTCCCCGCGATAGATGGGACACGCGCTCGGCGTAACCGCCGCTGGCGGACAGTTCGTTGTAGTTAATCCCGCTCCTGGCTGGTTCGCCAGTCGGCTCCAGTTCATGCCGTCCGGGGAGGAATAGAATCCGTGGTAACGTATTGCGGCGAAAAACAGTCCCGCAGCCGCGTTGTAGATTACAGACGTTGCTGATCCGGGCGAAATCGTGGTGTTGCCATCGGTGATATTCCCGTAGGTCCAAGTGCTTCCGCTGTTCGTCGATCCATAAATCCCGAGGTTTGTCGTGACCGGATTCTCCAACCCCTCCGTAATTCCTTCCGTCGTCGAGGCTGTCGCCGCTACCACGACGTTCGGCGACGCCGTGCTGAACGCCATCCGAGCAAATCCCATCCCGTCAAACGATCTCATTCCGGTGACGTCGGTTTGAATCAGCGTCCAGGTGGCGCCGCTGTTCGTCGATCGCAGAATTCCCAAGCCGTAATATGAGTCCATCGCGCTGTCGGGCTCGCCGGTGCCAACCAAAACCACGCCCGTCCCCCCTGGCTGCACGGCGATGGCTCCTGCCGAAAGCGTCGGCTGATCATCGATCAGTGGTGTCCATGCGACGTTCGCCGGATTTAAGGAGGCCCCATTCGTCGATTTCCACACTCCGCCGTACGCACCGCCTGCGTAGACGGTGTTACCTGATGCGTCGGACGGATCGACCGCGACTGCCGTCGCTCGCCCTGAGACCCAGTTGTAGCGCATGGTTCCGTCACCATTGAGGTCCGAAGCCAGCGGCGCCGGTCCCAGCGGCGACCATTCCTTTGTGGCTTGAATCTCCGCGCCAGGCCGCTGCGCTCTCAGCCGCATCTTCTCGCGATAAGTCTGATAGCGTAGCGCGGCTGGATTTCCTGCCCCGGCGCGGCCATGCAGGAACCAGTCATCGCGATTTTGAGATTGAGATTGAGCGCCGTCGGAAACGTGCTTTGGAGTGGATTGGTTCTCCGCGTAAATACAGGAACTGACTACGAGGCTGCAAACTCCGGTCCAGTAGAGCGATCTCCCCACTGAGGGGACGGCACGCAAAGCGGCTTTGAGGCCGCTTCCCCGTGCGTTCCCGTCCCCTCTGCCCTTCACGATGCCGCCTTGTCTGAAAACAGCGGCTCCGCTACTTTCTTTTGCGGTGCAATTTTCCCCAACTTGATCAGCCGGGTTACCACGGCGGCCACGGTGCGGTTGTGCTTTTTAGCAATCTCCTTCAGATCGAGGCCCCGCCGCAGTTCTTCGCAAACCTGTGCCTCCTCGGGCTTCGACCACCAACGATAGGCATTCCCCGGCTGCTCTTTCTTGAGCCGCTCGCGCTCTGCCTGCGCTGCCATTGCTCCCACGGCACGATGCAGCGCGATCACCACCTCTGCGTTGCGCACTAGCGCATCTGGCGAGCACTCTTTTCCGGTCAGCGGATCGACCCCGTCCGCCAGCGCACGCACGATCCGGAGCGCTTCATCGAGTTCCATGCTGTGGGCCTCCCAGCCCGCATAATGTCACTCAGAGGCGACCAGACTTTGTGACCTGTAAACATTTCCGCAGAAAGGTAGCCCAATTCGGGAAGATGCAGTGGCATACCGGATCAGAATTACGCGCTGTTTTCGCCTATCGCCCAGGTGGGCGCGGAAGCTCCCAATTGGAAAGTTCGCGCCATTTCAGATATAAAAAAAGATTGCGCCTCGCGTGAGCCCCCGCCGTGCGGTGACAACCGAATTTGAGAAGAGCGAGCCCGAACCATGTCTGCTACCACCACTACGCATGCTCCGAAAGGCCTTGAAGGCATCGTCGCAACCACTTCGAAAGTCTGCTACATCGACGGCGACGAAGGTGTCCTGGCTTACGGCGGCATCGATATTCACGAACTTGCCGAGAAGTCCACATTTGAAGAGACCTGCTACCTGCTGTGGTTTGGGCGTTTGCCCAAGCAGGATGAATTGAGGCAACTGCAGCAGCGTTTCGCCGAAGAACGCAAGATGGATGGTGCCATCATCCAGTTGCTGGAGTCGGTGCCCAAGCATGTTCCGCCCATGGATGTTTTGCGCACCGCGGTTTCGATGTTGTCGTTCTACGATCCCGACGAAAAAAAGAACGACCACGACGCCAATGTTCGCAAAGCCATTCGTCTTACCTCGCAGATTGCAATGATCGTGGCGGCGTACGACCGCGTTCGCAAGGGCAAGCCAGTGGTTGACCCGGACAAATCTTTGTCTCACGCGGCGAATTTTTTGTGGATGTTGAACGGGGCAGTGCCGTCGAAGACTGCGGAGCGCGCCTTTGACATCGCACTGATTCTCCACGCGGACCACGAGTTGAATGCGTCTACGTTCGCTGCTCGCGTCACCGCCGCCACTTTGTCAGACATGCATTCGGCCATCGTTTCGGCCATTGGCACTCTCAAAGGCCCGCTGCACGGCGGAGCGAACGAAGCGGTATTTCAAATGCTGATGGAGATTGACCGGACGAAAGCGGATCCGGTGGAGCATGTAAGAAACATGCTGGAGCAGAAAAAGAAAATTTCCGGGTTCGGGCACCGCGTATATCACACCGAAGATCCGCGGGCTACGCATTTGCGCAAGATGTCACGCGATCTGGGGCAATCGAGTGGAAACCCTAAGTGGTATGAGTATTCGCAGAAAATTGAAGACTTCGTCAAACGTGAAAAGAAACTTAACGCCAACGTCGATTTCTATTCGGCTTCGACCTACCACACGCTAGGAATCGATGTCGACCTCTTCACACCCATATTCGCCGTCTCCCGCATCAGCGGATGGACGGCGCACGTGATTGAGCAACTCGACGACAACCGACTCATTCGTCCACGCGCCGATTACCTGGGACCGCAGTATCCACAGAAGTATGTGCCGATGGCGGACCGCTGAGGCTGTCGGACGGATCGATGTGTGCCCCGTGCGGACTAAGGGATTTGCAAGAAGTCGCCCACTGGCACTTTTGGCTCGGCCGGTAAAGCATTTCGCGAAATCTCGCGGGACTCATTCCAGTCAGTTGTCCAAACGTGCGCGTGAAGTGGCTCTGATCGGCGAATCCGGTATCGCAACTGATCTGCACCAGTGATGCCTCTGGTTTCAATAGCTGCTCGCACGCGGCGCGTATCCGCAACCGGTGCACATATTCGCCAATGCCTTCGCCCTTGCACTTTCGAAACACTCTTGAGAGATGCACCGGATGCACACCAGCCTCTTCGCTCAGCGCGGCCAGCGTCAATCGCTGGCAATATTCCTCGTGGATTTTCGCTACCACGCGGGCCATCCAGGCCGGCGCATCTTTTGTCTTTCGCTCCGCCATCCCAACCTCGGCCAGCAGTTCGGCCAGCAGGCTTTCGACATTCAAGTCACCTTCGGAGACAGGCCCACGGGTTTCGCGAAACAATTTCATCGCCAGCCATAGCAGCTCTCCACCAGTGAAATCGTCGCGAGCTGCGTCCAGCCTGCGGCCATCCTGTGCCAGCCGCGTTCGCCATTCCGGGCGAATCTCAATTTCAAAGAACCGCACCCCGTGCGGACCAACTTCATCCTGATGCGGAATGCCCGCCGGACGGAACGATACGCTGAATGGACCAAAAAAATGATGCTGCCGTCCGTAGTGCTCGGCGTAATCGCCATCGAGAATCACCGCGAAGAAAGGCAGTTCATGGGCGTGGGCCGGCAGCTTTCGAGCGCAGGCATGACGCAGATCGGTAAAAATCGCCCCGCACGACTCTTGCCGCTGTTGTACCGCACCGTAGAAACTTCCGCCGGTTAAAGTCGCCTCAACCGCCATTGCGATGGATCCCCCAAAAGTTGTCTTTATTCAAGACCGGCACGCATCGAACCATTAGACTCAAGCTGGTCGTTTCAGTTAGCGAAGAACCAAACGAGGCTGAATCCATGAATATGCCGTTGATCGTCAGTTTGCTCATTCTTTTGCAGGCCGGCTCTGCGCCCACCACCAGCCCCGGCGCCGGTGACGCCGCTGGCCAGACTCCAACTTATACGTCCGACGGCAAGCTGCAGTTCCCGGTCAAATATCGCGAATGGGTTTATCTCAGCTCCGGTATTGACATGAGTTATTTCAATAATGGCATGGCCATGGACCATTCCATGTTCGACAACGTCTTCGTCAATCCCGACGCCTACAAAGCCTTTGTTGAAACCGGCAAGTGGCCGGATAAAACCATGCTGGTGCTCGAGGTTCGTGCGGCGGGCACCAACGCTTCCATCAACAAAGCGGGGCATTTCCAGACCGGCGAACTGATGGGTCGAGAGGTCCACGTGCGCGATGATTCGCGTTTTGACGGCCGCTGGGCATTCTTCGGATTCGATGACAATCCAACGGCAAAGATGGTTCCCAAGGAAGCGGCATGTTATTCGTGCCATCAGGCGCACGCAGCGGTGGACACGACGTTCGTGCAGTTTTACCCCACGCTGATCGATATCGCAAAGAACAAGGGAACGTTAAGCGCAGAGTATTTGAAGGACGAAGCAGGAGCGAAAAAGGAAGACAAGTAAGCGCCGAGATGCGGCTTTCGGCGGCTCAAGCGCGTAAAATAGACTCAGGATGCGCCGGGTTTACTTCGATAACAACGCCACTACTGCCGTTTTGCCTGAGGTTTTCGAGGCCATGCGGCCATATTTTGCCGACCACTTCGGCAACGCCTCGTCGATCCATCATCACGGGCAGGAGACGCGCGCCGCAGTCGAGCGGGCTCGTGAATCTGTGGCGGCTATGCTCGGATGCCGCGCCTCCGAGATCGTCTTCACCAGCGGTGGCACGGAAGCCGATAATCTGGCGCTATTCGGTCTGGCTCGTCCCGGCGATCACATCATTACTTCCACCATCGAGCACCACGCGGTTCTGAACTCCTGCAAGCAATTGCAATCCCTGGGGTGCGAGGTAACATTCGTTCCGGTGGATGGGCGCGGCCTCATCGATCCCGACGATGTGAAGCGCGCTCTTAGGCCGAATACGAAGCTTATCAGCGTCATGATGGCCAACAACGAAACCGGAGTTCTGCAGCCGGTTGAAGCAATCGGCAAAATCGCTGCCGAAGCCGACGTCTACTTCCACACTGACGCTGTGCAGGCCGCTGCAAAGGTTCCGGTCGATGTGAAAGCTATTGTCTGCGATATGCTGTCCGTCTCCGGTCACAAGATCCACGCGCCGCAAGGCGTCGGCGCGCTGTATGTCAGGAAGGGAACCATCCTGCAACCGCTCTTTTACGGTGGGAGCCACGAGCGCTCGCGCCGCGCGGGAACTGAAAATGTGGCGGGCATCGTCGGGCTCGGCAAAGCTGCGGAGATCGGGCGCGAAGGATTGCAGAATGGTGCCACGGTGCAAATGGCCGCGATGCGGGATCGCCTTGAATCCGCCGTTCTTGCCGAAGTCGAGTCCGCCGGAGTCAATGCGCACGGGGCACCGCGGGTGCCAAACACTACCAACATCTATTTCGATTACATCGAAGGCGAAGCGCTGGTGATAGCGCTCGATCTCAAGGGCTTGGCGGTCTCGACCGGCGCCGCCTGTTCGTCCGGTGCGATCGAACCGTCCCACGTCCTCACTGCGATGGGCCTGCCTCCGGATCGCGCTCGTGCCAGCTTGCGCTTCAGCCTCGGCAAGCAAAATACGCCGGACGAGGTCGAGTTTGCCATCGGCCTGGTTCCTAAGACCGTCGCCCGCCTGCGGGAACTGAGCCCGGTTTACAAACCTGCGCCTATCTGTGAGTAATCGCGATCAAAATCGGCAGTTTGATGAAGCCATACGCAGGATCGAACATGAATTAGGAAGAGAGTTGACGCGTGCTGATCGACGCAAATTGCACGACGAGATCACTAGACAGGGACACACGATTAACGAGATAGTGGATATCGGGATTGCGATGTTTCCGGAGTAGGCATGTCGAAGAAACGAGAAATTCAGGACCTGTTCCAACCGCTGATAGGCCAAAAGGCTTGGGGCGGGAAGGTCGGTTGGGGCAGCTTCGTAACAATTGAGTTCGGGGCTAGACATCTGGAGGACCACCATTTCCACGGAGACTGGCACCTATGGTTGTACCAGTGCGATTGGGAGCTACGCTCAGGCGAGCGATTGATCGCCCATTCCGAGTCAAAGAAGCGCGTCATGCAGTTAGCAATAGACAACCTGAACGAGACCCTACTGACTGATTTCTCTTACGACGCACGGCGGATGTTAAGCACATTGACCTTCGGTCGTCAATTGCGCCTAGCCTGCAAGCCGTATCCAGACGCAACTCCGGATGAGGAGTGTTGGATGTTATTCCTGCCGGATCGGCAGGTGGCTAGCCTTCGAGCATCTGGGCTGGAACTCGGGCCGGCCCACGCGGTGTCTTATGCCAACCAGCACCGCAAGGAACCTGATCAAGAAAGGCCGAAGCACGAACGTCGCATGTCGCTGGAGCAATAGTTCAATTCCTATGTCTGATCCCCGCACCATCGCCGTCGCTATGTCCGGTGGAGTCGATTCCTCCACCGTGGCGGCCATGCTGCGCGCTGAAGGCCACAGCGTTATCGGCCTGACCATGCAGTTGTGGAATCAACGCCGCCTCGCCGGTCATCCCGGCATGCCTGAAGCGGTTCAGGGCCGTTGCTGCTCACTCGACGACGTTTACGACGCCCGCCGCGTCGCTGAAACCCTTGGCGTTCCTTATTACGTCGTCAATCACGAAGAGCGCTTCGAACTCGACGTGGTCCACCCGTTCGTAGAGGAGTATCTTTCCGGTCGCACGCCCATCCCCTGCAGCCTCTGCAACAATCACTTGAAGTTTGGCCAGCTATTGATTGTAGCCAAGCAAATTGGAGCCGATGCGCTTGCCACCGGCCATTATGCCCGCGTGGAATTCAACGCGGCCAGTGGCCGCTGGCTGCTCAAGCGCGCCGCCGATCATTCCAAGGACCAGACCTATTTTTTATTCGGTCTGACCCAGGAGCAGCTCAGCCGCACCATTTTTCCCCTTGGAGGAATGACCAAGCCGCAGGTCCGCGATCTCGCCCGCCATCACGGTCTGGCCCTTGCCGAAAAGCCCGACTCACAGGAGATATGCTTTGTCCCCGGTGGTGACTACAAGAATTTTCTCGACGCCTATCTTGCCGAAAAGGGCGAGTCGTTGCCCGATACTGCCGGGGAGCTTGTCACCTCGAGCGGGGAAGTCATCGGCGAGCATGCTGGCATTCACAATTTCACCGTTGGACAGCGCAAGGGATTAGGTGTCGCGACCGGTTCGCCGCTCTATGTCATTCAAATCAAGGGAGACTCGCGCCAGGTCGTGGTCGGCGGACAAGAGGATCTTTACTCCAAGACCCTCCGTGCGCATCGCATCAACCTTATTTCCGTCGAAGATATGTCCGAGCCGATGCGTGTCTCCGTCAAGATCCGCCATCGCCACGAAGCGGCGGCAGCAACGATTGAGAAGTCTGGCGAAGATGAAATCCTCGTGACTTTCGACGAGGCGCAGCGCGCCATCACTCCTGGCCAGGCAGCGGTTTTCTACGATGGTGACATTGTCGTCGGCGGAGGCTGGATCGCGTAGGCTTAAACTTCGCCGAACGAAAAAAGCAGCGCGGCAGCGCCGCTTTTCTGGTCAAACATCCCAAGATCTAGATGAACATCTCATCGTGCGTGGCAGGTGCACCGTCGCGCCGGCGCCGGGCGCCCATCAGAAAATCCAACCCCGCGGTCACCCCAGCCACCAATCCGGAAAGCTGCCGCACCGGCGAAACCACCGCCCGATGCACGGTGTCCGTGGTATCTTCCACCTGTTCAAGCGTGCGCGTCACCAGTTCGTCAGCGCGGATCACCTGCAACCGGGTGCGATCTAAAATATCGTTTACGGTCACGTCGATGCGCTGAATTTGCGCCCGCACCAGCGTGCTCGATTCGCTGGCGTTGCTCATCACCGTTTCGATCCGCGGACGCAGTTCGCTCAGCGTGGAACGTACTTCTTCCACTACCGGCAACGCCTTGCTCTTTATCTCGGCGGTCAGCGCTTCCACCAGCGAGGCGTTCTTGCGCAGCGCCAGATACATGCCAGTCAGCATGCCCGCCTGTATCAAGACCGCCAGTGCGGTGATGCCGATAAACACCATGAGAAGGTTTATGTTTTCCATATCGAGCACCCTAAACGGCAGTTACGCCTGCGCCGTGCAATCTTTACGGGACTTTGCTTTCGGGCTGCACCGCATCGTGGTACGCCTGTTTTCCCGCCTCGTACGCCGAACGAAACTGCTCTTTCTGCTGATTGATCACGTCACGTCCACGGTCGGCCCATTCGCCGGCCTGCTCACGCGCCTGCCGCGCGCGCTCGCGCATGAACTCGCGGCCTTCTTCGGCCCGGGAACGGATTGCCTCACGGGTCTCATCTCCCGAACGGGGCGCGTACAAAACTCCTGCGATCGCGCCAATGCCAAGTCCTGCCAGGAACCACAGGAAACTGCTGCTGTCTCTTTCTGCCATGATGTTTTCCTCCAGCTTTTTCGCTAATCGGATGGTAGCACCCAATATTGCGAATTACAATTTTACTGCCTCTTCGATGCCGGGATTGCCCCGATCGTCTCCGTCATTCAGTCGTCCGCCGAGCGGCGGGTCGCGGAGAGCGGGGACGCTATAATGAGATTGTTGGCAGCTGGGCCGGACGGTCGCCCCGCCTGTTCGGCAGGTTTCGAGATGCACGCGCAAACTTGCGGAACAGGCGGGGAGGAAAGTCCGAACTCCACAGAGCGGTGTGCCGGATAACGTCCGGGAGGGCGCCCGCGCCGGTATGGGCGGGAGTGCTCGACGGAAAGTGCCACAGAAAACATACCGCCCCGCTCATTCTGGCTAGAGCATCAGAGTCGCCGTCGCTCTGGCGAGAATGGGCGGGGTAAGGGTGAAAAGGTGCGGTAAGAGCGCACCGCCGTCGCAGTAATGCGGCGGGCAGGGCAAACCCCACACGGAGCAAGACCAAATAGGGAGGGACTTGGGCCGGGCGCAAGCTCGGGCTGGGATAACGTGCCGGCTCGGCGCGTCAGCGGGGTCCCCAGCGCGGGTCTTCAGCCCGCGATGGGGTCTTGCAAAACCTCCGGGTAGGTCGCTTGAGCCGCGCAGCAATGCGCGGCCTAGAGGAATGACCGTCGCGCGACAGCAATGTTGCGGACAGAATTCGGCTTACAGGCCCAGTTGCCATCTCTGACCTCTCATTCAAAGACTGGTTGAAAATGACGTTCCACTCACCCTTCAAGATCGCCGTTACTGCTCTTTGCCTGCTTACAATGGCTCACTCTCAAACGGACGTTTGGAAGGGCGTGGAGGTTCATCCTGGCGCAGAGCTTGAGCGCATCTCGGTCACCAAAACGCAATTCGACGCAATCAAGCGGGCGATTTCGGCAGATGGAACCGGCAGTTGGCCGTGTGATCCTTCCGGCGAAGACTGGACACACGCGCTCATTTTCGAAGACCTGCCAGTCTCGTCGAGCCAAAAAGCGCTGCTGGTTCAGACGGGACCAGGTTGCGCGCGTGGCGGCCAAGGCGCAAACGGAGCCATGTGGGTTATCCGGTTTGACGGGGACAAGCCGATGTTGCTCGCGACTCCCAAGCGCGAATTCAATGGCTGGGTATACTCCATCCAGCCCAGTGTGAGTCATGGTCTTCGCGATCTCGTGCTCGGCTGGCACATGAGCGCAATGGAAACCGGCCTAAGCTACTTCCAATTCGACGGAACACTCTATCGGCGAACGGGCACAGCGACCCTGAGCGCCAACGCCAACGGCAATGCAACGATCATTCCTGAGCAGAAGGGTCACTGAAACCCAATGGGGTGGGCAACATCAATCCTGCAAGAACCCTCCTCGCCTGCGTTCACTACATAGGCACCCAAAGGTACACGTACCCGTCGGTAATGCCAGCAAAAGCCATTCTTCTCGTTAAAATAAAGCTTCCATGCGTCAGCGAGCGATCTTATTGGCAGTTTGCCTGCTCTCGGCCGCGCTTCGCGCCACCGATCAGCCGGAGACCGTCCTCTCGCTGCAATGCGGCCAAAGCAATTCCGCGGCCTGCAACCCCTCGCCTGCCGATCTGAAAAAGGCCAAAGAGGCGTTTTCCAAGGCGGTTAAGCTCGAGAAATCCGAACATCTGGACGAAGCCTACACCGAATTCGACACCGCTGCGCGCCTGGCGCCCAAGAACATCGACTACATCACATCGCTCGCGCTGGTTCGCGAGCAGCTCATCTATAACCACATTGAAAAAGGCAACCAGTTCCTGCTCGCCTCAAAGGAAATCGAGGCCCAGGCCGAATTTCGCAGCGCGCTCAACCTTGATCCCCAGAATGAATTTGCGCAGCAGCGGCTCAACGACTCGCTGCAGCAATGGACTCCACCCGCGAAATCCGATGTGCAGATCGTCGAAGATTCCGGCGAGCTACAACTCGACCCCAGTGCCGCTCCGCACGAATTTCACTTCCGCGGCGACTCGCTCGCGCTGCTCAGCCAGGTAGCCAACGCTTACGGCATAAAGGCCGAAATCGACGATTCCGTGAAGTCCTTCCATCTTCACTTCGACCTTGACGCCACCGACTTCTTTACCGCCATGCGCGCTGCCTGCAGCGTCACTGGATCATTCTTCGTCCCCAGCGCGGCGAAACAGGTCTACGTTCTCAAAAATACCGACGAAAATCATCGTCAGTTCGACCATCTTGCACTGCGCACCTTTCGCATTCCGACCACCAACGCCGGCGATCTGAATGAACTGACCAGCGCCATCCGCACCTTGTTTGACGTGCGCTGGCTGCAGCAATCCGCCGGCCTGGGTGAAATCACTGTCCGCGCACCCATCCCGATCCTCAACGCCGTCACCGAATTGCTCCAGCACCACAACGAGGAACGCCCGCAGGTCATGCTGGACATGCAGGTCTTTGAAGTCGACCACACCATGATGCGCAGCCTGGGCATGCACATTCCCAACAACTTCAACCTCTATAACATTCCCGCGGAGGCCCTGGCCGCGCTGGGCGGACAGAGCATTCAAAATCTCATCAACCAACTGATTTCCAGCGGTGCCATCAACCAGGGCAGTTCCTCGAGCCTCTCCGCGCTGTTTGCGCAGCTCACCGGCCAACAGAACAACATCTTCAGCCAGCCACTCGCCACCTTCGGCGGTGGATTAACGCTAATGGGTCTCAGCCTCGACCAGATCGTCGCTACCGCATCGCTGAACAGCAGTTCCGTGAAGACTCTTGAGCACGCCACCATGCGCGCTTCGCAAAACAACGACACCAATTTCCGCATCGGCGAACGTTATCCCATCCTCACTGCCAGCTACGCTCCGGTTTTCAACAGCCCGGCCATCGCGCAGGTGCTGGGCAACTCCAGTTATCAGGCGCCGTTTCCGTCGTTCAATTATGAAGACCTCGGCCTGATTGTCAAAGTCCGCCCCACTGTCTACGGCAGCGGCGATATCGCGTTAAATGTTGAAACGGAACTCCGCACCCTCGCTGGCCAGAGTCTGAACGGCGTGCCTATCATCGCCAACCGTCAATACAAGGGCAGCATCACTTTGCGCGAAGGCGAGCCCGCCGTGGTGGCCGGCGCCGTCACCAATAGCGAAATGCGCAGCATGGCCGGCATTCCCGGACTCGGCGGCATCCCGGGCATTAATCAGGCCATGGTGACCAACACCAAGTCCACCGAAACCGACGAGATCCTTATCATCATCACTCCTCACCTGCTGACCCCGCTGGCCGACAACCCCGACAACGAAATCTGGCTCCCCGCCCACAACTAACTTGCCGCCATACGCCGCCGGTTGAAATTACAAATTCAAAATTGCAATTTTCAAATCGAAGTCTAGAAAAGATGGCGAATCTCCGATCAAAATCGATCACTTTTGACCCGCACCCGCCAACTTTGCTATAACCCGATCATCGAACCCCGCTCACACCCTCTGCCCTCGCGCTACCAAAACCAGGACTCGGTGTTTGCGCGCGCCTTCGATATTCTTCGTGCTGCCATTGACCAGCGCGCCTTTCCCGCTGCCTGTGCGGCCGTCACATTCGGCGGCCAGCTCGTTTGTCTGAAATCTTTTGGCCTGCTCACCTACGACGCTGAATCCGCATCCGCTACGCCCGATACAATTTTCGACCTTGCCTCACTCACCAAGCCCATCGGCACCACAACCATGGCGATGATTCTTTACGATCGCGGCCTGCTTGACCTTGACCTTCCGGTCACCAGCGTTGTCTTCGAGTTTCTGAAAGACGACCCTCGCCGCGAAGCCGTCACCTTCCGCATGTTGCTGGCGCATTCCTCCGGCTTGCCGGCTTACGAAAAACTTTACCTCGAAACCACCAGCAAAGATGAGTTGCTCGCCAAGGCCTTTGCTACGCCCCTTGTCGCCGATCCCGGCAGCCGCGCCGAATACAGCGACATCGGATTCATAATTCTCGGCGTTGCCCTCGAACGCATCGCCCGCCAGGGCAACGACGGCGATACTCTCGACCACTTCTGCCATCGCGAAATCTTTGGCCCGCTCGGCATGGTACGCACTGCATTCAAGCCACCGCTCACCTGGCATCCGCGCTGCGCCCCCACGCAAGACGACCAGAGCTTCCGCCTGCGCATCATTCAAGGCGAAGTCCAGGACGAAAATGCCAGCGTGCTCGGAGGCGTTGCCGGCCACGCTGGATTATTTGCCAGCGCACCCGACGTCTCCCTTTTCGCAGAAACCATGCTTGCGGGCGGCCGCAGAATCGTTCGTCCGGAGACGATTGCGCTGTTCACTCGCCGCGAAGTCTCTCCGCCCGGCACATCGCGCGCTCTCGGTTGGGACACGCCGTCGTCGCCCTCGCAATCCGGCAAGTATTTTTCGGCGGCTTCGTATGGACACTTGGGTTATACCGGAACTTCGCTCTGGATCGATCCGCAGCGACAACTGTCCGTGACGCTGCTCACCAACCGCACCTGGCCCGACTGCTCGAATCAAGCCATTAAGGAAATCCGTCCCGCATTTCACGACGCCGTGCTCGAAGCGCTGGAGCAGAATCGTTGAGCAGGAGCAAGCGCGGGAAGGGAACCGCCCGCAATCTCAGCGGCCTCTCGACCGAAAAGCTCAATCCCGCCGCCAAGAATCTCGACCTCAAATCCTCGCTCGAAATCGCTCGCATCATCAATAGAGAAGACGCCAAAGTCGCCGCCGCCGTTAAGCGCGCTTTACCTCAGATTGCCCGTGGCATCGACGTTATGGCTGGCGCGCTCAGCCAGAATGGCCGTCTGATCTACGTCGGCGCCGGCACCAGCGGACGCATTGCCGCCCTCGACGCCGCCGAACTTCCGCCAACGTTCAGTCTCAATCCGCGACGAATTCAACTGGTGATCGCGGGAGGCACCAAAGCTCTGAGCTCGGCGGTCGAAAAAGAAGAAGACTCCCCGCGCCTCGGCGAGAGCGCGATCACCAGGAAAAATCCTGCAGAGAAGGATGTAGTCGTCGGCGTGTCGGCCAGCGGGCGCACGCCATTCACCGTGGCAGCCCTCAAATACGCGCGTAGCAGATGTGCCACGACCATTGCTATTACCTGCAACCGGAACTCCCCACTGGAAAAATCTGCCGATCTCGCCATCGTCACTGACGTCGGTCCGGAAGTCGTCTCCGGTTCCAGCCGCATGAAAGCCGGGACTGCGCAAAAAATGATCCTGAACATGCTCTCGACGGGCGCCATGACGCGCCTTGGCTACGTCTACGACGGCCTGATGGTGAACGTTGTTCCGAAGAATTCCAAGCTCAAGGAACGGGCTATAAGCATCCTTCAACAGGCCGCCGGGATTTCCCGAGCGCCAGCCAAATCCGCATTGAAACAAGCTGGCAACAGCGTTCCCGCCGCCCTGGTAATGCTCCTCTCCGGATCAACTTGCTCACAAGCCACTCGCGCCCTCAAAAAATCGCGTAATCATCTCCGGCAAGCCATCATCGAAAGCTCGAACCAGGAGAGGTCCAATCACTAAGCTCTCTGCGCCCTTTGCGAATCCTTCGCGTCCTTTGCGATTTAAGATTTTTCGCGCTTCCCCTGTGGTTATTCCGTCCTAACGACCGACGACTAACGACTGATGACTGAGGACTGAGGACTTATGACTGACAACCAACTCCTATAAAATAGTTCTTCACCCATGGACAAATTCGTCATCCGCGGAGGCACACCGCTTCTTGGCACGGTTCACATCAGCGGAGCCAAGAACGCCGCGCTGCCTTGCATGGCCGCCGCCCTGCTCACCGATGAGCCGGTCATCCTCGAAAATATCCCTAAAGTCCGCGACATCGAGACCACCCGCAAACTGCTCACCGCCATGGGAGCCGACGTCGAACTTGGCTACGGGCGCGCTCATCACCGCACGACGATCCACTGCCAGAATCTCGCCGCGCCCGAAGCGTCGTATGAACTCGTGAAAACCATGCGCGCGTCCACTCTCGTTCTCGGCGCTCTGGTCGCGCGTTGCGGACGCGCCCGCGTTTCGCTTCCTGGTGGCTGCGCCATCGGCGCGCGCCCCATCGATCTGCACATCAAAGGCCTCGAGCGTCTCGGCGCCACTATCACCCAAGAGCACGGATACGTCGAAGCCAGCGCCCAGCGCCTGAAAGGCGCTGAGATCGTCTTCGACAAAATTACCGTCACCGGGACCGAAGATTTGCTGATGGCCGCCGTTCTTGCCGAGGGCGAAACTGTTTTGCAGAATTGCGCCTGCGAACCGGAAGTCGCCGACCTCGCCGATCTTCTCAAGAAAATGGGTGCGAAGATCGAAGGCGCGGGAACTTCCACGATTCGCGTGAAAGGCGTGGCCAAACTTAAGGGCGCAAAACACCGCATCATTCCCGACCGCATCGAAGCCGCAACTTTCATTATCGCCGGCGGCATGACCGGCGGAGATCTCAACGTCGCCGACTGCAACCCGGCGCATCTCAGCGCGCTACTGCAAAAGCTCGCCGAAGCCGGAGTGAAAACCGCGCAGGGAAAAGAATCTGTCCGCGTCATGGGTGACAATCCGCTGAAAGCCGCGGCGATGACCACCGAAGAATATCCCGGCTTTCCCACCGACGTTCAGGCGCAATACATGGCTCTGGCTACGCAAGCCGACGGCGCATCGGTCATCACCGAAAATATCTTTGAGAATCGATTCATGCACGCTCAGGAACTCGTTCGCATGGGAGCCAATATCAAGATCGAAGGCCGCCGCGCCATCGTGCAGGGAAAGTCAGCTTTGAGCGGAGCCGCCGTGCTCGCTTCTGATCTGCGTGCATCCGCTTCACTCGTCCTCGCCGCCCTCGTCGCCGACGGAGAAACCATCATCGACCGCGTCTACCACATCGATCGCGGCTACGAAAACATCGAAGAAAAACTGCGCGGCGTCGGTGCCCAAATCCGCCGCATCGGAGAAATCCTGCCGAAGAGAGCTGCCGTTCCAGCTGCAAGAGGGTGATGATAATTGTTTTAATCATCGCGTTGGCCCTGTCCGGAATTTCCGCGGCCCTGTGGTGCCTCGCGGGCGGCTGGCGAACCCCATGGAAGCTGCCGCTTAGGGGTGGCGCAGTGCTTCTGGCTTTCGCTTCAGCCTTGCTCACGCTCATAGGGTTGTTTGGATTCGTCATGTGCGGACGGTACGACTTTGCTCCTGTGTCCTCCCCCGACGGCCGCGCTGTAGCCAGAGTGCGGGAAGAGGACTGCGGCGCGATGGACTCATTTCACAGCTCGGTCCAGTTGCAGTTGAAAAAAGAGGGGCCGTTTCGCGATCTGTTTAGAGGCCGCTCGGCTGAAGTTTTTACAATCGCGAGCAGCCCTCGGTCTCTAGACTTGGAGTGGAGCGGGCCCGACACGCTCGTTATCCACTATCCTAACTATTCGAGAGAACCGGACGAATTCAGCTGCAGATCGAGGCTGGGTCGGATTCGGATCGAGTGCGTCCCATATGCGTCCGGTTACGGCAATCGGACGGAGACAATGCCCCCGGTTAAATCATTGTTTTGGTAGATGATCCTTACCCTTCGCCGCTACAGCTGCCCGTGGCCTATGTGATCTGCACTTTCCCTGGGGTGATGGCTGACCGCTCACTCCCGCGCTCCCAACTCGTCCAACCAATCATGTCCGCCCGAAAGCTGGTGTTCTTTTTGCTTGTGCTGGCCCTTCCATCCTCCGCCCAAACCCTCGCCATCGTCGGCGCCACCCTCGTCGATCTCAACAACTTCGGCCGTTCCGCCAACGATATCGACAACGCGGTCGTACTGATTGACGACGGCAAAATCACCGCTGCCGGCCTGGCATCGCAAGTCACCATTCCGCCCAACACTCCGCGCATCGATGCCCACGGCAAATTTCTCATCCCCGGCCTCATCGACGGATTCGGCGCGCTCCGCAATCAATCCTTCGCCAACGCTTATCTCTACAACGGCGTCACCACCGTCTACGTCGCCACAATCCTGCCCGATGGCGGCGGCGACGGCGAAACCAACATTTTTCGCAATGCTTCGCCCGGCCCGCGCCTTTTTCTCGGCGCTCCCATCACCGGATACTCCGAGCAAGGCGCCGACCCCTCCGACAAGCCGATGCTCGATCACCGCCTGCACGATCGCCGTCTTACGAACGACCAGCTCATCGCCCGTGTCAACCATCTCGCCGATCAAGGCTTTCGCGGCGTCACCATCAGCTACGATGTCTGGCCCGATCAGGTTGACGTCATCGTGGCTGCAGCTCGCCGTCGCAGTCTCGCCATCATCGCCGAGCCAGCCTTCACCAGCTATCCTTACGCCATCCACGCCGGAGTCGAAGCCCTCGTCCGCGACGATCACTTCCTCACCGAACTCGCGCCCGAGTCCGCAAAACTCACTCGCGCCGACAATCTCTCCGCCGCAAAAGACGCTTATCGCGCCATGTGTACCGTCGATCCCGCCTCCAGCGAGGTCTCCGACTACGGCGCGCAGCTCGCAAAGTCCAACACCGCGCTCATGCCGACTCTATCGATGGAAGCTACCGCCGACTCGCTCGATATCCCCAATCCCTGGACCGCGCCATCGGCTGCCATCATCAACGCCTCCGACCTCGACGTTCCCGTTGACCCCAAAACCGGCGCTTCGGGATACCTCGCCAGCCTGCCCGCCGAGCGCCGCGACTACGTCCGCAACTGCGCCTGGCACAAGGAATCGCTCGACGCGCGCCTTTACCAGCTCGGCGCCAAGTTTCTCGCCGCCAGCATCGCGCCCTCCTACGGCATCATGCCGGGCAGCGGTCTGCACCTCGAGATCGCACTTCTGCACCGCATTGGACTTCAGCCCCGCGAAGCGCTCGCCGCCGCCACTACAAATTATGCGGATATCTACGGCTGGAAAGATGTCGGCCGCATCGAGGCAGGACGCCTCGCCGACATTCTCATCCTGGACGCCGACCCTCGCGCCGACATCGGAGCGCTCGATCACATCGACACCGTCATCTTCAACGGCAGCGCCATCGACCGGCCGAGCCTGCTCACGCCAAAATCCAAGTCGTGAAACGGATAGTGCCGGGCGGAATGGCCGCGTACCGTTAACCGAAAGCTAAACATCCCGGCTCAGGCTGATGTTACGGACCCGGTAGGATTGGCCGGGAAGGACATATCTAATACAGCTGCGTTTACACTGTAACCAGCTTTAGAATCAACAAAACCAGGCAGGCATATCGACGTAAAATATTGATAAATATGATAGTTAGATACTAAAATATCTGGAATCAATGAGTTACGAGCAATAAACTATTAACTAAAAGGTAAACCATCCAGCCCAGAAAAAAGCCGCCCCTTTCGGAGCGGCCCATTCTGCTTTTGTTACTTCTGCATTCTAACTTCTCACTTCTGCCTTCCGATTAGTGTCTTCCTCCGCCAGGTCCGCCGCGGCCACCACCGCCGCCGCGTCCACCGCGTCCTCCATGACGCCGGCCGCGTCCGCCGCCGCCTCCGCCACGACCACCGCGCCCGCCACGATCGCCTCCGCGATCTCCGCCACGGTCGCCGCCTCGATCCGGTCCGCGGTCACCTGCGTAAGCAGGATCGCGGTTGAAGTTCGGCTCGTTTTCGCTTTCATCGAAATCGCCGCCGCCTTCAATCGTCAACGCTGGCGCTGGTGCCGCAGCCGGAGCCGGAACGCCGTCAGCCTGTGGTTCAGCCGGACCACCACCGCCATCGGTCGGTCCGCCGCCGCTCGCCGCCATCTTCGCGCGTTGTTCCTTAAGGATTGCCTTGCGCGACAGCTTGATCCGGTTGCCTTCAACCGCCAGCACCTTCACCAGCACCTGGTCGCCTTCCTTCAGTTCGTCGCGGACATCCTTAATTCTGTGCTCCGCCACTTCGCTGATGTGCAGCAGACCTTCGGTGCCGGGAATGATCTCGACAAACGCGCCGAAATCCGCCAGCCGCGTGACTTTCCCGAGATACGTCTTTCCTACTTCGGCAGACGCGGTCAGATCGCGAATGATCTGCAATGCCTTGTTCGCCGATGCTTCGTCATTCGACGCCACATTGACCTTGCCCGTGTCTTCCACGTCGATCTTCACGCCGGTCTGCTCAATGATCGACCGGATCATCTTGCCGCCGGGTCCAATCACGTCGCGAATCTTATCGACCGGAATCTGCAGCGTGTAAATTCTTGGTGCATACGCCGAAACTTTCTCGCGATGCCCGCCGATCGCCTCGTTCATCTTGTCGAGGATGAACAAGCGCCCGCGCTGCGCCTGCGCCAGCGCCTCACGCATGATCTGTGCCGTGATGCCGCCGACCTTAATATCCATCTGCAGCGCCGTGATCCCGTCCTTGGTTCCGGCGACCTTGAAATCCATATCGCCGTAATGATCTTCGGCTCCGGCAATGTCGGTGAGGATCGCGTAGTCGTCGCCTTCCTTCACCAACCCCATCGCCACGCCCGCCACCGGCGACTTCAGCGGAACGCCCGCATCCATCAGCGAGAGCGAAGCCCCGCACACCGTCGCCATCGACGACGATCCGTTCGACTCCAGAATGTCCGACACCACGCGCATCGCATACGGCCAGTTTTCTTCGGTCGGTAACACCGCTGAAACCGCTCGCTCCGCCAGCGCGCCGTGTCCGATCTCGCGTCGTCCTGCGCCGCGCAAAAACTGCACTTCGCCCACCGAGAACGGCGGGAAGTTGTAATGCAGCATGAAGCGCTTTTTGGCTTCGCCTTCGAAAACTTCCAGCCGCTGCATGTCGTCCGAAGTGCCCAGCGTGGTGGTTACCAGCGCCTGGGTTTCGCCGCGGGTAAAGATCGCCGAACCATGCGTTCTCGGCAGCACGCCGACTTCAACCCATATATCCCGGATCTGGTCGAACGCCCTTCCATCCGGACGCCGCTTCTTCTCGATCACCTCGTCGCGGAAAATCCGCTCGCGCAGCGTTTCGTAATAATGTTTCAGCTTGGCCTGCGCTTCTTCGTCGTCTTCCGGAATATCCGCCTGCAGCTTCTTCTTCAGCTCTTTCACCAGCGTGTAGCTCTCGGCCTTGGGATGCTTCTGCGTATCCAGCGCATCCGTCAGTTCCTTGCCGACTTTTTTCTTCAGCGCGTCGTAATATTTCTGATCGAACTCCGGCGGCTCAACCGTGCGCTTCGGCCTGCCCGCCTTCTCGCGCAGTTGGTTGATCCCCGCGCAGATCTTTTTGATCTCGGCGTGGCCAAACTCAATCGCGTCCACTACCGTCTCTTCTTTCACTTCTTTGGCGCCGGACTCGATCATCACAATGCCGTCCGCCGTGCCGACGACCATAATGTTCAGCAGGCTGTCGCGCATCTCCGCATACGTCGGATTCACGATGAACTGACCGTTCACCAGTCCCACCCGCACCGCGCCCACCGGGCCCAGGAAGGGAATGTCAGAAAGCGTCAGCGCGCATGACGCGCCGTTGATCGCCGCCACATCCGGATCGTTCTCCGTGTCCGCCGAAAGCACAAACGCAATCACCTGCGTCTCGCACTTGAATCCATCCGCAAATAGCGGACGCACCGGCCGGTCAATCTGCCGGCTGGTCAAAATTTCGCGCTCGCTCGGCCGCCCTTCGCGCTTGATGAATCCGCCGGGAATTCGCCCGCCGGCGTAGGTGTATTCGCGGTAATCCACCGTCAGCGGAAAGAAATCGATCCCTTCCCTCGGATCGGCATTCGCTACCGCCGTTGCCAGTACTACGTTTTCGCCTATTCGCACCACGGCCGCGCCGTGGGCTTGTTTGGCCAGTTTTCCGGTTTCAAAGGAAATTGTCTTTCCCCCGGAAAGTTCTACAGTCACTTCTTGTTTCATGATTTTTCCTTAACAGGCAGGATGGCCTGAGGGTGCGATCGGGTGGCCCACGTTTCGTGGTTTGCGAAACGTGGGATCCATACGGATCAACCTGATCGAATAAGTGGGATCCAGTAGAGCTACTTCCGCAGTCCCAGCTTCTGCACGACGGTCTTGTACCGCCCTGTATCGTAGGTCTTGAGGTAGTCGAGCAAACGACGCCGTTTGCTCACCAGCATCAGCAGGCCGCGGCGTGAGCCGTGGTCTTTCTGATGGGCTTTGAAGTGCTCCGTCAGTTGACCAATGCGCTCACTGAGTAGCGCGATCTGCACTTCCGGACTTCCCGTGTCGCTCGCATGCACCGCATACTGATCAATGACGGATTTCTTTTGCTCTCTGGCTAGCACTAACCTGATGCACTCCTGTCTCGTTGTTTATTGTTATTCGATTTTATTCGTAACGCCTTCTATCGTACCAGCTTGCCTCGAAACCTGTAAAGCGGACCGCAAGAACCACGTGGGGACAGCCGTCCTCGGCTGTCCAAGCGGAGCGAAGCTCCGCGGCGTACGATGTCACCCAGCCGAAATCTCACCATTGTCATCCTGAGGCCGCGGAGCCGCTCGCTTGCGAGCGGCTCCCAACGAAGGACCTATGCATCAACCGAAGCTGTCAGGCTGAGGCGCGTTCTTCCTATGCACGTGCTACTTAACGAACAATCCCCTCACCATTGTCATCTTGAGCAGAGCAGGTGTGCCGCGCAGCGGCGCACCTGCGCAGTCGAAAGACCCCGGCGAGGCCAGATTTAACAAATGCAGCCTCAGGGAATCCTGATGACGAACCCGGACACTGAACCCCCCTGAAACCCCTCCCCAACCAGCGCCCTCATCTCGAACCTCGCGGGGAATGCTCGTCCCGTAGGGACGCCTGAAAACAAGCAATGAGCGCAGCCTGGCCCTACCGTGCCAATCCCTGGCACTAACGAACCATTTCGGCCGCGCATGCGACAAGATAAATTTGTGCGTCCACTAATCTGTACCGTTCCAATTGCGCCACGTATTTCTGGGATCGATCCTCGGGTACAACTCAACAGCTAGGGAGAGACTGAATGAGACACACCTATGCAGTCAGCTTGACCATTTTTGCGGCCCTAAGCGCAGTTTTGGGAGCCGCTCAAAGCAAACCAGCAGTGCAGCCAACCAACGCGCCCACAAGCGCAGCCGCGCAGCAAGAGCAATCTACGAACTACCAACCCGCCGTGGCCACGCCCGCGGTCAGCGACAACGTTCCCCGCGTATTCATGCAGTCGTCGAGTCACGGCAGCAACTGGAACTCCCGCCGTGACCAGTCGATGGAACTGACCAAGGACTTCCAGAAGCAGTGTCCGGAGGCCCGCGTCACCACCGTGCCTGAGAAAGCCGATTACATCATCACGCTCAATCATATCGAGCACGGCTGGGCGCGCGATAACCAGATCGAGATTTCCAACAAAAGCGGCGACGTCCTCGAAACGAGGGAAAAAGGCAGCATTGCCAACAACGTGAAGAACGCCTGCGCAATGATTACGGAGGACTGGCGCAAGACTTCGAGCCTGGTGAAGTAGCCTAGCCGAGTCACGGCCGCGCAACCCGCGGCGCGAGCTAAATCGTGCTGATCTTGCCGCGCCGACGGCCCCGCCGGCGCGGCCGTGAAGCCTATTCTCACGAATACGCCGTCGTCCGCACTCTCGCCTAAAAACGGCCCCGCGGAGGCGACGAACCGCGAAATAACACGCCACGCCCCTTCTCGCTGGGTTTAGTGCCCCAGCCCTTGCTGTTAACCATTAGTTAAACAGCGCGCGAATATAAGTCCTTTAGTATCTAGATTTTGACCATTAACTCCTTTGCCATCAACAACTTCCAGAATATCCCCTGATCGAGGATCAATCGAATCAATATTTTACGAGGAAAATGGAAGGGGGGGTAGACCCCGTACGGCACGCTTTCTCCACCAAAAAATGTTCCACGTGGAACATTTTCCCACGTGGAAATTCACGCCCTGGCACGAAAAAATGTTCCATACGGAACATTTTTCCGTGCGGTTGAGGTCGGTTTCTAATAGTTATCGCAGTTGTAGGTGAAAGACGTCAGCTTGTTGTTCGCCGCGGCCAGCGCCAGGTCGTAGCACTTGCCGGTGGAATCGAAATAAACGTAGTGCTGCGAACTGGACTGATCGGAGTTGGAAATGATCTGGAACTGGCCAGTCAACAGCAGGTTATCGGTCGGTGACACAACGTTATCTCGGGTATAGGCGCTGACCTGGTGGGCTCCCACCTGAACGTTGCCGTTGGAATAGTTCTCCTGTTGCGCGGTCGTGATCTGGTTGACGGTGCCGTTGGAATTGAACAGGTCAGTAATGCTGATAACCAGCGGGTAGGAACTTTGCTGGAAGGTTTTCGTGGTCACGCCGCCGGCGACTTGGGTGGTTGTCGACGTGATGTCGGTGGCCTGCGAGATGCTCTGCATGTACTCGTTGTTGTTGATGATGAATCCCTGCTGGTTTGAAAAATTAACGCTCTGGTTGACCTTCGTCGTCACCATGCCCGCGCTGGTCACGGCGTATCCCGCGATGGTGAAGGTGCGCTGCGAGGTTATCGAAACCGTTCCGGTGACGTCGCCGTTAGAGTTCTTGATATCCGCCGTCGTCTTGGGGCTTGGATTGGCGTGCAGGTTGTTTTTGGTGATCCAGCCGGTCACTTGCGAGACATTGGGGTCGGTGTTCAATAGCAAGGTTGCTGTGGCGGAAAAATCCTCAGCATTAAACACGCTCAGTGCCACGGTGTGAGGCTGGCCGTTGCTGAGCAGGCCTACGAACGGAGTCAGGTTCACGCGATACGGAGTGAAGTTGAGGGTTTGAACTCCAGGCAACGGGAACCAAAGGAAAGGATCGATTCCGCCGGTGAATATCCACGGGTAAATGGGCGAGACGCCGGCAGGCTGGCCATCGATCGTGACCTCTCCTTCGCGGAATGCCGTGTTTCCGCAACTCTCGAGCTCGCTCGTGAGGTTGTTGGGAACGCAGGTGTACCAGAACTCGTCATTGCTCCCCTGACTCTGCGCGTAGACGTCAAGATACGCTCCGGTAATGTTGGTGGGCAGAGTGAAAGTTTGTGCGAGCTGGGGGTTCGTGGGGCTGATCGTGACCGTTCCGCCGTCCGGTCCCGCAGACATGGGAAGCACAACATTGAACGGCTTGGGCGCGGGAAGCTTTGAGTCGATGGGATAGAAGAACAATTTGGCGCTGGCATAGATCACGCCGGTGTACTGATCATTTACCAGATTCCCGATGTCGGCTTGGCCGTTCTGTGCTGCGGTAAACAGCGGGCTGTAGTCAGTGAGATCGGACTCAACGTGCCAGTACGGGCCGTGCTGAGGCGAGGGCTCGGCTGTGGTGCCGAAATAAATATTTGCCCCGCCGATCCAGAAGTTCGCCGTGCGATCGTACTGGATGCCCTTGGTGACGGAGATATCGGCCGCGAAAACCACTTTTTGCCAGGGTCCGGTGCAGTCCGAAGGCGGTGTGTAATTGAAGTTGTAGGGATTGAAGTTGTCGAATGCCACGTTGGAGAACAAGGTCACGACGCAAGGTTTCGTGCCCGGACGCGGGACGTAAGGATCGGCGTAAGTCGTATTCTGGGAGCCGACGTTGTAGCGCGCGGCATAACTTTGTCCGAGTCCTGCGACAAAGAGCAGGGCCAAGCTGGCAATCAGAAGCCGGGTGAATGATAGTCTCGAGCGGTGTGGCATGGGGAGCATCCTTTCTGGTTGGTCAAGTTCCGGCAAAACGGCCTGCGGATGCCGGGTTCGGGATAAAAGCATACAGCCAATCGCCGCCATGTCAAGAGAACACTTTCGACCCTCACGGCTGTGCTAGCATCGGAAGGCTTTCGCGTACCGACAACTTGAATGGAAATTCTGGGCCGCTTTCGCCGATTGACTTCGGTGCAAAAGAACACGTTTGTTGCCTGCTTTCTGGGATGGTCTCTCGACGCTTTCGATTTCTTCATATTGATTTTTTGTGTCAGCGCCATTGCCCGTGAGTTCCAGACCAAAGTTTCGGTAGTCACTGAGGCCATTTTTCTCACGCTGGCCATGCGGCCGGTCGGGGCTTTTATTTTCGGCTTAATCGCCGACCGTTTCGGCCGCCGCCCGGCCTTGATGATCGACATCGTTGCTTATTCTGTCTTTGAGCTTGCTTCGGCGTTCGCCCCGTCGCTGAAAACATTTCTGATCATGCGGGCTTTCTTTGGGATTGCCATGGGCGGGGAATGGGGCGTGGGCGCGGCGCTGGCGTTTGAAACGTTACCGAAAGAAGGCCGCGGTTTCTTCTCGGGATTGCTTCAGGAAGGCTATGCAGTGGGCTATTTGATGGCAGCGCTCTTGTATGGCACGGCCTTTTCATTCATCGGCTGGCGAGGGATGTTTATCGTTGGCGCGCTGCCCGCATTTTTGGTTATCTACATTCGCACCAAGGTGGACGAGTCCCCGGCCTGGTTGAAGTCTCAGGTCTCGCGCCAGGCGGAACGTCAACTTGGCTCGGACATCTGGAAATATTTGGGAAGTTTTCTGTTCCTGGTACTGCTGATGTCCATCTTTAATTCGTTCAGCCACGGAACCCAGGATCTGTACCCGACATTTCTTGAAAAAAACCATGAGCTATCCCCGCACACTGTGGGATGGATTGCCATCCTGTATAACATCGGGGGGTTGATCGGCGGAATCTCCTTCGGTACGCTTTCCGAGCGAATCGGCCGGCGCCGCGCGATCATCACAGCGTCACTCTTGACAATCCCGATCATCCCTTTGTGGGCTTATTCGAAAACCGTCCCCATGCTTGCGGTGGGGAGTTTCCTGATGCAGATTATGGTGCAGGGCGCATGGGGCGTGATTCCGGCGCACCTAAACGAGCTTTCGCCGCCGGCCGTGCGAGGAACGTTTCCGGGATTTGCCTACCAGTTAGGTAATCTCATCTCGTCGCGCAATGCGGTGTTTCAGGCGAGACTTGCCGAGCAGCATTATGGAGGCAGTTACGCGCCGGTGCTGGGATGGACGGTGTTGATCATTGCGGCGCTGGTCGCGGTTGTAACGTGGGTCGGGCACGAACGCCGAGGCGCAGACCTCTCGAACACGAGTTAGCGAACGCCGAAAAAATCTTCGACCTGCTTTAATTCTGTCGTCTTCCGGTAGTTGGGCAGGCTTTCGAGAAAGACGCGGCCGTATTGCTTCTTGAGGATGCGGTTGTCGAGAAGCGTCAGAAGCCCGCGATCGTGAAGCGAGCGAATCAGGCGGCCAAAGCCCTGTTTGAGAGTGATGACTGCGGCCGGCACTTGAAATTGCACGAAGGCATTGCCGCCGTCGGCGTCAATGGCCTTGATGCGAGCCGCAATCACAGGATCGGTGGGCACCGCGAAAGGCAAACGATCGATGATCACGCAACTGAGCTGATCCCCCTGCACATCAACGCCCTGCCAGAACGAGGACGTGGCGAAGAGAACTGCGTTCGGCGTCAGGCGAAATTCTTCAAGCAGGCTGCTCTTTGGCGCGTCTCCCTGGCGCAGCATGGGGTATTCCAGGACGCCGAGCAATCGCTGATAAACGTCGTTCATCTGCGCGTAGCTGGTAAACAGAACGAAAGCACGCCCGCGGGTGATTTCCAGAAGCTGACGAATCCGGTCGGAGGCTTGAACCGAAAATTGCGGCGTGCGCGGGTCGGGCAGATCGGGCGGGACGTACAGGATGGCCTGGCTCTCATAGTCGAAGTGCGACGGCAGCACGGTTTCACGAGCGTATTCAAGGCCCAGGCGGCGTTTTACGTATTCGAAGCCGCCGCTTACGGCCAGAGTGGCAGAAGTGAGGACGGCACAATCCAAATTCTCAAACAAACAGTTCTTGAGAATCGGAGCAATATCGATCGGAGTGGCCTGTAGAAACACATTCGATCGTCCGCCTGCAGTCGCGCCGCCGCGCCGGCGCTCGATCCAGAAGACGGTGTTTTTGTCTTCCGACTCCATCAGAAAGGCCAACTGCACCTGGATTTCCTGCGCGCGCCGCGTCAGCGCGAAGACTTCCTCCGGCTTCGACGGCAGGTTCTCGAGTTCCGAGCCCAAACGTTGCAGGGATTGCTGCAGGGAAATAAATTCGTCTCCGTTTTCTTCCAGAAAGTCGCGCCGGTTTTCAAACGCAAACCGGCCCTCGCCCTGCGGCAATAGAGCAAAGAAGAACATGCACCGGTCCCGAAGGCTCTTGACCGCTCCCGCCAAGGCTGCGGAAAGCATGTGATTGCGCTGCAAAGACGCTTCGGCGTCACGACATAACTCTTCGACTCGCCAATTGCCGACGGAAACGCCGAAATAACTACCGGCCACGTCTTCGAGTTCGTGAGCTTCGTCGAAAATCACCGCACCGGCTTCGGGAAGAATTCCGGCGTCCGGCGCGTACTCGGCCTGCTGCTTGATCGAGAGATCAGCGAAGAAAAGATGGTGATTGACGATGATGATGTCACTCTCATTGGCACGGCGATGCATTTCGGTGATGAAGCATCGGTCGAATGCGCTGCACTTTTGCCCCAGACATGTGTCCGAACGGGCGTCGAGACGGTGCCAGAGCGCGCTGGCCTCGGGCAGGGAAGCCAATTCCGCGCGGTCTCCGGTGGCTGTGGTTTTTTCCCAGGCGGCGATGGCCCGGAAATGCTCAATTTCTTCCAAACCGCTGAGCACAGGCACATCGGTGAGGTCGTATAGTTTCTTCTTGCACAGATAGTTGTTGCGACCCTTCATGTAGCAGACGTTCAGTTTTCGATCGCCGTTGGGGAAGAGGGCTTGTTCGAGAAACGGGACATCCTTAAAGAAAAGCTGCTCCTGAAGGTTCTTAGTGCCGGTTGAAATAATGACTCGTTTGCCGGAGAGAATCACCGGCAGCAGGTAAGCCAGAGTTTTGCCGGTTCCGGTGCCGGCTTCAACGATCAGATGCCGCTTTTCGTGAAGGGCCTGCTGGATGGCTTGCGCCATTTGCAATTGTCCGCGGCGGAATTCATAGCCGGGATGCGCGCGAGAGAGCACTCCTCCGGGAGAAAAGAACTGCGATAGCGAGAGTTTTTCGCCCGCTGAATGGGGCTGGGCAGGGACGGATTGGGAAAACGGCGGCACATCTTATAATACAGTCGGCTGTGAGTGGGTCCGTCAGCGATCAATTGTTTCTCGACACCACAAAACCAAATTGACTCTCTCGAAATCAGCAGCGAGCAAAGCACCGGCCTCGGCATCCGCGCCATTAATAGCCATTGTCGGAAGGCCGAATGTCGGCAAATCTACTCTGTTCAATCGGCTGGTCGGATCGCGGCGGGCCATTGTTGGCGATGAACCCGGCATTACACGCGATCGGCTCTACGGCGAGACCGAGTGGGCCGGCCACGCACTGCGCGTGGTCGACACCGGCGGAATCATTCCGGAAGAAAGCGATTTCATTCCGTCGCAGATTTTTCAGCAGGCCAAAGTCGCTCTCGACGAGGCAGCAGCGGTGGTCATGGTGGTCGATGGGCGAACGGAATTGGCCGCGCCTGACATGGAATTGGCGCGGCTACTCATACGCAGCGGTAAACCGCTGTTTCTGGCCGTAAATAAGATCGATAGCGACAAGCAGGCAGGCGTGGCGGATGACTTTCATCGTCTGGGAGTGCGAAAGATCTTTCCGATTTCCGCTGACCACGGACGCGGCGTAGATGATTTGCTGGACGCGATCGTTGAGATACTTCCTCAAGATCATAAAGAAACAGAGGACATATCGGGCGAAGATGAAGTCCAGCCCGAGTCAACGGAAGAGCGCGAGGTTAAAGTCGCCATCATTGGCCATCCCAACGTCGGGAAGTCGACGCTGTTGAACCGGCTAACCGGTACCACACGATCGATAGTTTCACCTATACCCGGCACAACCCGCGATGCAGTCGATGAAGTGGTTGAAAAAGACGGGATGAAGTTTCGCTTTATCGATACTGCCGGCATTCGCCGTAAAGGCAAGACTCACCTCATGGCGGAAAAGCTTTCGGTGGTGATGGCACGCAAGCATCTGGAGGCAGCGGACATTGCGCTGATGGTCATAGACGCGACGGAAGGAGTGAGCGCGCTCGATGCGGTAATCGCTGGTTATGCTCACGAGAGCGGGAGGTCTCTGATCATCATCGTGAACAAATGGGATTTGATTACCAGCGGACAAAAGCCGGCGGTGAGCCAGTCGAAGGCTGCGCGGATCAGAGATAACAAGCGACCGGCTGACCGAGAAGCATACGAGCAACGGCTACGGTATGCGTTGAAGTTCCTGAGCTACGCTCCGTTGCTTTTCATCTCGGCTGAAACAGGAAAGGGCGTGCAGCAGATTTTCCCCGCGCTGGAAGAGGTTGCGCGGGAACGGCGAAAACGCGTAACCACGGGCGAAATGAACCGCTTCCTGAAGCACGTTGATTTCGACCGGGCATCGGTCCCGGTAAGGCAGCGAGTGAAGATTTACTACATGACGCAGGCTGCGGTCGCACCGCCGACGTTCATTCTGTTTACCGATCGCGCGGTGAAGCTGCACTTCTCATATCAGCGGTTTCTTGAGAACCAGATTCGAAAGGCCTTCGGGTTTGTTGGCACGCCGATCTGGATCAAAAACCGGGCGCGAGATTAGCGCAATTCCTGGAACCTGATCATTCGTACCGTAGGGCTTCGACGGGATCCAGCTTCGATGCCCGCATCGCCGGTACCATGCCGCTCAACACTCCCACGAGCAGCAAGACGATCGTGGAAAGCGTAACCGTAATGATGGAAATGCGCAGATGGATGTCGCCTTTCCCGGATTCGTCTTCGAACATCGGCCCCATCATGGGAAGGGTACCGACCGCGACTGCGATTACATAGGACAAGGCTACGCCGATTGCGCCGCCGATCATCATGATCAGCAGGGTCTCAGCCAGGAATTGAAATTTGATCTGACTTTTTTTAGCGCCGAGGGCGCGACGCAGGCCAATCTCGCGGATGCGCTCGTCGACCGAGACGAGCATGATGTTCATGACTCCGACACCGCCGATCCCGAGCGTAAGCGTGCCGATAAAGGTCAAAAGAACTTGCAAGCCAATGGTAAGGCCGTCAATGACCGGGCGGAACTCATCGCGACCGAACATCTGGATGGCTTTTTTGTCGGTAGTAGAAAATTGTTGGCGGGTCGCGACTGCGGCCAAAACCTGTGCCATAGCAGCTTTTTCAAATTGCGGAGCGATGGGTTCAAAAACCATGACCGCCGCGTAGCGAGTGTCCCACATATCACCGGCGGCAGAATAGGGAATCCAAACCGATTCGTCGTCGCTGCTGAAGTAATTGCTCAACTGGATTTTGCGGGCCATCACACCGATGACCGTGAATCGCACCCCGCCGATCAGCACAGTTTCGCCGATCGCGGGCCTGCCGCTGAATAGTTGCTCGCGGATGCGGCCTCCGAGAAAACAAACGCGCCGCCGCTCCAATTCATCGCCACTGTCGATCCAGCGTCCCTCGGATGGAACTTCATTTCGCATTTCCCCATATTCGGGGCAAACGCCGCGGATGGCGGCGGTGCCGACCATGCGATCCTCGTAAGCAATGCCCGGCCGGCGCACCGTCTCAAGGCAGACATGCTTTACCAGCGGAGCGGTTTCTTTGACCATATCGAGATCGGCTTTTTCGAAGACCACTTTCTTGCCGGCGCGCTGACCGCCCGGTTGCTCGCTGGTTTGCTGCGGCCAGCAGATGACAACGCTTTTGCCGAAGGCATCAAATCCGCCGACCAGGATCTGGCGAAAACTGTTGCCGTAGGCAATGAGCAGAGTGACGGTGGCGATGCCCCAGACGATGCCCAGCATTGTCAGAAGGCTGCGGGTTACATTGCGCTTCAGCGCATTCCAGGCTTCGACGATGATCTCGAGTAACATAATGCCGGGACGGCTAACCTCCGGCCTCGAAGCGCAAGGCCTCAATTGGGTCGATGGACGCCGCTTTGCGCGCCGGGTAGAGAGCTGAGAGGACCGCGATCGTCCCCAGCAGTGCACAAGCGAGGACTCCGGTCGTCCAGGTTGCGAGCAGCCCGGCGAAGAAGTCCGGCATGGGGAGCAAGTTCACCAGAGCGCAAAGCCCGTAGGCGACCGCGAGCCCTCCGCCACCGCTGATTACCGCGATCAGCAAGGCTTCGATAAAAAACTGGCGCAGGATTACTTTGGCCGGAGCACCGAGAGCTTTGCGCACGCCGATTTCGCGGGTGCGCTCACGGACGGCGACCATCATGACGTTCATCACGCCGAGGCCGCCGAGCAGCAAGGTGACAACTCCTACGGCACCGAGGAAATACTTCATCCCGGTGGTCATGGTTTCGAATGCCTTGGCTTCTTGCACGGTGTCCCAGATGGGGCACGCTTCCTTGTCGTTGGGATCGAAGTTGTGCATGCGCCCGAGCGCCGTTCGAATTTCATGTTTGCAAATGTCATGCTGGTCGACCGATCTCGGCGTCACCAGCAATTGGTCGAAGGTTACGGGAGTGCCGGGAGGTTTATCGGGAAAATCTCGGCGCATCGCGCCAAAGGGGACGAAAATCTTGTTCACGTCCCATCCGTCGTAACTGGAATCCTGTTTTTTGGTGCGCATCACGCCAATCACGATGTATGGAAAACCGTTGAGATAGAGGTTTTCGCCGATCGGGCTACGTCCGGGAAATAATTGTTTTGAGGCGTCGCTCCCGAGAAACGCGACGCGGCGGCCTTGCACGTTGTCCTCCCAGTCGTAGAAGCGGCCTTCGCCGACATCGAGACTGCGAATATCTGCAAATTGCGGCCATGAGCCGGTCACTAAAAACGCCGCGTTGTTGTAGTTGCTATGGATCTCAACGTCTTCCTGTTCAAGCTCGGGGATCATCAGCTCGCAGTCGGGGGAAGATGACTGCACCGCGTCGACGTCGGGATCGGTCCAATGAACTGCGCGCCCAGCACGGGTTCCACCGGCCTGCAAGCTAGTGCGCCCGTGGAATACGATCATGACGTCCTTGCCGAGGGTAGCGGAGACCTTGGCTTGGCCGACTCGTAATCCCTCGCCAGCGGCAACCATGAGAACAATCGAGACGATTCCCCAGGCGATACCGAACATGGTGAGAAAAGTGCGCAGCTTGTGCGCCCAAAGGGTGCGAAAGACATCGCCGATGAGGTCTCGCAAAGTCATCATCTTAGCTTTGGACGTGGTTTACACCCGAAGGTGAGCCATCGCCTCTGCCTGCACACTGATACGCGGAAAGCCGACGATTAGTTCGGGAAAATGTTCGAGAGGACTAGGAAGCGCGTAAAGCGGGTGAGTTCAGTGCCAGCCATTCTTGGAAGTGCGCTAGCGCAGCCTCACATTGCATGCGGTGACGTTCTTTGCGATCGCGAACCTGGTGGTCAAGTGGGGGCAGCAGATCGAAGGTGATGTTGGCGGGCTGAAAGTTATTTGGATCGGCGTGCGTGACGTAGTGAAGGAGAGATCCGATTGCGGTGCAACGCGGAGGTGGAACCAATTCGATCCCGCTGGCGACGGCGCAAGCATTCACTCCTGCGATTAATCCGGTGGCGATGGATTCCACATAGCCCTCGACGCCGCAAATTTGCCCGGCAAAAAAGATGAGCGGATGCGACTTCATTCGTAGGGTGTCGAGCAGAAGTGCCGGAGCATTGATGTATGTGTTCCGGTGAATCTGTCCGTAACGCAGGAAGCGAGCGTTCTCGAGGCCGGGAATGAGCCGCAACACCTGCGACTGATCCGTAAACTTCAGGTGGTTCTGGAAGCCTACAATGTTGTACGAGTCGGCGCGCTGGTTCTCCTGGCGCAGTTGCACGACTGCGTACGGATGTTTCCCGGTGCGCGGATCCTTGAGGCCGACCGGCTTCATCGGGCCGAAGCGCAACGTGTCGCGGCCACGCCGGGCGATTTCCTCGATGGGCAAACAGCCTTCGAAATAATTTAGGTTCTCCCAGTCCTTCTGCTCAACCGACTGCGCTGCGACCAGGGCGTAATAGAAGCGGTCGTATTCTTCGCGCGACATAGGGCAGTTGATGTAGTCCGCGGTCCCTTTGTCGTAGCGTGCTGCCAGATAAACTTTGGACATATCGATCGAATCGGCATCCACGATGGGACTGATCGAGTCGTAAAAAAATAAGCGATTGGATCCGCTCAGACGGGCAATTTCTGATGAAAGACAATCCGACGTGAGCGGTCCGGTCGCGATGATCATGATGCCATCGTGCTGCAACGAAGTTATTTCTTCGCGACGAACTCTGATGAGGGGTTCCCGCAAAATGGCATCGGTAACCGCGGCAGAAAATCCCGCGCGATCAACGGCTAACGCGTGCCCGGCGGGAACCGCAGTCTGGCGCGCGATGTCGATCAATAACGAACCTGCGCGCCGCAATTCCTCTTTCAACAGCCAAGGAGCGGTATTTGCGCTCTCCGATTTCAGAGAGTTCGAACAGACCAACTCAGCAAAATCACCGGTCTGATGGGCGGGCGTAGACCGCGTGGGCCGCATTTCGAACAGCTCAACGGCGACGCCTCTGCGCGCGCATTGCCACGCGGCCTCCGATCCTGCCAGCCCGGCACCGATGATGCGAATAGAAGTTCCCATGCGGTTAGACTTGTCGTCGAAGGATTCGCAGTTCTCTCAAAGAATAATCCGCTCGTTGCCGACGCGACGGGTCACGTGCTCGCGGTCGAGATACTCCAGCAACGGGATCGCATACTTGCGCGTAATTCCAGCAAAATCCTTGAAGCGCCCGACGTCCATTTTGGATGACTTGGCCTTTTCGGCGAGCAACCCTTGCCGCAGCTTTGCCAGCGAATCGCGATGAAAGACGAGTTCATCGGTGATCTTCACCAGAATTTTTTCGCGCAGAAGCAGCGTCATGATCTTGTGTGCGCGAGCACGATCGATCGTAAGCCCAGCCAGCACATCTTTAAGGAGTGGTACCTGCAAGCCGGCTGACGCGAATGCGGTTTCGATGATTTTCTTCGATGCAGCTTCATCGTCCTTCATCTTCACGCCATGGCCGGCCAAGTGGACCTGATCGCCTGTGATTTCGATTTCCGCGGACTCGACTGCCCGACCCAGCACGGCTGCAAATACCTCGACCGGCAGATCGAGCCGATCGCGCAATTGTTCTTTGCTGATCCCGGCGACGAGCGGATTGGACTCTTGAAAGGTTCTAATGGCGAGGTGCAATTCCCGCGCAGCCGCCTGAAAAGATGCGGCCGAAACCAGGAACTCTTCGGCTCTCACGACTTGCTTCCCGGCGACGAGCGCTTGTGCGAGCGCATGCACTTTCTCCGTGGTCCATCCAGTTTCAGAAACCGCGGACCTAAGGGACAGTCCCGATCGGCCCCGGCGTTCTATGCGCGTCAGCAGAATCTGTTCTTGCCCGGAGCCGTTCCCCACACCGTGAAGAAAGGATAGACGATCTTGCTTTCTGAGTTTGCGGTTCAAGGGCGCAGCATCCAGCACCACGCCGCCGCCGATTGTTATTACCGGAGAAAATTGACGAACGATAAAACGATCTCCCGGCAAAAACAGGCCGGGCGCGCCGAGCCGTAGGTTCGCGTATGCCGATCCACCAGGTTCCAGCACCGCTTTGTCTAAAAGCGAAACAGTTGCAATCGATTCAGAGGTGTAGGCGTGAAAGTGAACCCGGGAGCGGTCTTTGAGTGGGCGGGTAGATGTTAGAAGTGACAGTTTTACATCGATCGAAGAAGTCGAGCGAAAAAGTGACGGCGGAGTCAGTGTCATACCGCGTGTGATCTCTGCGGTTGCAACGCTGGCAAGATTCAGCGCCGTTCGCTGGCCGGCAACTGCTTGCGATGTCGAAGATCCATGCACCTGTACACCGCGAACCCGAACTCGCTGACTTCCGGGGAAGACCTCGAGTTCGGCTTCCTTTGCAATCGTGCCGGAGACGAGCGTCCCCGTCAGAACGGTGCCGAATCCTTTCATGCTGAAAACGCGGTCGACCGGCAGGCGTGCGATCGACGTCGAGTCGCGGGCATCGATACGCGTAGCCATCTTCTGCAACGCCTGTTTTAGCGCTTCAATGCCTGTGCCTCGCAATGAACTCACCGGAATAATCGGTGTGATCGCCGGATCCAGAAACGATCCTCGCAGAAAGTCTTCCACTTCGAGCCGCACGACCTGCAATGTGTCTGCATCAACCGTGTCGGCCTTGGTCAAGACCGTGATCCCATGGCGAACGGAAAGAAGGCGGCAAATGTCGAAGTGCTCGCGAGTCTGCGGTTTGATGGATTCGTCGGCGGCAATTACGAATAAAACGATGTCGATGCCGCCGATACCGGCCAGCATGTTACGCACGAAGCGCTCATGACCGGGGACGTCCACGAATCCCAGGCGCAGAAGATCACCGTCGGGCGCGGGAAGATCGAGATGAGCGAACCCGAGGTCGATGGTGATGCCCCGCCGCTTCTCTTCCTGCAGCCTGTCGGCATCAATGCCGGTCAACGCCTTGACCAGCGCGGTTTTTCCGTGATCAATGTGGCCGGCGGTGCCGACGATGACGGACTTCATAATCAATCCGATAATACAAGAGATTAACGCCCGCACAGGCGACATGCCCGGCCAGACGGTTTTTCTATTCAACTTTTGCGCAACGTGCGACAATAGAAATACCCCATGCACACCGCCCTGGCGCCGGCGATCACACCTGAACTGATTCGCGAACACGGCCTCACGCCTGAAGAATACGAAAAACTGAAAGAGCTGCTCGGCGGACGGGAACCTACCGTCACGGAATTGGGTATTTTCAGCGTGATGTGGAGCGAACACTGCTCCTACAAATCCTCCCGCGCCCATCTCAAGCGCCTGCCGACCCGCAGCCGTCGCGTGGTGCAGGGGCCTGGCGAGAACGCAGGCATCATCGATATTGGCGATGGCTGGGCCTGCGCTTTCAAAATTGAATCTCACAATCATCCTTCGTTTATAGAGCCGTTCCAGGGCGCGGCGACCGGGGTGGGCGGCATTCTCCGCGACATTTTTACCATGGGCGCGCGGCCGGTTGCGGTCATGGATTCCCTGCGATTTGGTCCGATCACAAGCAGCGCGAGCGAATCGGGTCCCACCGAAGCTGAGCTTCACAAGAACCATTCGATTTTGGAAGGCGTAGTCAGCGGCATCGCCTCTTACGGAAATTGCTTTGGCGTGCCCAATCTTGGCGGCGAGACAAAGTTCGAAGCCTGCTACTCCGGCAATCCTCTGGTCAATGCTTTTGCCCTCGGACTCGTGCGCCGCGATCAGATTTTCTATGCCAAGGCTGCCGGCGAGGGAAACCCGGTGATTTATGTCGGCTCGAAGACGGGGCGCGACGGTATTCATGGCGCGACCATGGCGAGTGAGGAGTTCAGCGAGGCTTCCGAAGCGAAGCGCCCGAATGTGCAGGTTGGCGATCCATTCCTTGAAAAGCTGCTGCTGGAAGCTTGTCTGGAAGCGATGCAGACGGGTGCGATCGTCGGCATACAGGATATGGGCGCAGCAGGTTTGACTTGTTCGACCTGCGAGATGGGTGCGCGCGGAAACGTTGGAATTGAGATTGAACTGGATCGCGTTCCGCAACGTGAAACCGGCATGGCTCCGTACGAGATCATGCTGAGCGAATCGCAGGAGCGGATGCTGCTGGTGGCGCAGAAAGGTCGCGAGCAGGAGGTCTTCCGCGTTTTTGAAAAGTGGGGATTAGACGCGGTCGAGATTGGCCGCGTCACGACGGATGGCAAAATGCGCGTGATGCATCACGGGCAAGTGGTCTCGGAGATTCCGAATGAAGCTCTGACCGACGATGCCCCGCTCTACCATCGCCCCATGGAACGGTGGGAACCCCCTCTGCCGCGCGAAATGCCAGCACATATCAAGCTCTCATCGAGCGGTGATTTTACTGAAGACTTCAAGCGCCTGCTGGCCTCGCCAAATATTTCGGGCAAACGATGGATTTGGCAGCAATACGATCACATGGTGCAGACCAACACGGTCGAAGCCCCGGGTGCGGGCGATGCCGGGGTGATTCGTATAAAAGGTTCGCAACGTGGATTGGCTATGGCACTCGATGGCAATGGACGCTGGTGCTATCTCGATCCCAAGCTTGGCGCAATGCATGCAGTCGCCGAAGCGGCGCGAAATGTAGCCTGCGCCGGTGCGACACCGGTGGGTGCGACAAACTGTCTGAATTTCGGAAATCCCGAAAAGCCACAGATCATGTGGCAGTTCGCCAAGGTAGTTGATGGAATTACCGCGGCTTGCGAGGAGCTTGATGTGCCCATCACGGGCGGCAACGTGAGCTTCTACAACGAAACTCTGGGCGAAGGAATTTATCCGACGCCGGTGCTGGGCGTAGTGGGAATTCTCGAAGATGTTTCCAAGGCTGTATTTCCTCACTTCCGTGAAGCAGGCCGCGCTGTCGTTCTGTTGCGCGCTTCCGAGGTGGGGGATATCACGGATGCTGAATCTGAGTTTGGTTCGTCCGAGTACGCGAAGGAAATTTTCGGCTCGGTTTGGGGATTTCCGCCGGCGCTCGAGTTGAAACGGGAAGCTGCCCTGCAAAAGGCAATACTGGAAATGATTGGGGCTGACCTCGTGGAATCGGCGCATGATTGCTCCGACGGAGGAGTCGCGGTAACTTTGGCAGAATCGGCGTTCGGGAAGGGAATTGGGCTAAAAGCTTCGCTCGAATCCGCTGGCCTGCCAGGCGAGTTTGTGCTTTTTGGCGAAGATGCCAGCCGCGTGGTGATCTCATGCGACCGGGCCCACCTCGACCGAATCCAACAAATAGCGGCTGCGCATGGTATTTCCGCGCAGGCCATCGGCGAGACCGCTCCAAATTTGCTCGAGATTAAGCTTGACGGGAAGATTGTGATTTCGTCAGATATCAATGATCTTCGCCGGTTCTATGAAAGTGCGTTGGAGAACACGTTGAGATCCGACGCCGATTTGGTAGAGGCCGGCTAGCCGTTCAAGGGTTTCGTGATTCGGGATTCTACTGACGACTGACAACTCATAACTGATGACTATTTCTGACAAATTTCGCGACGAATGCGGCGTAGTTGCAATCTATGCCCATCCCGAAGCCGAGAAGATGGCGTACCTCGGACTGCATGCCTTGCAGCACCGCGGGCAGGAGTCAGCCGGAATTGTCTCTTCCAACGGTATGACCCTGCGCTCCCATAAAGCCATGGGTCTGGTCGCCGATATTTTTGGCGGTGAAGTGCTGTCGCAGCTTCACGGAACGTTGGCCATCGGTCACACGCGCTACTCGACAGCCGGCGATTCTTCGCTGTTGAACGCGCAGCCCATCATGGTGCAATCGAATAAAGGCATGATCGCGCTGGCCCACAACGGAAATCTTGTAAATGCGGCTGAAGTTCGGCAACGGCTGGAGGCGCAAGGCTCAATTTTCCAGACCAACAGCGACACGGAAGTGATCGTGCACCTGCTTGCTCTCTCTCGTGAGCACACATTGCCCGAAGCCATCGCGGATGCGTTGCGCCGGGTTGAAGGCGCATTTTCACTGGTGATGATTTCGACCGACCGTATTTTTGCAGCGCGTGACCCACGTGGTTTCCGGCCACTGGCGATGGGCCGGATCCCGGCAGCATCTGGCCAGCGGCAAGATACGATTGTTTTTGCATCCGAAACCTGCGCTTTCGATCTGATCGGGGCAAAATTCGAGCGCGATGTGAAACCGGGCGAGCTCGTCATCGTTGGGCCGGAGGGAATTACTTCGCGCTTCTATTCTCCCGCGTTGGCGCAGTCGAGCTGTATCTTCGAGCACGTTTATTTTTCGCGCCCTGATAGCTTGGTCTTCGGTCGCGCCGTGCAGGACAGCCGCGAAGCTCTGGGTCGTCAGCTCGCGGTCGAAGCTCCGGCCGAAGCCGACTTGGTGGTTCCGGTTCCTGACTCCGGCGTTACCGCGGCCATGGGTTATGCGGCGGAAAGCGGCATCCCGTTTCGTTTCGGCCTGATCCGTAACCATTATGTGGGGCGAACGTTCATTGAGCCGCGGCAGAGCGTGCGCGACTTCGGCGTCAAACTCAAGCTAAATCCGGTGCGTAGTTTACTCGAAGGTAAACGCGTGGTTTTGATCGACGACTCCATTGTCCGCGGCACGACGAGCAAGAAAATTGTTCGCATGATTCGTCAGGCAGGCGCGGATCAGGTTCACATGCGGATTTCCTGTCCGCCGACCATTTCTCCATGTTTCTACGGAGTCGACACTCCATCAAAGAAGGAACTCATCGGGGCCAATAAGTCGGTCGAAGAGATTCGCCAGTATATCGATGCCGATTCGCTCGCCTATCTATCGATCGAGGGTTTGAAGAAAGCCTGCGGCGAAGGGGATAAAACCACTTACTGTACAGCCTGCTACACCGGCCGGTATCCTACGCACTGGGTGGATGTGGAAGATATTCAGCCGGCCACTCTGAACAAAGACTGAGTCGCGTTATCCTTGTATGGAGGTGGCTTTCCATGCAACTGCGCCATAAGGTTCCGTTCCTCTCGATCATCGCCGCCGTTTTCCTGTGCGCGGTTGCTCAAAGCACCGAAACATTTTTATTGAAATTCAGCGGGGTTGCGGTTGCGGGTGCGCAAACGACTGAGATATTCGGTGTCAACAACGCCGGCGCCGTGGTTGGGTACTACATCGCAAGCGACGGTACAGAGCATGGTCTTTTGCTTCGAGGCAAGGCGGTCAAGAACATCGATCACCCAGAGGCCGCCGGCGGCACGTTCTGCGACAACCTGAACTCGAAAGGCACCATCGTCGGCTATTACTACGATGACAATATGGCTCACGGCTTCATGTACCGCGACGGAGCCTTTACTCCCATTGGCCCCGCCGGAGCGCAGTCGATAGCATCTGGCATCAACGACAATGGCGAGATTGTCGGAGGATATGACAGCAACGGCGTGACTCGGGGCTTCAAATGGAACGGTAAGACGTACACGACCCTAAACGTCCCCGGTGCCATGCAGACTTTTGCTGCCGATATCAACAACTCAGGGCAAATCACGCTCGATTGGATCGACTCCAACGGCAATTACCAGGGAGCACTGTTAAGCGGCGGGAAGTACACCAAGCTCAAGGTTCCGGGCGCGGTGCAGAGCATCCCTGATGGCATCGACACTGCCGGAGACGTCGTTTTCTCGTGGGTCGATTCAAATTCCCAATTCCACGGCGCGCTTATGATCGGCAACACCTTCCATAAATTCAATGAGCCGAACGCAACCGGCGACACCTACGGCAGTGGCATCAACGACAATCAGTTGATCGCGGGTCAGTACGTCGAGAACGGCAACACCAAGAGCTTCAAAGCAACCTATTGATTGCTGGGCTTCGACGACGTACTGCGTCTGCGAAAAGCGTGCAGGATCATCGCGCCGCTTATACCGAAGCAGCTTACGGCCAGCAGTGCCATCACTTGTGCAAGGTTAGGGCCCAAGTGAAGGCTGTCAGCAAACAACGCGACCACCGCAAACAGGATTCCGAGAACGTTCAGCCACACCGGCCCTTTCACCGGATTTGCGTTTTCGTTGTTGTAAAAACGCAATTGCGCGAGGACCGCGGCCAACCCGATCGCAGCCACCACCACTACCGCTAGAGGACTAAAAAAAGCGCGGCGGTTGGTGTAGAGAACAACCAGTCCGAGCATCAGGCACAACAGACCTGATGCCAACACTGCCCAGCGGCGTCGTTGAAGGGTATCGGCCAAAGCAGGCTGTCACCGCAAATGATTGTAACCGCAAAACTTTTTTTTGGGTTATTGGGGCTGCAAGACCAGAGGCCGTTCGAGCCTGAAGTGTAAAGTGGTCTCTGCAGGCACTTTAACGTGTTTTCCGCGGGTAATTAATTGGGTGAGAAATCCTCCACCGGCGCCGGCGCCCGCGCCGATGGCGGCGCCACGGCCGCCACCAAAAATTGCGCCCACCAGGGAGCCGATGGCGGCGCCCCCGCCGAGGAGTTCGGCGGTGCGCTTATTTTTGCCGAAACCCTTTTGATTTGTTTCCTTTAGCTCGGATGTATAGACGCGGTGGAGCTTGCCGTTGAGGGTAACGCTTTCTAAATCAAGCATTAAGTCGGGGGAGCCGACGGCGCCGCGCGATTCGGAGAGGATTAAAAGCTTGGCGGGCGAGTTGGCGGGGATGGCAACACCACCTTCTATATCTTCAACGGACTCAGTGACTTGCGCGGAGAAAAGTTGCCCGGGAGAGGCCTTGTCAGAGTCGATGGCTTCGTTGGTACGAATGTGAATTTCGGTTCCGGAGGGGATGACTTTGGCGTCTTTGGGCGGGGCCGGCTTGACCGCTCCAGAGCCGCTAAATACCAATGATTCCAGGTCTTTACGAGGGAACTGGTAGGAGATCCCCATGTCGTCTTGGAAGGAAATGGGGTCGGGGCCGGTGTAACTTCCCGAGTAAACCTTGCCGTTTCTTAGAGTTATGGTGTCGTTGGAGGCAGTGAAGACCAGCGACTGGACGTCACGAATGGGAAAGGTGTACTGGATGCCGGTGTTGTCAGTAAAGGGGATAGCGTCTTTCTGAGCATCGAGGAAGGTTCCGGAATAGCTCGATCCTTCGCGGGTGACCACGGTATCGGCGATGGCAAGTGAGGCTAAAGCTATAACTATCAGCAGGATAGAAGCGAATCGAATCAATTTTTGCATGCTATCTCCAAGAGTCCTGGGTAAAGGTACAGTGTATTGGCAATGTTTTCTTATACATTGCGGGCATAGGGAGAAAATCGTCAAGGGAAATTTGCCGACCAAAGTCAGGTGATAGCGGTCACTGACAAGGAGCGGGTTGGCGAAAAAAAATTGTTCAAGGTGGGGACAGGGGGACTAGCTGCGTCAAAAATCGGTCTTGGTCGTCGGGAAAGGCGTCGTACGTCCTACGTCGTTCGTCGTTCGCAAAGGCGTCGTGGATCGCGGGCCGTCGGTTGTCAGTCGGCGGTCAGCAGTCGGCTGGAATCGGGGAGGGGTGGTAGGAGCATTCATCGTCGTTGTCGGGGGAGGATGCCTTGGCCGTTCCACTGTTGGGCGCCGATGGCCTCACCGCTCATAGCGTCACCGAAGGCGACGCTCAAGAGCGGTGAGGCGATCTGATGGGTGTCTCGCTGGGTTGAGGCCAGAAAGAATGCTCCGGTTCGTGTTTCTTCTTTTATTGTCGCCTGCGCTGCTTCGCGCTGCGGCGACGGCCTTCGGCAGAGCGGTGAAATCGGCTCATCGGGAGGTTGAGTCATCGGTTCAATAAGAGGCGGGTGGTAGATTTTCTGCCGCTGCGGCCTCACCGCGAAGAATTGGGGTGCACTCCACCATCCGTCTGTCACCGATTTACCTACTTATCATGGATGTCCCCGGTTATTTTGTCCCATTCTCACCAACTTTCCTGACATATATATACCCTTCGCCTTTGCGGAAATACATTCCCATCACAATTGATCCGAAGCAGGCACTTGGAACGGCGGTTTCTGACTCTGATCCCAGTCTTCGGCGTCGGCTTGGTAGCGGCCCTTAGGCAGCGTGAAGACTACGATTACGATGCCCAACGCCAATACACCCACGACCAAGATGCTGCCTTCAGGGCCTGTAGTTCCGCCGCTAAGAATTGCCCGGCCCAGAGGATGCGTGGCGAGGAGACGATGCTGGTTCATCATTCCGCTGTCAGCAACGCCGAAAAGGAAGGACTGGCCCCAGTCCCATGCGGCATGCATTCCGACCGCCCACCATAACGAACCGCTGCGCCAGATGCTGAAGCAGAAAAACATTCCAATGAGGAAGACTGAGAGCAGCCCGACTGGAGACTCGCCCGGGTTGCCTCCGTGGCCTAGGGAGAAGAGGAGAGAAAGGATCACGGCCGAGCTCCAGAAGCCGAGCGTTGTGCTGCGGTGAGTCTGGAATGCCCAATGGTAGAACCTGGTGAGCCCGCGAGTCAGCGTGTACAACAGAAAGCCGCGAGCCAGGGACTCCTCGAAAATAGCGACCAAGCAGAGGGCGAAAAACCAGAGCAGTCCGTAGCGCAGAACATCCCAGCCGAAAATTAGCTGGCGCTCGATGATGAGCAGGCCGCTCTTCCATAGCAGCACGACCAGGAGCGAGATCAGGATTACACCCCAGCCCAGGCCGGCGAGAAACATTTGCAGGCGTCTAGTCCCTCCATATCCGTACCGGCGGCCGCGGCGCTCAATCTTCGACATGATCCATGTACTCAGTAACGCTGCGAAGGCGAGCGAGGATTCGCTGACGTAAACAAATTTCAAAGACAGTTCGGAGGTAGCTTTACTTCCTGGCGGGGGTGGGTAGAGATGGCGGAGGACTAAAACCGACGGCGCTAAGATCGCGGCGAAGATCGCGACAAAGATGAGAATGCTCCAGACGGCGCGCAGGCCATCTTTCCCGATGAGGATTCTGTGAATAGTCGATCGCGGCAAAGGCAAAGAAGTATCCTCGGCTTGTAATCTGCACTAATAGATAATATATTATCTATATGAAACTTCCTGTGTCAACTCCCGATCTGGTCGTGGGGCGACTGCGTAGTGACATCGTGAGCGGGCGGCTCGCGCCCGGTGAGCCCTTGCGTCAGGATGAGATCGCCCAATCATTCGGAGTGAGTCACGTTCCGGTTCGTGAGGCCTTTCTCAGGCTCCAGGCCGAACGGCTCGTCGAGATCCGGCCGCGCCGGGGCGCGATCGTGGCGGCGCTTTCTGCAGCAGAACTCGAAGAGCTTACCGAGATGCGCGCGGCCTTGGAATGTTGTGCGCTGCGCATCGCAATACCGAAGCTCACTGTTGGTGACCTGCAGAAGGCCGCCCAAGTGCTGGATCGCATCGATCACCAGCCGGAGCGATGGGCCGAGCTGAACATGGCGTTCCACACCCTCCTCTACGCGGCCGCAGAGCGTCCGCGGCAACTCGCGACGATCCTTTCGTTGCAGCGCAGCCTTGAGCGGTATGTCTATTACGTCTATTATCAGCTCAAGATGACTAATGCCTTCGCCGACTCACAGCGCGAGCACCGCAAATTGCTCCAGCTCGTCGAGCGAAGAAAAACAGATGAAGCGTGTGCGCTCCTGAATGACCATATCCTCGAGCCGTGGGGCATCGTGGTTTCCAAGTTACGCGAATCGGGCCACGCTTAGGCGGTGTCGTGTGTGGTAGCGAGCGTAGATGCCTCCGTGATGAAGATACTCCGTAAGGAGAAGCTTCTGTCGTGCGACCTAGGCGAGGGTTCGTAAGCACTTCAGCAACCCCGTTGGATGAGACGAGCGCTGGCGCCACGGGCAATGCCGGCTTTTGATTACCCCTTAGGGCTCGATTAACCCCGTGCTGGGCGGGTGGCCTGGCCTTCAACCTGCCGGCACTACTATCACTGAGGGTGCCCTGCTCTTTCGCGTTCTGTGCGAAAGGGCGGGAACGACGAACCCATGCAGGCCGGCTTTCGCGCTACGACTCAGGCCGCGCGATCGCGAAGGGAAATCTCCGGCCAGCCTACATTGACCGGAACCGATCCAGCCTCGCCGAGAAAATAGTGGCGATGACTGCTCCATCGCCATTGCTCGGGCATCGGCACGTAGCCGACCCGGAAGACTCCGGTAACAGCAATTAGTGATAAAGTGCAGGTGATGCGTGCCGTAAATGCGACGCAATCCCGCGGACACGACAAAACCCATGATATCGAGAGCATCGTTCCCGCCCTCGCAAAAAGCGCGAGGACGGGGCACCCTCAGTTTGGTTACGGGAAGGAAAAGCCGGATGGAAGGCTGGGCCACCCGCCTTCTCGCCAACCCCGCGAATGGTTATAACCATTTCGTGGACGACGAGAATGGAAACTATGTGAATCAATTGGGACTTCGACAATTACCTGCAGTGGACACACCGAATCCATAATGACAGCGCCGCGAAAAGGGGGTCAGAATGCGACATGGGAAGGCGGGCATGGCGATAGTAACCCTGCTAGCGATTTGGGGCTTAACTAGGGCTTATGCTCAGGATTCATTAGCACGCGCGTCGGCCATAGTTACACATGCTGAGATTCCTCGGTATCCAGCGCTTGCGCTGGCCGGACGGTTAACTGGCAGCGTCCATCTCCGCGCTGCCGTCGAGCATGGCGTGGTCGTGAACGCCAAGTCCGACTCGCCATCCCGGCTGGAGATTTTAATCAATGAAGCGATTGAGAATGTCAAAACATGGCGATTTGCACACGACGCCACGGGCTCGTTTGATGTGATTTACTCCTTCGAACTCCGCCCGGATGAAGGCGTCTTACCGGAGAACCCGCGTATCGAGATGGAGCTGCCGACACTCGTGAAACTTGTGGCAAGGCCGGTAAAGCCTACCTGCCAAGACTGTGGTCCTGGTTCGTTCATCAGGCAGCCCGGGGACTGACACCAAAAGTAACCCAACGGAATGTGAGATCCGCGGACCCACGGAACCTTCGGCTGATTAGATAACCGTGTCGGGCGCGGCCTGTGGCCCAGGTTCGCGTCCGTTCTTTGGACGGCGGGTGGCCATGCCTTTTAGTTGCTGACCTTATTATTACCGTGCTGCCCCGCTTCTTGCGTTTTTTGCAAGAGCAGGAACAACCTATGCCGCGCACTCTTCTGCTGCAACTCAGCCTCCGCTGTCGGTAGCAAGTTAAAATGTCCGGTTTTTGTAGCACGTGAAATGTCCGGTTTCAAAGTTGAGCCCTCGCCGAAGGGGTGGGGTTTGATTTTGGGGATGGGGTTGGCGGGTGGCCCGGCCTTTGAGCTGCCGACGCCCATCATCGCTGAGGGTGCCCCGCTCCTTGCGTTTTTTGCAAGGGCGGGAACGACGAACCCATGCAGGCCGGCTTTCGCGCTACGACTCAGGCCGCGCGATCGCGAAGGGAGATCTCCGGCCAGCCTACATTGAACGGAACCGATCCAGCCTCGCCCAGGAAATAGTGGCGATAACTGCTCCATCCCATTGCTCGGGCATGACCACGTAGCCGACCCGGAAGACTCCGGTAACAGCAATTAGTGATAAAGTGCAGGTGATGCGTGCCGTAAATGCGACGCAATCCGGCGGACACGACAAAACCCGTGATATCGAGAGCATCGTTCCCGCCCTTGCACAAACCGCAAGGACGGGGCACCCTCAGTTCTGTCACGGGAAGGAAAAACCAGTTGAAAGGCCGGGCCACCCGCCACCCTCAGTTTGGTTACGGGAAGGAAAAGCCGGATGGAAGGCTGGGCCACCCGCCAACGCACGTTCACGGTCCGGTCCTACCATTTCTCACCGTATCTGGCCGCCGAAGTTTATTACCAGAGCCAGTATTCCAAGTGGAGCACCACTGCCCTGTATGTCGGGAGCCGCTTACCCCTTAACAAACATCTTGAGTTGAATCCTTACTACGACCACCAGAACATCACCGGGAAGCACCCGAATCAACAGCTAGATCAGTTCGGCCTCATCCTGAACATGTATTTTGGCGGACTTGAATAGCGTGAGCGAAATGGCAAGTTGGATGTCCTTAACAGATGAGATGAGAAGGCCGGTCTCCGGCGGGATGCTGTAGTACGCTCCCAAGTTATCGACGTGCTTGAGGCACAAGAGATAAAGCAGCGTTATCACAAGTGTGCGCTTTTTCTTCGCCTCGCACGGCGATTTTGCGACTCATTTCCACTCGGGTTCTTGCCGTCTCCGTACACTAACCCATTCCTTCATTGACTTGTCCCGGCGCCATTCCGTAACATTTCAGTTCAGTGATCGGCGAGTCTATCTCTCACTACCGCATCGTAGAAAAACTGGGTGGCGGAGGGATGGGAGTTGTTTACAAAGCCGAAGATATCAAGCTGCACCGGTTCGTAGCCCTTAAATTCCTGCCCGACAACGTGGCGCGTGATCCCCAGGCCCTGGCCCGCTTTGGGCGCGAGGCGCAGGCGGCGTCGGCGTTGAACCATCCCAACATCTGCACCATATACGAGATCGGAGAGCATAACCATCAGCCGTTCATTGCCATGGAGTTTCTGGATGGCGCGACGCTGAGACATAAGATCGGCGGCCGCCCACTCGAGATCGATCTGATTCTCCCGCTCGCCATTGAGATCGCGGATGCGTTGGATGCGGCGCATGCCAAAGGTATTGTTCATCGCGATCTTAAGCCGGCAAATATTTTCGTCACCGAACGCGGGCACGCCAAGATTCTGGATTTTGGCCTGGCGAAGGTGACAGCACCGGCTGCATCAGCCAGCGGCAACACCGCGACTGAAGTCACATCCGACCACCTGACCAGCCCGGGATCGACGCTGGGAACGGTCGCGTACATGTCGCCGGAGCAAGCCAAGGGGAAAGAATTGGATGCCCGTACCGATTTGTTTTCCCTCGGCGCGGTGCTGTATGAAATGGCGACCGGAACGCTGCCTTTCCCCGGCGATACATCTGCGGTGATATTCACCGGCATTCTGACTTCCGATCCCCAGCCCGCAGTCCGCTTCAACCGCGCCATTCCTTCGAAGCTCGAAGACATCATCACCAAAGCGCTGGAGAAAGATCGCAACCTCCGCTATCAGAACGCGGCCGACGTGCGAACCGATCTGCAACGGCTGAAGCGCGACACCGATACTGGGCGAGTGGCAGTCGCGAGTTCCGATGCAATACCGGCGGTGCGCGAAAGCGGAATCCGACCAGCCAGAAGAAGTGGGTGGAAGGTCGCCTTGCCGCCGGTCGTGGTAATCGCTGTGTTGATCGCTGGTGGACTGTACTATCGCTCGCAGCGCGCCAAGCCGCTTACCGACAAAGACACGGTGGTGCTCGCTGACTTCGACAACAAAACCGGCGACCCGGTTTTTGATGACACGCTGAAGACCGCGCTCAGCGTTTCGCTGAACCAGTCGCCGTTCCTGAATGTGATCTCCGACAGTGCGGTGGCGAAGACATTGAAGCTGATGACGCGCGCGCCCGATACCAAGATCACGCCCGACGTTGCCCGCGAGCTTTGCGAGCGCGCGGGCAGCAAAGCGTACATTGCGGGATCGATTGCCAGCCTGGGAAGTGAATATGTTTTGGGATTGAAAGCGGTGAATTGCCAGAACGGGGACACGCTGGCAGAAGAACAGGCAACGGCAGCCAGCAAGGAAAAAGTGCTGGAGGCGCTGGGCGACACGGCATCCAAACTGCGGGCACAACTGGGTGAATCATTGGCTACGGTGCAAAAGTTCGATGTCCCGCTGCAACAGGCCACCACCTCGTCGCTGGAAGCCTTGAGGGCATTCAGCCTGGGCGAAAGAACTCGCGATTGGGCCGCCAGCTTGCCTTACTATCAACGCGCCGTCGAGCTCGATCCCAATTGCGCTTTTTGTTACCGGGAAATCGGCGAACGCTATTCCACTCTCGGCCAGCAGGAACGCGCCAATGAGGCTTACACCAAGGCATTTCAGTTGAGTGAACATGTCAGCGAGCCGGAAAGGCTGTTGATCGCAGCCAGCTACTATCGCAACGTGACCGGAGAGCTCGATAAGGCGGCACAGATACATCAGGAACAGATTGAAAACTACCCGCGCACCAGGGCCGGCGCCTACGGCAATCTGGGCATAGATTACGACGAAGAAGGGCAGTATGAGAAAGCCCTGGAGCTCAGCAAGCAGTCCATGCTCCTGGGGACCGACCCGGCAGTGTGGGACCAAAAAGCCAACAACGAAATTTCCTTGCAACGGTTCGACGAGGCACGCCAGACCATCCGCGAGGCACTGGCGCGAAAACAGGATGATTTTGCGATCCGCGACCTCATCTACGGTCTTGATTTTCTCGCTTCGGATTCCGCAGGGATGGCGGAGCAGGAACAGTGGTTCGCGGGCAAGCCGGAAGAGACTATCGGCTTGGCGCTCGCCTCTGATACCGAGGCATACGCTGGCCATTTGGCGAAGGCGCGAGAGCTGACCCGGCAAGCGGTCGATTCGGCGACTCGGGCTGACAGCAAGGAGACGGGAGCCATCTCGCTGGCGATCTCAGCGCAGCGGGAAGCAGCTTTTGGCAATCCCGTGGAAGCAAAGCAAGTGGCTGGGGAAGCGTTGAAGTTGGTTCCCGACAGCGAAGCCGTGCAGGTCGAATCCGCCGTGGCTTTAGCCCTGGCCAGTGATACGGCACGTGCGGGCTCGCTGGCGCAGGAGTTGAACAAGCGCTATCCGCTGGACACGCAGATGCAGTTGATTTGGCTGCCGGCGATCCAGGGACAGATGGCGCTCGACCGGAAGAATCCGGCGGAGGCGATCAAAAATCTGCAACCGGCAGCGTCGCCGAACGAATTGGGACAGATTCCTTTTGTCTACAACATCGCTTGTCTGTATCCCACGTACGTTCGCGGCGAAGCGTATCTGGCTGCGGGCCAGGGCAAAGAAGCCGCTGCCGAGTTTCAAAAGATCATCGATCATAGCGGCATCGTATGGAATTGCTGGACGGGATCGTTGGCGCGGCTTGGCGTTGCGAGGGCGAGCGCGATGGAAGCAAGCAATTCCACCGGTGCCGATGCCGATGCCGCACGGGTAAGAGCATTGGCGGCTTACAAAGATTTTCTTGCGCTGTGGAAAGACGCCGATCCCGAGGTCCCCGTTCTGAAAGAAGCCAAAGCCGAGTTCGCGAAACTGCAATAGCCATCCACGCAATCTCCAGTCTCGTAATCCTGCAGACAGAGGACGATCAGCGAAATCAGGAATTTCCCGATTGACCGATTGCCCGGCTCGTGACAGACTTATCCACCTCAGCTGGCTGGCGCTCCCAACAGCGCATACAGCCGAGAGATCCCGGGTACGATACGGCACCATCAATTTACTTTGAAGTAAATAAAAAATCAGGGAGGTTTCTACGATGCGGGGAAAAACTCAGTACATCCATTATGCGGTACTCACTGCGGCCGCAGCCTTTGCTGCCTGCTGCTTTCTTTCCGTTTCGGTTGCTCAGGCCGCCGATTCCGCAGCGCGCGACAGCTGGCGCGCCGCGCTTGACCAGAGCCAACCGGGGGAGGGATGCTTTACGGCCACGTATCCCAGCACACAATGGCAAGCGGTGGAGTGTAAAGATCTGCATCCCCGCGTTCATCCAAGGATCCGCAGGTCGGCGGTGGGGCAGGTAACCGGCAACGGGCACGATTATGTTGCTCAAAGTTCAGGGCTGACTCAGAAGGCAATGGGGAGCTTCCCAACCGCCACGGGCATCACATCGGAGAAAAGTGTCGGTGTGGCGCAGTTCGGCGGCGGAGGCATCCTGGGGCCGAACGAGTATTCGCTTCAGTTGAATACCAACTTCGGAAGCGCCACCGCTGCCTGCAACGGCAGCACCACGGGCGACTGCATCGTCTGGGAACAGTTCATCTACGCGACCGACTACGAAACCGAGGGCGAGGCGGCGGTTTTCATCCAGAATTGGCTGATCAACTGGGGTGATACGTCATGCCCGAAAGGTTTCGCCAGTGACGGCGAGGGTGATTGCTACGGCAACAGCAAGGCGGTATCCGCACCCGATGTCAGCCCCAAGAGCCTGGCGAACGTCACGCTGAAGGGCGCTGTGGCGGGCGGCGGCAGCGATACTGTCACATTCACCAATGGAACCACGGCCTACGCGGTGAGCGAACCCGACACCACGCTTGATATCTCGCAGGTCTGGCAACAGTCTGAGTTCAACGTGGTTGGTGACGCCGGCGGTTCGCGAGCCCAGTTCAACAAGGGGGTTACGCTCTCCGTTAAGGTGGCGTTGACGGACGGCAGCACCTCCGCTCCAGCTTGTGTTTCCAATGAGGGCACAACCGGAGAAAGCAACAACTTGAATCTAGGCGCATGCGGTACTGCGGGCGGCTCCATGCCCTACATTAAATTCAACGAATCGAACTAAGTAAGAAGGTCGCTCGGCCGGCATCCATTGCCGGCCTGTGAACCGGCGAATTATCCATCAACAGACGCAGATTGTCGTCATCCGTCACGATATCTGCGCCTGTTCTGCAATGCCGGTTTATTCTGCCCAGCGAAGCTGCCGGTGACGGTTGCCCTTGGCCATGACGCGGGAGTCGAAGTCCATGCTGGAGATTCCCCCGCCGAGTCAGTGTACCGTAAGGATGCCACGGGTTGTGCCGGTGACGTAGAGGCCTTAGCAAAACACGATCGGGCGTGAGGAAGACGCGATTTCCGGAACCTTAGAAGAGGACCAGAATTCTCAAGGCATAGGTTGGGCTGGGACCGCGGCCTGGACAGTCGGAGTTGGCCGGGACAAATCCGATTCGACCAGGGAGACGATCTGGTTCCATACTCTCGGGTCGTTTTCGATTTGATGGTGCGGCTTGTTGAAATGACGAGGCCACCAGGGATAGTTATCGCAGTTGACAGGGTAGTGGTGGTAAGTCATTTGAAAATTGCCGACAATCTGGGTGCGTTGCGGATCCGCGGCGTGGATGGCTGAGCCGCCGTGAATGAAGCCCCGGGTCTGATAGAAGTTGACGGCTTTTTTGACATTGGCGGGGATCATGGAATCGTCCTGGAGGGGCTTGCGAACGCTATCGATCTGGACTGTGAGCAGGACGGGGACGTCCTGCTGACCCAGTGCCCGGGCGAGTGTGACGGCCTGGGAGGCTCCCCAACTGTGGCCATAAATAATGATGTTGGCCTGATCTTTTTCTTTGGCTGAGATGACGCCGTCGCCGTCGGAATCGAGCAGTTGCATTACGCGGTTGAGCGCGGCTTTTCCCTGGTGATTGGCGAAGGTTTCGGCGTGGAGGTTGTGGGGATATTCGTCTTGCAACAGCAGCGCGAAATCAACCTCCGGGTGCTTGAGGTCATTCTGGTTGGCGAAGCCGCCGAGAAATCCGATGATGATTAGGTTTTGGGCGGGAGGTTTGGTGTTGGTTGGATTGGGCCGCAGGCAGATTGAGCGGAAAGTCTCTTGAAGTGGCGAGGTGCGAAGGGTTTCGCAGGTTGCGAATGAAGGGCTGGTGGGTTCGAGGATCGCCGGCTGGCTGGGCGGGGTTATCTGGGCGGTAGCGGCGCGGTTGGTGAGACAGATCGCGACTGCCAGCATGAGCCAGATCGGTTGCCGGTATGGAGACGCCATGGTGGGTTCTTCCGTGCTCCGAATTGCGCGCCCAATATCCAGTCTCAGGGAGGCAAATGGCGTGCCAAAGCGGCGGGAGGGGTTCGGTTGTAATTGCATGAAAATACGCGATTATTCTGCAGGGAGTGTTGGAAGTCCCAGGGTTGGACTGTCGAAAAAAGGTCAAAAGTGGTAATGACGGGGAGTGTAAGTCGCGTGGGTGCCTGGTATCAGGAGGGTAGCGGTGGATACGAGTGGCTGCCCCCCAGGGATTCGAACCCCGATATGCTGATCCAGAGTCAGCTGTCCTGCCGTTGAACGAGGGGGCAGTAGCTTGATTTTATGGGTGGGCTCGGCTGATGGTCAACCGCGGCGGCTGGGGAGTGAGCAGCTAAGTGACGGGCGTGGGGGATTTTTTCGCGAGTTCTGGCGAGGGCATGGGGCGCCTTGTGCTGCTACACAGCAGTTCCTGGTAGACGTCACTCACCTGGCGGGCAATGGCGGGCCATAAGAACTGCTCGCGCACCTTTAGCTGTGCCTTGGTTGCTGCCAGCCGGCGGATCTCCGGATCGGCGATGAGCAATGCCAGCATTCGCGCCAGGTCATCGACGTCGCCTGGGCGGAAGGTGAAGCCGGCATCTTCGGTGAGTTCGCGGTTTTCCGCAATGTCGCTGGTCAACGTGCAGACGCCGGCGCCCATGGCGTCGAGCAAGGCAAGCGACATGCCTTCGAGGTCCGATGGAAGGACGAACAACATGGCATTGGTCAGCAGCTCGTTGAGAGCGTCACCGGAGACCCAGTCGAGGAACGCGATTCTCTCGCCGGCGTGAAGGCGCAATGCTTCGACGTATGAATTGGTGTGACTGGATCCCCCGGCGAGCACCAGCTTCACGGGCGTTTGCAGCTGTTCGTAGGCCTCGATCAGCAGATGACAATTTTTTTCCGGTGAGAACCTTCCTAGGAAGAGAATGTATTGGCCGGTTTCAAGCCCCCACGTGGGAAGATGTGCTGAGGTGGCGCGGTCTCGCAGCGTGGTGCCGTTGGGCACGTAGATCGTCTCTGCGTGGTAGCGTTCGCGATAGCGCTGCCGCAGAGTTGTGGAAACCACCATGGTTCGATTGGGAAAATGCGCCGATGCCCATTCGCCGGCACGAAGGACGGCGGCGGCGAATCGTCCCCACTTTTTGCGCTGCCAATCGAGGCCCTGGACGGTGACCACGGTCTTTTGCCCCACCAAGCGGGGAAGGAATGAAAATAGCGATGGCCCCAGCGCGTGGAAATGGACGACGTCACACCGCGTAAACATGGAGTGGAGCGTGCTCAGGAAAGTGTGAATCAGCGTCTCCAGATGCTTGGTGCGGATGGTGGGCAGCCGCAGCAACCGCATTCCGTTGTAGGCGGTAATGGCAGGAGTGAAGTGGTTTCTGCAGTAAACCACAACTTCATAGCCCATCTCAGCGAGACGTGGTCCGACCTCTTCATAGTAGCTTTCAATCCCGCTGTATTTGGAAACCACGCCGCGGGCGCCGATGAAGGCGATGCGGGGTTTGGCTTCTTTCGGGGTGGGGATCGCCAATGAGGTAGCGTGGCGGGTGAGCGATTCGTACAACTGGATCATCGCTTGATAGTGCTGGCCGGGAGAGTGATGTTCTTCGACGAGCTTTCGTCCGTTGACCCCCATCATTTCGGCCAATCGCGGGCTCTCGGCGAGGAAGGAAATGGTTTCTGCTATTTGCTTTTCATTATTCGGTTCGAACAAAAGACCGTTTTCGCCGGGGCGGATGAGTTCGCGGCGGGAGCCGAGATCGGACGCGACCACAGCGCGGCCGCAGGCGAAAGACTCGACGATGCTTTTGCCGAAGGTTTCGTATGCTAGCGAGGGCATGACGGTAAAGCGCGAATTGCAGATGGCGCGCTGCAGATCGTTGCCGGCAAGGTGGCCGAGAAATTGAATGTTGGTCAGGCGGAGGGTGGCGATCAAGGAGTCGAGTTGCGGACGCTCCGGGCCATCGCCTGCGATCTGCAATTGCAGGTGCGGAACATGCTGCATGGCGTGAACCAGCCCGTCGAGGCCCTTTTCGCGCGAGAGCCTTCCGAAATAAAGGATGGGGCCCTGGGCCGGCGGCGGCGTGATTGGTCCGTGAACTCGCTGGAAGTGTGGGATCACGGTGATTTTTTCTTCGGGGAGTCCGTGCTCGGACAGCTTTTGTTTCACGAATTGGCTGGGCGCCACGAAGCGATCGACGCATTCCTTATAAGTGTTGAGCCAGCGATGGGTGTAGGCTTCGAGGGCCAAAATGGCGGCGGCGGCGCGCCCTCCGGCGTAGCAATTCTGCGTCACAGCGTTGCGGAATCGACCGCCGCGACACGCTTCACAAGAGCGGCCGTCGGCGACCAGGTTGTAGCTGGGGCAGAGCAACTTGAAATCGTTGAGGTGATAGATGACAGGAATATTCTGCTGCTTCAACTCCCAGAGAATGGACGGCGAGAGGTGATGATAGATGTTTCGTACGTGGGCAAGGTCGGGACGGAAAGCGGCGATCATCTGGCGCAAGCAGCGACGGGCCTGGGTGGAATAAACGGCGTGTCCGGCGAGGCGAAGGCGGGAGAGCCATCCGGTTTTGTTTTTGAACTCGAGATGCGGGACGAAGAAATCGTCGTAAGGGGTGGGTTCGCCGCGAGAATCGGCCATGGAAAAAAGCTCGGCATGATGGCCATGCGAGCGGACGAGATACATCAGTTCGAAGAGATAGCTTTCGGTGCCGCTAAAGCGAAAGTTGTATTTATTGCAGTACAGGATCTTCATAGCGAGGGTTCACCTTGTTTTGGCGGAGCTGGGTCAGGAATGCGTCGCAGAACGCGGCCAGGTTTTTTCGCCGATCGAAGCGGTCGATAACGGTTTGGCGAGCGGCGAAGCGCAGGGGGCCGAGGGCCGAGTAGGTATCGCGAATCATCTCGATGCGGGCGACCAACGAATCGAGGGAGCCGGGGGAAAACAGGAATCCGTTTTGGCCATCTGCGATCAGTTCAGGAATTCCAGTGATGGCGGGAGCGAGAACGGGTTTGGCGCGGGCCATGGCCTCCATCAAGACCAGCGGTATGCCTTCACTTATGCTGGTGAGAACGATGAGGTCGGCTTTCTGGTAGAAGCGGTTGAGTTCGGCGGGTTGAAGGTGACCGAGGAGTTGAACTTCGTTCTCCAGATTTAAGTCGCGCGTCAGGTGGGCAAGGCGGTTGCGTTCGGGGCCATCCCCGGCGAGCGAGCAGGAGATGGGCACTCCGCGATCTTTCAGCAGGCGGCAAGCGCGGATGAGCAAGGCGTGGTTCTTGACTGGCTGCAAGCGGCCGACAGCGAGCAGTTTGAATGTGGATCCCGGAGGTTTGGCGCGGGCATCGGGGTGCGGGGGAGGACAGTCGACGCCCATTCGCTGAACCAGGATTTTTTCGGCGGATATCTGCGGGAATCGCTCGAGAATGTAATTGCGATTGAATTCGGAGATGGTCACGCAGAATGCGCATTGGCGCAGTTTCAAGTCGAGGTAGGCATCGTGCAGCAGCAGGTCGGAACCGTGCAGGGTCACGCTGAAAGTGGCGTCGAGCAGGTGTGCCGCGATCATTGCCACCCAGGAAGAGAAGTATCCGTGGTGAACGTGGATGTGGTTGACCCGATGACATCGGAGTCCCAGTGCCAGACGGGCTCCGAGCCAGGCATGCGGCAGGGTTTTCAGTTTGCGGATTAACGGTTCGCGTCCGCGTAGAACTTCCAGCCATAGGCGCCGCAATTTCCAGAATTGGCCGATCCATAGCCATGTTGTGGCAGCAATGGACCCTGCGCCGGAGGGCCAAAGATAGAGGAGGTTGGGGCGCGGTTTGGTGCTCGATCCGGCGGGCTGCAGTACGCTGCAGGGAAGCACGGTGACTCCCCGGCGCCTTAATTCGGCGATCTCATCCGACACATAAGGTTCGACCGGTGATGGGAAGATATTGGCTAGGTAAGCGATGGTTAGCACGGATGGATTTTCACTCAGTGGGTGAGTATGCGCGGCAAGAAAAGGATGGCGGTGAATGCCGCGGCGCAAAAGGCAGCCTTACGGCAGGACAGGCGAAGACTTCCGGCAATGCCGCGATGGATGGCCGCGTAGGCGCCACAGGCGGCCAGTTCGGCCAGTCCGTAACCGGCGATTCCGCATCGCGGCAGAAGGAGCCACGCGCCGGCGCCGAGAATGGCTACATGCGCCGTATAGGCGCGCATGACGATCCATTGCTTTTCCATGACGAAAAGGGCAGAGGCCTGCAGGTTGTAAATTGAGTTCACAAGGACGCCGGTGGCGACAAATGGATAAACGCGCAGGCTCGGGATCCATCTTGCGCCCATGAGATGACGCACAACTACGGGACCTGCCAGTGCAAAGAGACTGAGTAGCGGGCCGAGCGTGATCACTTGAAGAAAAAGAGCGCGTTCGAGTGCAGAGCGGAATCGTTCGCGTTCCGCCTGCAAGCGCGCGAGCGCGGCTATGGCGATTCTTCCGGCGGCCAGGCGAATGGTGCCCAGAGCTTCCGCGATACGGATGGCGAGTGCGACAAACGCGACTGCATCGGTCCCGGCGAGTTTGCCAACCAACAAAGGATTTACCAGTGTTCGAAGCTGCCATGTGCGCAACGACAACGTCATCCCAAGTCCGAACGAGCACATCGGTTTCCAGTGGGCATGGTGCAGCCGGGGAGCGAGCTTTAATCCCGCTGCGCGAAAAGTGGCGATGAGTGTAACGATTTGCCAAACCAGTTGTCCGGCGACGGCCGCCCAGATGCCGGCTTTCGCCCATGCCAGCGAGATCGCCGCGACGAATCCGAGGCTTTGCCCGATGAGTTCGATGGCGGCAATTTTGCGGAAGCTGAGATCGCGTTCGAGGCAGGCCATGGGCACTCCGGCCAGTCCGCTGATGGGGATGGTCGCGAGCAGAACGAGGTAAGGGGCGACAAATTCCTTTTCTCCATACCAGCGAGCCAGGAGGGGAGTAATCGCCGCGGCGATGATCAGGAGAGCGAACGAAGCGATCAAGATGATGGCGTTCGCGGTTTCATACATCGCCGGCTCTGGAGAGGTTTTCTGCCGCACCAGATAGGTGTCGACGCCGGCGCGGGACACTGTCGCCAGAAATGCGACCAGGCTGATTGATGTGACAAATAAACCGTAGATGTGCGGACCCAGCCACCAGGTCATGACCAGCATGTTTCCTACGCTGACCAGCACGCCCAAGCCGTAACGTGCAGCCAGGTATGCGGTTCCGCCGAGCGCGCCAGCGGGAAGCGCGGTCTCGCGCGGCGCTTTCTGAGAGTCGATCAGGTCGACAGCTGGGATTGAAGAGGATGCCATGGATTCAGTTAGAGGTGGGGATTGGATTCGCTGCGAGACGGCGGTTTTGTGCTGTCAGCATGCCGGCAACGGTAAACAACAGGCCGTTGACGAACTGGTAGTTCATAACGACCAGAGCGCCGTTGACCAAATAGACGCCGAGGAAAATCGGCCAAACGGTGCGAAACTGTTCGTCAAGAAAAGTTGGCGCTTCCGGGAACTGCGCTCCGGGTGGTTTACGGCCAAGGCGAAATAAATCGAAGATCAGCCAGATATATAGTCCCAGCCCCAGCAGCCCGTAACGAACCAGAATTTCGAGATAAGTGTTATGAAAATAAAATTCGCGCTGATGGAATTCGCTGATACGGCGTGAAAGTTCGGACTGCATGCCCTGCGTGTCCCAGCCAAGCAAGGGTTTCTCCAGAAACATGTCGCGGCCGGCGCCGTAAACCGCCATTCTGAAGTCGACTGGGCTGCGCTCTTCGAGCCGATCGCTCAGTGAATCCGAACGATTACTCGAGAAGACAGTGGTTGCGATCAAGACCGCTGCGCCGGCGACGCACATCGTGAGGCAGGTGCGACGCACGCGGCGGCTGGGCGAGGAGATCATCAAAAGCACGATTGTGCCGGCGAATGAGAGCCACACGGCACGAGTTTTGGTGGCCACAATCGCGAGCGGCAAGGCGATGACAGCGGCTGCTGCCGTGACGCCACGCAACCGTTTGCGCCGGAACGAGTCCAAGGCGATCAGGCCGAGAAGGTTCAGCGCGACTCCGTTGGCAACCGCCTGCAGAAACGGTCCGCGGGCGCGATCGGCGTGGATGCCGAGGCATTCGTCAAGAATAAAGCGGGGGAAAACCAGTTCTTTAAAGCCAAGCATGAAGCAAATCGAGATGAAGCTCAGATAGCCGAAGACGGCGAGTGCGAGCAGTTCAAATCGGTGAACTGATTCGTCGTCAGTAAAGACGAGGATGGCCAATTCGTACAAAACGAATGGGACGAACCATTTTGCTGCGAACAAGCTCCAGGTTTCGGCTTCATTCGGCTGGGTGAGTGCGCCTGCGAACGCCAGCAGCACCAGCGCCAACATTGGCCAGGTGACGCGTGATTCGAATGGAAACGGCAAGCGCAAAACGCAGACTCGGAGAAAAAGCACAAAGATGAGTCCGGCGAAAGCGAAGCGATCGATGGAATAAAAACTGAAATCCGGAGAATGAAATAACATCAGGGCCAGCGTGGCCAGAAAAACCAAATCCGGATACGCGAGCGTCGCCTGGAGTGGACGCAAAAAGATTTCTGCGCCACGCACGAGGATCTCGGTCGTGTTGAAGCCTAAGGTTGCCGCTCTGGCGCGCATTCAGGTGCCGCTCCCTTGCAAGACGGCGGCGACCGTCTTGTACAGAATCTTGAAGTCGCCCGTCAGGCTCCAGTGGTCGATGTATTCGCGGTCGAGCATGACGCTGCGCTCGAAGGAGGGATCGCGGCGCGCAGTGACTTGCCACAAGCCGGTCAGCCCGGGAATCGCCGAGAGCCGTTTCATATCCTGCAGACGGTAGCGGCTGAAGTCGTCGAGCGGGTGGGGCCGCGGTCCAACCAGGCTCATCTCGCCGCGCAGAACGTTCCAGAGCTGAGGCAATTCATCGAGACTGTAGCGGCGGAGAAATCTTCCGGTCGGCGTGATGCGCGGGTCATTTTCGATCTTGAAGCACGCCCCCTGGCGTTCATTTCGTGAGCGAAGGCTGGATTTTCTGGCGTCGGCGTCGGCGACCATGGTGCGAAACTTGTAACACTTGAAGCGCCGTCCTTTGTAACCCACACGGGGCGCGGCATAGAGAATGGGCCCGGCGGAATCGAGACGGATGGCGGCGGCAATCAGGGCCAGCAGTGGGGCGATGATGATCAGCCCCGACGACGCTCCCAAGACGTCGAGGGCTCTTTTGATGGCAAACCCAATCGGAGGAATGCGCTCTTCCCGCAGGGTAAGTACCGGGATGTCACCGAGTTTATCGAGCTTAGCGGCGTTGTCGATTGTGCCATAAAGCTCGGGGACAACTTTGATATCGATGCGACACCTGCGTGCCTCGCGGATGGCAATCTGCGCGGCTTCGCGAGAGACGCCGGCCAGTATGATTTCGTCGATAAATTCCGTTTCCACCACGCGTCTGAGATCGGCCACCCGGCCGCGGACTTTCTCAAAGACGATTTCATCGTCTAGAAAGCCGATGACCGATCGCTTTTCCAGCGGGCTGCGGTAAAGGTAATCGGCCAACTGTTGGCCTAACGCTCCTGCGCCGACGATAAGGACATTCTTGATCTCAGGCGAGTTTGGGCGGCGACAGTCAAGCCAGCGCCGGATGGCTCTCTGGGCTGCCAGTGCGGCATAAGTGAGCAATCCGAAGAGAATTACCGGACTAATTCGCAAATCTGCCGCCAATCCGCTCACCAGGGCCCAGATCGTCGTTGACCACACTACGCACTTCGCCAGCACCAGGCGTTCTGTTCTCATTGAGGAACTGGTTTCCGGCTCGTACAGCCGCTCGGAATGGCCTAGAAGTGTGAACAGAATTGCGTACTCCGCTGCTACGCGCAGCTGAGCTGTGGTCGCGCCATTTCCGGCGAGTGCGCGCAGCCAACCGGCCAGGGAAGTGGCCGTGAGGATTGCGGCAAAATCACAAACTACATCGCGAGCCAGCTGCAATCTCCGCCCGCGGAGTGAAGGCTGGGGTAAGAGCAAATCGCTGAGGGTCTTCGGGAAGGATGTGGGTCCAGGGGCGGTAGTGGCGATCCATGCCCGAAGGTTGTCGTTCGCGGCCAGGACGGTCGCAGCTTTGGCCCTGCGGATGGTTGCGGCAGGCCTGGCATTGAATGGCTTGCCAGGCAATTGACCTAAACCGCTGTCAATCTGCGATGCGATTGTTTCCGGGGAAGACAAGTTAGATTGGTTCCAATTGATAGCCGTCGATTTCGATGGCCAGCGAGCGCTGTATGAAGTCGATTGAAATGATCAGGTGTTTGGCGTCGTTCCGGGTCAGGATGCCTTCGATGCCGTCGAGGCATCCGCCGTGTATGCGAACGTGTTGGCCAATGTTCAAAAAGGGCGCCAACGAGCACGGGGCTTTCCGCGAGAGCAGGTTGCGCAAGTTCTCGAGTTGATGCGTGGGAATTGGCGTCATCTCGTTTCCGACTGAGACGAATCCGGTGACGCCGGCCGTCTGCAAAATTATTTTCTGTTGTGCCGTAGAGGGAGTTAGGCGGGCAAACGTGTAGCCGGAGAATAGCGGCTGCTGGATGACTTTCTTTCGGTCGCTCCAGTGGTGAGTCTCCGAGAGCAATGGAATGAAGGTCTCAAGACCTTTGCGATCCAACGCTGCCGTTACCTTGCGCTCGAAGCGATACCGGGTTTGAATGGCGTACCAGGCGGGATCGGCGGGTGAGTTTGGCGGATAAGCAGCCTTGCGCGCGGGCAAAGCTTCGCTGGTTGAGTCCCGCCCGTTTTTTGCTGCATTTTCCACAACCACCGCTGACTGGATCAGGAACGCTCTGCCGATGCGTATCTAGCTATACTCTTCTGTAAATTGAGTCAGGAATGGGGAAACTGCGATTGCACAATACGGTCCCCAGCAGGTTCGCGCCGGCAGTCACGACTGCCTCTTTGGCTTTCTGCGCAGCGGCCTTCCGGGTCAATCCCGCTTCCAATGCCAAAACCAAGCCGTCGCAACATTTTCCCAAAGACAATGCGCTGGGATGAGTATGGACTGTTGGCCCTTCGATCACGCTGAATTCGAATTCGCGATTGAGGGCTTCGAGCTGGCGGCAGAAACTCTCTGAGATTTCCGGCCCCGGGTGCCAAAGCGCGGCTGCAGGCACCATCCACAAGTTCGCCGAAATCTGACCTGAAGACCGCCGGAACCCGGCGCGCTGAAATTGCGAGCGAGGCGCCACTCCCTCGTGGATGAGGTCGGTTTCACCGCTGCCTACCAGGCAAACGTCGGCGCGAACCTCCTCGGCGAGGACGGTCGCGACGCGCACACATAGCTCAGAGATTGCCATGCCTTCATCGGCTCCTACGAAAATGATCTGCCGCAGAGGTTTGGGCCAGCCTGCAAGAAACGTTTGCCGCACCAGGCCGCGAAGCTGTTCGTCCGCGTAGGCAAAGAGAGTGCGTTGATCTGAGGCGCGGTCGTCCTTGACCTTTACCCCATCCTGATTCAGGGCGCGCTCAGTTTGCTCGAATGTGGAATTCCATCCGTCACTTGGGTGTCGGCGCCGACCGAAATTCTTCCAGGCATTGAGCACGACGGTTTGTAGAGTGGCAACGCTCATTATCCATTCCTCCTTGGCAGTGAAGCCAACACGGGCGAACCCAGGTAGGCGTGAACCTCGTCCGGGGTGCGGAATGAAGGGTTCACGCGGTCATTGATGAAGGCAGCGCCGACCCCAACCACGCTTCCGGCAAAAAGTGCGATGGCTGCGAAGGCCAAGGCTGAAAGTTGAGGCAGGGCTGGCAGCGTCGGTTGCTCGGCGATGGTGACGTCAAGAATTCCGCCTTGATCAAGTTCGTCGCCGATTCTGGCCTCTTCGCGTTTATTCACATAGAGCAGATACCGCTGCTCGGCTTCCTTCAGATCGTCGACGCGCCGGTCCTGCTCAATGGCCTGTTCACCAAAGGCTCTGGCGGTTGCTTGATAGTGTTTTCGCAAAGCATCTTCGGCACCGACATGGGCTTTCAGCGTGTCCAGATCCACTTGGGCTTTCAGCAATTCGGCCTGCGCCCACTCATGATTTACGTCCTGATCTGTCGTCTGGTCGCGCAGCGGAGAATCCAGTTCGTGAGTGATTATTGTTTTTGTGTCGCCAATCTCCTGATCGAGATCCCTCACGGAGCGGTAGGTTGGCTCATACTTCGCGGCGAGCTCAGCCCGGCTGAGCTCGAGATCGAGCAGGCGCGATTTCATCTTCCCCATCAACTCAGCGTTATCAGCCTGTCGAACCGTGGTGACAGTTCGCTCCGGCAGTCCACCCAGCTTCGATTCCAAGGTGCGAATCCGCTCAGACGTGGCCGCCATTGAGACTTCCGATTGACCCGCGTCTGCCTCGGCATCGCTGAGGTTGTGAAGAACGGCATCCCTTTGCGCCGTGGCTTCGATTACGTTCTGCCCACGGGTGAAGGCGATCAAACGGTCTTCAGCATTGCGCAAGGCCTGGCGCGATTCCTCGACTTGCTGCTCAAAAAACGTTGACTGTCCGCCCGGCCGATGCAGTTGGGTATGCCGGCCCAGGTATGCGCCGGCTAGCGCCCGCAGGATCTCGCAACTCTCCGCCGGATCGGACGATTTATATGACACCTCAATCAGGTCCGTCTTCTTCAGCGTTTCGACCTTCAGCCGACGTTCCAGCTTTCGTACCGCGCGCGCAGTTCGTTCGTCTTCGGTGGCCCACGGATGCAACCAGGAACGCTTTCGCAACTGGAGCCTGGGATCGCGAACCACCATGCTGAGGATCTCATCGTCCTGCAGCAATTCCGCTTCGGAGTTCATCTCTTCCTCGGTCACTCCCTCACGCACAAGCTCGGCCTGGCTCGGGGTGGGAGCGATCATCGGATCCTGGCGGCCGCGGCGCAACAGCACTTTCATCTCAGCTTTATAA
>DASVWZ010000238.1:0-2685 GCA_036392935.1 Terriglobales bacterium | reverse complement strand
GGCTCACTCTGCGCGCAGCGTCATCCAGTGCCTGGGTCGTCATGTACAAGCGACCGCTCCCTGCAAGCCGCAACACTCGATCCCGCAGGTCTTCCCGCCCCAGCAGCATGAAAATAACAAAGACGAGCACGATAAAACCGGTCGCCAAGCGCCTGAGGACGGAACCAGCGGTCTTTTCAAGAAATTCCAGTGGAGTGGGTTCCGGCTGCCGCACCTCGACGGCAATAGGAGGTTGGGAGGAATTCTGTGGCTTGCCGGATGAAGTCCGGGATTTCTGATCTCTATCCTTAGCTATGAGCTCCCCGGTGACTTCTCCGAGCATTCTTTGGGTTTCCCCAAAGCGGTGCAGTCCAGGCGGAGTCAGGGCACGCAGCTTGGTACTGATGTTTTGACGATATGCAGGAAGCTCAAGCGAGAGACTGTAAGCTTGCCCAAAACCGAGGGTATACAAGCAATTGTGTAAACGGTCATCGAGAGTGCAGACTGAGACTTAAGGAGAACAGATGACCATAGATCCAAAGCTAGTGGATGAGCTGCTGTTGAATTACAAGAAACCCGAGGACATTATTGGCGAGAACGGTCTACTGAAGCAACTGACCAAGGCTTTGTTGGAACGAGCGCTGAGTGCGGAGTTGACCGAGCACGTGGGGTACGACAAGCATGACCCAGCCGGGTATAACAGCGGGAACTCGAGAAACGGGAACAGCAAAAAGAAACTGAAAGGGGAATTCGGGGAGATTGAATTGGAGACGCCGCGAGATCGCAACGGCAGTTTTGAGCCGGCGATCGTGAGCAAGGGGCAAACTCGCTTCACCGGTTTCGACGACAGGATCATCTCGATGTACTCGCGTGGAATGACGACGCGAGAAATTGAGGGACATCTAAAAGAAATGTATGGCGTGGAGGTGTCGCCCACGTTGATCTCCAACGTCACCGAAGCGGTGATGGAGGAAGTGAAGACGTGGCAGAGCCGGCCATTGGATGAGGTGTACCCGATCCTGTACATGGACGCGCTGCAGGTGAAGGTGCGCGATGGCGCTCACGTTCAGAACAAGGCGATCCACGTGGCGATTGCGGTGAATTTGGCAGGCCACAAGGAAGTTCTGGGACTGTGGGCGGCGCAGAACGAGGGCGCGAAATTCTGGCTGCAGGTGCTGACCGAACTGCAGAATCGCGGGGTGAAAGATATCTTCATCGCCTGCGTGGACGGGCTGAAGGGGTTCCCGGAGGTGATCGAATCGGTGTATCCGCGGGCCGAGGTTCAGACCTGTATCGTGCACATGATACGGGCGTCGCTGAGCTATGTGAACTGGAAACAGCGCAAGCCGGTGGCGGCGGACCTACGACAGATCTATCAAGCGGCGACGGCCCAGGAGGCGGGCGAGCAACTGGATGCGTTTGCGCAAAAGTGGGATGGGCAATGTCCGATGGTGAGCCAGATCTGGCGCCGGCACTGGGATCGAATCACACCATTTTTAGCTTATCCGGCCGAGATTCGGAAAGTGATCTACACGACCAACGCCGTGGAATCGCTCAACATGTCGCTGCGTAAGATCATCAAAATGCGGGGTTCGTTTCCGAACGAGGAGGCTGCTTTCAAGTTGCTCTACCTGGCGCTGCGCAACGCGTCCAAGAAATGGACGATGCCAGTACAGAATTGGACTGCGGCACTAAACCGCTTCAGCATTTTGTGGCCCGATCGCATGCCGACAGGAGAACGTGTGTGACAACCGTACCAGGCGGGTCGGGAAACCCGGAACCGAGCTATGGAAATGACGGAGCCATGGAAAGCCAACACCAGGCTTTCCACAGCTCCTTGGAAATCTCGCAGAAAACGCGAGATTCCCACATTCCCACAGCTCCGGCGACGGTTGTTTTACAGAACGAAAAACAAAAGCAAAAAAAACCGAATGCCGTTTACACAAAAATCTTGACATATCTTGCCAAAAGAACTCTCCGTGGACTGCCGCGACCCGCTCCCAGTCCTCTATCCGGGTCAGCAGAATTCTGGTGCGGGTCACATCCGTCAGCTTGCCGCCCAATCCTTCAATCGCGGATTGGATGATTTCCAGGCATCTTCGCGCCTGACCTGCCGCATCGCCCTTCGCGACTGTCTTGCCGTCCGCTGACAGCGGTGCCGTGCCCGTGACTGCGATGATGTTCCCGGCTCGGACCGCTCGCGAGATGCCAACCTTCGGCTCGAATGGCGACCCAGTCGAGACATGTTGGCGTGATCGTTGGCTCATTCAAAGTCCTTAGGTATTCATTCTTTTCTCAAGATCTGCCGGGAATTTGCGAGAACGTCTTCTGTTGCGTGGGCTTATTCCGATAAAGAACCAAACGGAATTGTGCGTCATCTGAATAACTCGAGGGAATGGCACTATGAGCCTACTTGAGAGCCAACCTTGCGCCTCCGCCTGAACGACGATGTCCTCGACACGATTTTTCGCACGGCCCGAACCTACAACGGCTGGCTCGACAAACCCAGCAAAAAAAAATGCCGAGCGTAAGGTAAAGGCTCATCATCATCGCCAATGCAGGATCTTGCTTCGCCATGACAATCAGCGGATAGAGGCCAGCGCAAAACAGCAATCCCACCACGACAAGCACGATCTTCAGCGCCCGTTCTCGATGCACGGCGCCTCCTCATTCCAACCCGACAATGGGGTACTTCTTAACGTATTC
>DASVWZ010000237.1:0-11475 GCA_036392935.1 Terriglobales bacterium | reverse complement strand
GCAATCCGGCGGACATGATAAGCCCATGGTATCGGCAGCATGGTTCCCGCCCTCGCAAAAAAAACGCGAGGACGGGGCACCCACCGTTTTAAAACGGGAGGGAGAAACCGGATGGAAGGCTGGGCCACCCGCCCGCTGTCGTCAACGAATCTCAAGAAAGAGGGCCATGCGGCGAGCGATTTACTGTGGCGAGGGTGAAGGGTCGGGCGTGAGTTCGTAAACGGTGCCGAAGCCGTGTGAGCCGCCGAGGAGGGTACCACCATAGAGATTGCCGCTGCTATCGATGGTAAGGTCTCCAGCAGGGGCGCAGCCGTCGTTGATCTTTCCAAACCTATGGAGCACGGTGTATCTCCACTTGCCCTTGGCTGACGGCGACATCTTATACAGCACGCCACATCCGGATATATTTCCGCCGTCGCCGGTAGTCCCGTACAGGTTGCCGTTCGTGTCCATTACGACTCCCGAGACGGGGATATCCCCTTCAGTCCCTCCCGAGAAGTCGTGGATGATCGCGTAGTCCCAATGGCCATTACCGGTCGGGGTCATCTTGAAAACGACCCCTCCCCCAGTTCCGCCGAGCTCCGCCGTCCCATAAAGGGCGCCGGAGCCGTCGAGCAAGAGGGCGCCCAGAGGGAACTGCCCGTTTTTACCGTTGAAGCGGAGCAGAATTGTTTCTTTCCATTTACCGTCGGGCTGTGGAGAGATTTCGTATATGGTCCCGCAAGTAGAGCTGCCGCATTGCAGGCCCCCGAGGTAGGTCATTCCGTACAGATTCCCGACGCTATCCCGCACCACGGCTGAGATCGCGTCCTTGCCGTCGCTGTGGTTGCCAGTGAAGTTGTGAAGACTGGTCTCCTTCCACCCATCCGGCTGGGGCCTTAACTCGAAGACCGCGTAGGCCGCACCGTACAGGTTCCCATCGCTGTCCATGATTACGCCGGACTGCGGCTCTTCGCCATCGTCGCAGTCGGCCGCAGAGCAGAAATTGTAAAGTATGGTGTGGGTCCAACCTTTGGCACTCGGTGTGAGCCGGAACACCGTGCCCCACTTGTGTTTGCCTCCGTACTCCGTTACTCCATACAGGTTGCCGGCGGCATCGAAAAGGGGCTTACCTTGTGGGCTCTCGCCTCCGTCGCCGCCCGGAAAGCTGTACAGAAACATCTCACTCCATTTGCCATCGCTGCTCGGGGTCAGCTCGAAAATCAGGCCATTGTTGTATTTGCCCGTCAGGGTCGCTCCATAGACGTTGCCCTTGGCGTCTACGGTGACGCCACCGTTTCCGTCCCCGTCGGGACCGTTGGTGAAATCGTGCAGGACCTTGTACTTTACCGCAGCGTGCGCAACGACGAACGGCCCAACGATGGCGATCAGAAGCGTAAGCCCGCGGGCGAGGTTTGCGATGTAGCGGGTTTGCATTCGGTGACCTCCCAGAAATCTTACGGTAATTATAGCGCCGACGGGCGCAAAGTTAGACTTGCTCCCGTCGGCAGTTCGTTTTAGTCGCTTAGGGGTTCCGTGGCGTCGTCGTCCGGGTCCTGCGGGTAGTTCGATCCGAAGCATGAGGTAGACGACGGATCAGTCGTGAAGCATGACTTTGGGTACTTCCACCCTCCAATACTGGCGAACGCATGCGGAGACCCTTTGAAATTGAAGAAGTCGGAGAGGCTATATGGGCAGGTCGCTGGACGGGTGGCCCGGCCTTCTAGCTGCTGGCGCTACCATCACTGTGGGTGCCCCGTCCTCGCGTTTTCTGCGAGGGCGGGAACAACGAACCCATGGCGGGTGGCCCGCCCTTCAACCTGCCCGCACTACTGTAACGGAGGGTGCCCCGTCCTCGCGTTTTTTGCGAGGGCGGGAACAACGAACCCATGCTGCCCAAGTTCTTGCACCAAAGCCGACCGCCCCACGCAACGCGTCCCACGAATCGCCCAGAGCACCCCAAATTCCGCTTGACCTCACTTGCCAATTCTTCAACAATTGAAGCAGTCACTCGCCGGCACCGGCCGGCGAAAACACGCGCTCTTTGAAAACTTACGCCGCCTCAAGGATGAAGTCATCACCGAGGTCTCGCGCTTTTGCGAACGACCGACGACCAACGACGAACGACCAAAGGCTGCTCTAACTCCTTTGTTCATAATATTTTACCTCTAACCCCTTTAAACTCATAGATCTAGCGGGAGCGCCCCCGCTAAGTTGCTGATTAATAAATATCTTGCAAAAAGGGTGGGGGGGAGGGGGGTACCCCGAAAAACTCAGCTTGCTGCGTCTTTTCGGGTCGCCTGCCACACGCCGGGCGCATGCTATCCTCTTCTGTTCCCATGCCGGTTACCCGCGTCGTCATTCTTTGGCACCAGCACCAGCCCTTTTACAAAGACCTGGTCACCGGCGAGTACCGTCTGCCCTGGGTTCGCCTGCACGCGCTCAAAGATTATTACGGCATGGTCAAGCTGCTGGATGAATTCCCGAACGTCCATCAAACGTTCAACCTGGTTCCTTCGCTGATCACCCAGATTCAGGACTACGCCGCCGGCACCGCCCATGATCCGTTTCTGCGCGTGGCTGCCCGCCCCGCCAACGAGCTCACTCCTGACGATCAGCGCTTCGCCCTGCAATATCTTTTTCAGGCCAATCCCGTAAACATGATCGGCCGCTATCCTCGCTACAAAGAGCTATGGGACCGCTTTCGCTCCGCCGGTGAAAACGCCGATCGCGCCGCCCGTAATTTCGCCGCCCAGGACTTCACCGATCTGCAAGTCCTTTCGCAACTGGCCTGGTTCGACGAATTTTTTCTGGAAGGCCCGCGCATTTCGGCGCTGGTGAAAAAAGGCCGCGACTTCACCCTCGACGAACAGAAATTCGTGATCGAGCGTCAGCGCGAGCGCATTGGAGAAGTTTTGCCCGCCCACGCCGCCGCCGCGCAGCAGGGAAGAATCGAAATCTCCACCAGCCCGTTTTATCACCCGATTCTGCCTCTGGTCTGCGATACCAATCAAGGCGCGGTTTCGTCACCCGGCTTGCCTTTGCCGCAGAACCGCTTTCAGCATCCCGAAGACGCCCGCGAGCAGCTGCTGCGCGGACTGAATCTCCACGAGCAGGTCTTTGGCGTGCGCCCGCAAGGTGTCTGGCCGTCGGAAGGCAGCGTCTCCGAACAAGTTCTTGGCGTTGCGCAGGAGCTCGGTGTCAACTGGATGGCGACCGATGAAGGCGTCCTCGGCCGCAGCCTTGGAGTCCACTTCGGCCGCGAAGGCGATGGTCGCTTGCCTGCCGATTTAGCGGAAAAGCTTTACACCATCTATCGCTTCGAAAACGGCGCCACGCAGATGCACCTGATTTTCCGCGATCACACCATTTCCGATCTTGTAGGCTTTGTCTACTCGACCATGCCTCCGCAGGATGCGGCCAACCATCTCATGCACAACATCAAGCGCGCCGCCGAGCCGCTGCTCAATCAGGGCCGCGACGCCATCATTCCCATCATTCTCGACGGCGAGAATGCCTGGGAATATTTTCCCCGCTCGGGCCGCGAGTTCTTGCGCCGCTTCTACGACCAGCTTGGCAACACGCCCGGTGTTGAAGCCGTTACTGTCTCCGAAGCCATCGCCCGCCACAAAGACAAGCCCGTGCTGCGCTCGCTCGTCCCCGGCTCGTGGATCAATGCCAACTTCAACGTCTGGATCGGCGCTCCCGAAGACAACAAATCGTGGGATTACCTTTACCACGCGCGCAACTTCTACGCCGAAAACGGCCATCACGCTCGCGAAGCCCAGCGCAAGCTGGCCTTCGAAGAACTAATGATCGCCGAAGGCAGCGACTGGAATTGGTGGTACGGTCCAGAACACCATTCCGCCAACGATCGTGACTTCGATCAGCTCTACCGCAAGCATTTATCGAACGTCTATCACCTGCTCGGCTCGTCTCCGCCCGATTATCTTTCTCAGCCAATCAGCGGAGCCGAACAGAGGCCGGAATTCACCCGCCAGACCACGTATATTCATCCCCGCATCACCGGCGATAAAGTCCGCTATTTCGAATGGATGGGCGCGGCGGTTTACACCGCTGACCAGCGCGCCGGCGCCATGCACGGCCGCCGGTTTCTGGTTGATTCCGTACACGCCGGAATCGATGAGAACAATGTCTACGGCAGGGTCGATTTCGCGGGCAAGTTGGTGGAGAGCAATTTTGGGGTGGTGGTGGATCTGGAATCCTGGGCGGCCGGCGGCCAGAAGCCGCGCCAGGCGCTCCGTCTGGACGTGCAGGTGGAAAACGCCGGGCTGAAAACCTGGCAGGTCATCCTGCCGCAAAGCCGTAAGACGCTGGCCAGCAGCGCGAATCCTGCCGAAGGGATCAAGCTGGCGTTGGGCAAAACCTTCGAGTTTCGTCTGCCGCTGGAATGGCTCCAGGCTCGCCCGCCGAGCGCCGCCGCGACTGAGGCAGTCTCGGCGGCAAGCCAGGTGCGCCTGCGCTTCAGCATCTGGCAGAATCAGTTGCCCGTAGATTCTCTCCCGCTGGAAGGCTGGATCGAGTTGCCGCTGCTGCCCGAGGAAGAACTGGTCGCGCAAAACTTCTAACCTGCCCGCAAGCGTGCGCTTCGTGTTACTATTCCGCCAATCCCACAATAAAAAGAGAGGACTGCGCCATGGATGCCGGAGAATGGACCGATAGCGAGCCAGAACGGCGGCGCAAATTCCCCCGCTACAAAACCACAATTGCTGTGGAACTATGGCCTGACGGTGCAACCGTCGCCTCTCGCAACCAGACCTCTGAAATCAGCGTCGGCGGCTGTTATATCGAGATGAACTTCACCTACCAGGCTGGTGCGCATCTAAAGATAATCCTGTGGGTAGGCGACGAAAAAATCGCTACCGAGGCCCAAGTCATCACCCATGACTTCGGCTTCGGCAACGGCATTTGCTTCCTGAACATGTCGGATGCGGACAAAGCTAAACTCAAGAAGCACCTCGACACGCTGGAGCCGACCTCCGCGCCGGCTCCCTGATCGAATACTCCTTTACTGTCCAGCTCCTGCAGGTGCTTCGGTCGTGGTTGCAGGTGCCGCTGGCACTTCCGCCGGGGCTGCCGCCGATGTCATCACCAGCGGCCTACTCAGCTCCATAAACAGCTCCGTGCCCGAAGGCAGCACCGTCGTGTTGTGCTTGCTCAGCCAGTGCGCCACCGTCGCCGTTGCGCCGATCGCGCCGCCAACCAGCAATCCCTTGCCGCCGCCAAAGATCCCACCAGCCAGCATGCCGACTCCGGTGCCGACGCCGATCTCCGTCATGTCTTGCATGTCGTGGCCCTTGCCCTTGAACTGGCCTTCGCTGTTGACGCTGGTTCCGTTGTGCAGGCTGGTATCCACCAGAGAAGCGTTGAGTGTGACCCGGTCACCGTTCGGCAGGATCAGCGCCTCGGGAAATATCCCGATAGTCGGCTTTCCCTGAATGCGCCGCGGATCGTTCACTTTGGTAAGCCGTCCCTGCACCTCGGTGCCCACAGGAATGACGGTTTTATCGGCAAACTTAACCGGCTGCATCACCCGCCCGGTGAACGGATCGCCCGCCTTGTTGGTTGAAGTTGTGATGGTGTTTTCCAGCTTCACTCTGAGCGATGTGCCCATCGGCAGCGTCACATCCTGCGCCGCCACCAGTGAAGCAAGTAGCAAAGTGCAAATAACCAGCGTTAGTTTTTTCATATTCCCTCCCGAAAGTTTGTGGTTTCGCATCCAGTTGCGTCAAATCTTTATGTCCCAGCCAGCTTTCTTACCACCGCCATGACCGCATCCACCGGAATCCGGTCCGTCTGCCCTTCGCCGCGATAAATAAACCTCACAATCCCTCCGCGATCAACCACAACCGTCGCCGCCCGTGCAATGTTGATCGCATCCACTCCCAATCGCTGATACAAGCCGTATTCCTTCGTCACTGCGCGGTCCTCGTCGAGCAGGAACGGAAACTCGATCGGGTGCTTCTCCAGGAACTTCGCCGGCTTCCACATCCCGCGTTCTTTTTCTGCCGCTATGAAAACTAACTTCGCGCCCAGTTGCTCGATCTCACTGCGATGCGGCTCAAACTGGGCCATGCGTTTCACGCAATTTGGTCACCACGTGCCGCGCAAAAACTCTAGAATGACGGGCCCTTGCGACCGCAGTTGGCTCAGTGAAAACTGGCCATCGCGGTTGGCTGCGCGCAGCGTAAAATCCGGCGCCTGTAGCCCGACCGTCAGCGTTTCGGTGCGATCCGCCATCTATTTCGAATGTAAAGGGATTAACTACTCAGTAACAAGGCTTCCGGACGATTGAGGAACCAGCGTAGATACGGCATGCGTTGCCGTTTAGTGAGAGCCGTCCGGATATCTGTCGAATGGTCTGCAGACTACACCTTTGACATACACCGGCGCATTTCGAGCCAGCCAAAGACCTACTTCGGATGTGGTATTCATCGCTGTCTCGGGCACTACCGTCGGCGCATCGTGGGGATAAGGGTCTTCATAGTTGTCCACCGACCACTGGCTCGGAATCGCTCCGTTCTCCGTCAGAATGCGAATAAACTCCTGCGTGTCGTGGCTGAACGTGTTGTCGGTGAATTCACGAAACGTATCCGGCTTGCCTTTTCCGTTCGTTGGCCACGGGTACGGAGATAGTAGCATCGTGGTACGTATGCCGTGTTCATTGCCCCACTGGATTGCTTGAATAATAAACTTCTGGTAACCCGGTCCACTTCCGCCGGTCAGAAAGAAGTTTGGCGGCACATCAAACGCCATGCCCTTGCCATAAAGCGCTTCGTATCGCTCCAGTGCGTAGTAAGGGTTGGTGGCGAAAACGTGATCGCCTAACTTCGGCTCGTTCGCACCATTCGGCGCCACGACGGGAGCCATGGATTCGATTCCAACTGTCTTTCCCGCATCCACCCACGCACGCCACTGTGCCTCGGCATGTTTCAATTCTCGCTTCGGTACCGAGTCGGAAGGCGTGTTCACATTCGCTTCCGCGGGGCGTAGCCCATTTTGTATGTACACCGCTTGGTAATAGCCGTAACTCGGCGGAAGGGTGAAATAGTTCCAGCCGACCTGCCCTAATTCCGCCTGTCCCGATCCTGTGCCGGCGAAGGTCTTCTCAATGGCTCGAAGAATGCTTGGCGGGTTTTCCGCGGCGGCTACGGCAACGGCATGTTCGTACAGCCCCACTTGTCCCGTTGCAAGAAGCTCTTGCATTTGGCTGCCGTCGCGCATTGCATCGAATCCGCCCGTCCCACCGACGAATATGTACTGGCCCAGGTCTGAGCAAACCCTCGAATTGTCAGGATCGCCCCCATTGCCCGGCTCCGACGCGGTCTGCCCAACGGTGGTCCCCACCCACAGCGAAGTCAGAAACCAAACCACGAGTTGTCCAGTGCGGGCTCGCATACTCATGTTCCTCAGCCCAGCCTAAACCCACATTCGGGTGCAATGTTACTGCGCCGCCGAACTTTAGTCCTGAGTATTTACGTCGCCGGTGATATTACTTATGCGTCGGATCGGGCTACGAAGCAAGGCGCCCAGACGGATTCATCCCTGCCGTACCTCTTGACGCGCCCACACGTAAAGATTTTTCTCGTCCGATTGCGTCTCAATGGCCACATCCACAGCGGTTGCCGCGCGATGCACCGCCGATCGCAAATCTGCCAGGTCGACACCGCCCACCGAGTCTAAGGGTATCTCCAGTGCCATGCCCGGTTTCAGCCCTTTCAATTGGTCCAATATCCCATCCGTCAGCTCGCGGTGCTTGCCGCGCCGCCGATTTCCCAGACTGAGGATCTTCACCGACCGATACTGCTTCCCACCATTGCTATCCGACGCTTTCATCTCCGTTTCCCCTCAGATTATTAGAGTATTACAGCAATACTCCAACCAAAACAAGGCTACGTTAGCATACCATGGGAATGATTGCAACACTAAAATGAAAGTATTGAAACAGTTTTATGATACGTTACGCCTACCTTATGAAATCGCGGCTTTCGCCCAATTCCCATCGGCTACTAATTTGCAACCCGAAGTTTTTAAGCATTTTTCAGTGGACTTCGTATGATGGGCTTGGAGCAGGAGATAACCCGTGCAGAGCGACAAGGAAAGGTTGAAACAGCTGTGCGAGCAGGCCGCCGCCGAGCAAGACTCTAAGAAATTGATGGAGTTGGTGCGGCAGATTAACGAACTTCTTGACGTCAAACAGCCACAGTACAGCGGAAGCCGTGACCAATAGCCCAACAGGCCGCCCACGGTCATGCCGAGCGCCGTTGCATGGCGCGACGCAGCCACAGAAGGATTACAATCGCCCGTTACAGTTTTTTCGGGCAAATGCACAGCGACCCGATCGTCGACCTTGTCAAAAGCATCTCCGCCGTCGTCGCCAGCGGCACTGAATTTGTCGCCGTCATCGTCATCGTCGTGGGCGCACTGCAGGCCATCGCCGCGCTGGTTGCGGCCTTGGTTCGGCGCAAAATTCCCATCGACCCGCTGGCCGTCTTCCGCAGTTTCGCCGGATGGCTGGTCCTCGCCCTCGAATTCCTGCTCGCCGCCGACATCCTCCGCACTGCTATCTCCCCCACCTGGACCGACATCGGCCAACTCGCCGCCATCGCCGCCATCCGAACTTTCTTGAACTATTCGCTCAGCCACGACCTCCGCCGCACACCCGAGACGGACCACTAGCCGATAAGTTTTATCGTTGCGGCGCCCTCAGCACCGTCATCGCGGGGGCCGCTTTCGGGCCCGATGCATCGCCATGCCAACAAGAAGCAATGAGGTCACATTTCATTCAGCTAGAATAGTGCCGGAGCTGAGTGGAACGTGAGCAGGTTCCAGACCGCGATTCGACTCACGATGGCGCGCATGGCGTTTGTGTGGCTGGCGATCCTCGTCGCGATGCTACGCGCCAACAGTGGTACCCCGAACCTAACAACCTGGAGAGACGAGCAATGGGAGACGCTACGCAACTGGGCGCTGAACCCAGAGCCAGGGGAAAATATCAATCTTGGGTATGGCTCGATCAGCACGCTGCTGGGGGCGACCGGCGTACCAGCGCGACTCTTCACAGCCAATCTGTGGGTCATCGCGGCGGTGGGCATACTTGCCTTCACCATCTCACTGCTGGCTGCCCGCAGATTCGTTAACGACCGGCTAGCCGCAAGCCTCGAAGTGGATTTTGGTCCAACCGGATACTTGGTATTTTGTGCGATCAGCTTCCCGCCGATTTACGCCTTTTTGGTCTTCTTGACCGCCGAACTGATGAAATCATAGACCCTATCAATCTCCCGCCCTGGTCACCTGCTTTTCCCCCAACACGTTGTGGCACTCGCTCTTCAGCAAGCCAAACAACTCCTCCATATGCTTCTCACGGGTCCGGAAGTTCACCGGATTGATCCTGAACCAGCTTTTTCCCTTCAACTCCGTCGTCGACATCCAGAACTTCCCGCTGCGCTCCACCCGCTGCGCCACCTCGGCATGCAAATCTTTCGCGTCTGCTTCCGAAAGCCCATCTCCCACAAACCGTATGCAGATCGCCGACATTGGCGGCTCGCTCGCTGCCTCAAACTCCGGATCATTCACCGCCAGCCCATACATGTGCCGCGCCTGCCGGACGTTGTTGTCGATCCACTCCCCGATCTGGCGCGTGCCGTAGCGCTTGAAGCTCATCCAGACCTTCAAGCTCCGGAACCGTCGCGACTGCTCGAAGCCATGCACATAATATTGATAGCGCTCGTTCGCCTGGTCGAACTCATCGGTCAAATACGACGGCCTGATCCCAAACGACGCCGTCAGCCGCGCCGCGTCTTTTACCAGGATGGCGCCGGCGTCGAGCGGAGCATAAAACCATTTATGCGGATCGATGGTGATCGAATCTGCCAGCTCGAGGCCGCGGTCGCGCATCGACCACGCGTGCGACAGCAGCATGCCTCCGCCATACGCCGCGTCGGCGTGCAGCCACATGCCTTCGCGGTCCGCAATCCGCCGCAGCGCCCGCATGTCATCCACGGCGCCGGTATTGGTCGTGCCAAAAATCCCCACAATGCACATCGGCTTCACGCCATTCTTCTTGTCCTCCGCAATCGCCGCTTCCAGTGCGTCGATCCGCACCTGAAATTGTTCATCAGTCGGCAGCGCCCGCAGCGCATTTCGCCCCAGCCCCACGCAATCGACAGCTTTATCAATCGAAACGTGCCGCTCCTCAGACGCATAAACTGCCCATCGCTCGTGAATCCCATCGTGCTGCGCCCGGTCGTGCGTTACCGCGTCGCGACCAACTTTCATGCCGATAAAATTTGCTGTCATCCCGCCGCTGGTCAGATTTCCGCCTGCGGATGGCCCATATCCGCACAGATCGGTCAGCCAGCGCACCACGCGCCGTTCCATGGCGACTGCCGAAGGTCCGATCGAATACGCGCCTACGTTCTGGTTCAGCGCCGAGCAAATGAAATCGCCAATCACTCCTACCGGATTCGGCGATGGCGTGATCAGCCCCATGTATCCGGGATGTCCCACGTGGGTGCAGTAGGGAAGCAGCTTTTCATTTAGCTCGGCGAGCACGCGATCCGGCGCAGTCGGATTTTCCGGCAGCGGTTCGTTGAATAACGCATTTACCACCCTCGGCTCGACATTTGGAAACACTGGCTTTTCTTCGATGTGCTCAAAGTATTCGGCCAGTTGATCAACGACTTTGTGTCCCATTTCGCGAAACTCTTTCGGATCCATTGTGGGTGTGACTCCTGAATGATGATGTCCTCATGGTAATGGACGAACGCGGAGTGAAAAACTCCGCTTCTTGCGGTGAAAGGGATACCACCCCCCTCTCAAAATGCTTGTAAAATCTTGATTCTATTGAGCCGGGCAAAGGGGATATTTTGTAATCGATTGATTCTACAGGTAGTTACATATCAAAATCTTGATAACAAAGGAGTTATAAGCGCGCACTTTAACATAGTAGTAAACAGTAGATTGGCTTGGCCGAATGGGGCCCGGGTAGCGATGAGTACGAATCTTTCTGAAGCATGCACGAATGGGAGTGTCCTCCGATTTTGCGGCCCGCGCGGGACGCCGCAGGTTTGTCCAGCAACCGATTCACGTTGGCCAATGGCTCACCGCTTATGGCGTCGCGCGGGCGCGACGCTCAAGAGCGGCTCGGCGATATCTCAGGGGCCGTAGCTCTGGTGCCGGTTCTTAGATCTTGAGGAGTTGGTTGTCCTTTCTCCCTGGTGTTGCCTGCGCTGCTGCGCGCTCCGGCAACCGCCTTCGGCAGAGTGGAAAAAGAATATTTCTTTCGTCTACCGGGCGCTGCGCTTCTCGACAGTTTCGTTTGTCAGTGGGGCGCTGCACTCTTTTTCGAATCGGCGCGCGCCGCCGAGGGCAAGGGCCTTCGGCAGAGTGGAAAAGGCATATTTCTTTCGTCTACCCGGCGGTGAAGCGGCCGGGCTATTATCGGGAGCCCCCTTCGACTCGCTGCGCTCGCTC
>DASVWZ010000236.1:0-2185 GCA_036392935.1 Terriglobales bacterium | reverse complement strand
ACCCGTTCGGCACCATCAAGGCCAGGATGGGCGCAACCCACTTCTTGATGAAGACGCTGCCAAAGGTCGCCACCGAGATGGCGCTCCACGTACTGGCCTACAATCTCACCCGCGTCATGAACATCATGGGCGTCCAGCCGCTCCTGGCGGCGATGAGGGCATAGTCAAACTCAGAAAAATGACCGGCATCGCTACTTCGCTGAGGTCGCGATTACTCGATATGCCGCTGCCATGGCGTTTTCGCACGACCAAGACCCAAAGCGGACATCGCCCAACTCCTGCCTAACCACTTCCCGCCTGCTGATTCACCCTGGAATTGAGGTTGCAACGTCCCGGTATATCAATTTGCACTAGATTGAAGTGCCAAAGGAAGGATGCGCCAAAGGGAGAAGGAGAGTAGAATTGAGATGGCTGAGGGGCTGTCCCGATAGGGGAGGTCCGAGAATGTGTGACTACAGTCTCCACAGCGTCAAATCACGCCCGGCGAAAGTTGGCGATAAGCTCACCACGCACAATTTTGGTACGGGCACGCGAGGGTTCGCAGCAGCCGAAGACATGAACATAGCGGTCTGCGTCCTTCCGGGGACAGAGCTATCTTTCGCCGGCGAGATCAGGTGCTTACCGACGGGCTTGATAGCTTGGCGCGATCAAATAATCGAGCACAAGACAGCGATCTTCCGGCAAATCAACAAGGAGAAGGTTGCGACGCATCACGATGCGTTGGAATTTCCGGATGGCCGGATCGCGCTCCTGACAACTCTGTTTGAGGGCCAGCAAGCGACCGTTCTGCAATTGCCGGCGGAACCAAAGACTGCCGTTGAAGCTCAATCCCAACGGCACGTGGCTTACATAGCCTAACTGTTCGCACCAAAAATGCGACACGGTGGCCACCTATCGACTGGTGGCCATCCAAATCGTTTGCTGACCAGACACGCGGCACCCATCGAGGGAGGCCACGATGTGCAGACTCACCAATCTCGCAGTGGCACTTTACCTGACGACACTCGTTTCAAACCAACTAAACGCACGTGACGACGGAAGATTTGCGAATTCCCCGCTCAAGCCGTGGTTCGACCGTCTCGCGAGCGGAAAGGGCTTGTGTTGCTCTTTTGCCGACGGCGCCACTGTGCAAGACGTCGACTGGGATACCCAGGACGGGCGCTATCGTGTGCGAATCTATGGACAATGGATCGTCGTGCCTGACGCTGCCGTCGTCACCGAGCCCAACCGTTTCGGCCCGGCCGTTGTGTGGCCCTATAACGACCGCTACGGCAACACACAAATTCGCTGCTTCATGCCTGGTGCTGGTACGTAGTCCTCATCTATCGGCGGCAAGCGCCTTGCGGTCTATAATCTCTGCCCGCTCTGGCCCTGCATCCTGGGGACAGCGATGGACGAGCGCGTTGAAGCCCTCTTGGCAGACGTCCTCGCGCTTGAGGGCGAAGATCCGAACGTAATCCGTGACGGGGTGCGCGGTGCGCTTGCCGATTACGAGCAATTGTTCCGGGCACAGGAAGTGAATAAACGGATGAAGGACAAAGCAGCGCAGGCATGCCATGCGCTGTTCCGCGCTCGCCTGGTCGAAGAGATGCGATTGCGCAAGGGAACGTCGACCGCCGAGTACTTAAAGGTAGTCCTCAGCATTATCGATGGACCGCGTTTCCCCTAAGGAGATAAAGGGCGGGTGACACCATGGCTGAGCCGTTGGAAAGAAATTCACTAGAGCTGCGCATGGCGTTCCACAATGCTGTTTCACGCTTTCAAGATTGGACAGCTAATGTCGCGGAACCCAAGGTAAGGCTTCACGGTAGGTTTCGCCCGATCAGTGAGGTGTGTGAGGAAGTAGCCAACCTTTCTAATCTGTTGCCCGAGTTCATTCGTTCTATTTTATACAAGGAAACTAAAGCCGACGATGATGTGTTCGCGTTGAAGTTGGATGAAACCTATCGCGGGGCCGGTCGGCACCTCCTGCGCCTTATTGAGATGCGGAAAGACGAAATTCGGCGGCGGGGGCACTAAAATCACCGCCACTCAATCACAAATCGGGTCGTGAATGACAATCGATTTGACCAGAAACTGCCTCGCTCGCGCGCTTAGCGGAGGTGCAGTACGTAACAAAACAACCGCAGAGCGAGCGGAAGATGCTATACATCATCACTGATCGGGGCCGGCAGGCTCTAGCGAA
>DASVWZ010000235.1:0-8349 GCA_036392935.1 Terriglobales bacterium | reverse complement strand
GGTTGGCCAGTGCGCGCTTGATCGCCTCCGGGTCTGCCATCACTGGCGGCAGGTCGTCGGCCAGGTTGGTCCTGACGTAAACGCCATCGAGCCGGCCGGTAAACATGGAGAGCGTGTTTTCAACAACAGAGTTTAAATTGCTCGATTGCGGCTGCGGCGCGGGAAAACGTGCCAGCGTCGAAAATTCATCCACCAGCCCGCGCACCGTCTCGACTGAACTGCTGATGGTCTCCGCGCAGCTCTGAAACACCCTGAAAGACGTGTCATCCGGAAAATGTTCCCGCTGCAGATGCCGTCGAATGCGGTCGGCCGACAAGCCGATCGGGGTAAGCGGATTCTTGATCTCGTGCGCCACCCGGCGGGCAACCTCTCTCCACGCGGCCTGCTTCTGTGCCTTCAACAGTTCCGACAGGTCTTCGAACACCAGCACATAGCCGAGCTTCTGGTCATGGTGCTGCAATGTCGCAACCGTCACTGCCACCAGTAACCGTCCGCGCGGCGGAATCGCCATCTCGATCGGCGTGGTGGTTGTGCCCATGCGGTCCGCTCGACGCATCTGCGGCTCCAGATCGGCGAGAAACTCCGGCGGGAATAGATCCGCCAGCAGTGTGCCCACCAGCACCTCCGGATTCCCGGAGTCATTTCCCGAAGGGTGAAACAAGCGCAGCAACGCGCGGTTGGCATGGGTGACCCGGCGCTCCGCATTGAGCGAGAGCACCGCGTTGGGGATGCTCTCGAGAATCGTTTCAATCTGTTTGCGGCGCTGATCGAGCGCAACGTTTGCTGCCGTCAACTCGCGGCTTGAAGCCTCAACCTGCATGCGGCTCGATTCCAGTTCCGACGCCATCCGGTTAAATGAGTGCACCAGGTCGCCGATCTCGTCGGCCGCGGCCACATCGACACGGTGGCCTAAATGTCCTCGCGAGAGCTCCTGCGTCGCCTCAGCCAGCGCCACCACCGGTCGCGTCACCAGCTTGGAAAGAAACAGCGCAAACCATGTGGCTGCGAACAAGACCACCACGGTGAGCAGCGAAAGCATCTCCATGTACGTGCGCCGGACCAAGCGTCGGTCGTGGGCCAGTTCAAGGTAGCGCCTTTGACGCTCCTCCATATGAGTCATGGTTTCGGAGAACTTACCGGGCAAGGGCGTCGCCACCAAAACCAACCCGTTTTCGACAGCGCGCGCCGTGCCCAGGATGTAATCACGGTTCTCCCACGTAAAACGGACGGGTTCATTCAGCCGCGCCTGAGGATTCGGCGGCGTCAGCTTCATCATCGACCACGCCGCTGGCGCGTTAAAGCTGGCGAAGGCCGTTCCTCCACGCAGAGCAACCGCAAAGCCGCCCTGCAAGGTCGGCTCATGGCGACGCAGTTCACTTTCCGCCAGGGAGGAACTGCCCGTGGCCATCGCCTGCCGCATCTCCGGCGACTCGGCGATTGACACCGCTTCCACCCTCGCATTCTGCTCCGCGTACTGCATCAACAAAGATGACATCAATCCCATGTCCTGCCGAACCTCTTCCACGGGACTCGAAAACCAGCGGTCGATGGACCGATTCATGAGCACGTAGGCAAACAAAAACATCCCGATGACCGGCAGAAATGAAAGCAGCAGGCTCGCCACCACCAGGCGGGTGCGAAACTTCGATCCCAGCACTCCCAACCGCCGTTCGGCGAAAAGCTTTACCAGATTCCGCGCCAGAACAAAAGTCAGCAAAAGGAACAACACAAAAATCAGCACCGACAGTGCCGCGAAGAGAAGCAGTTGCTGGTTGGTGTTCGGCTGGAAGGGAAGATCGAAAGAGGTCAGTGCGAGCAGGCTGCCGACAACCAACGCCAGCACCAGAGCCACTGGGATGATGACCCGCTTGCGATTGGAAATAATCGCGTCCTGCCGCCTCGATTTATCGCTAGACGCCAATGAATTGACCTATCTCGTTAAGCCCAAGCAGCCGATGTTGCCATTATAAGCGGCTCGCCCCAACCTCCAAATTCACCCCGAACCGTCACCGACCGCGCACCCAGCCATCGTCCACGTAACCGAAGAACATGTCCGTGCGCGGACTGTTTCGCGGGAAATGCGCGATTGGCGGGCTTTTAGCTATTGAAAACAATGGCCCCTAGCTCTACCGGGCGGTACACGGCACTAAAGTTACTTTTGCCGTAACGCAACTACGTTGACAATTTATGTCAACGCGAAAAACGCTGCGAAAATCTCCCCACAAATGTCAGCGTGAATTTCGTGCGCGCCGCTGCGCAGCATGGGCGCTGGTCTGTCAGCAAGATAGGAGAGCGGTGTATGTCTCAACGGCTGGGTGATCTGCTCGTAAAAGAGAAGATCATTACCCCAGAGCAGTTGGAACAAGCGACAAAGCTGCAGAAGGACTCCAACGTCCGGCTGGGCACAGCTCTGGTCAAGCTTGGCTTTCTCACAGATGAAGACGTAACCAACTTCCTCTCCCGCCAGTACGGCGTTCCCGCTATCAATCTTTCATATTTCGAGATCGACCCCTCCGTCGTTCAACTGATTCCGCACGAAACTGCGAAGCGCTACAAAATCCTGCCGCTGAGCCGCGTGGGCGCATCGCTCACCATCGCCATGGTCGACCCGACCAACGTCTTCGCCATGGACGATATCAAGTTCATGACCGGCTTCAATATTGAGCCGGTGGTTGCGTCGGAAAGCTCGATTCTCGAAGGCATCGATCGCGCCTACCAGAGTACCAAGGAAGAAGACCTCGATTCGGTTATGCAGTCCATGACCGAAGTCGACGAGTCCGACGTCGAACTGCAATCCGAACAGGAAGAGATGCGGCTGGCCGACCTCGAAAAGGCCGCCGACGAAGCCCCGATCGTCAAGCTCGTCAACATGGTGCTCAGCGAAGCCGTCAAGAAAGGCGCTAGCGACATCCACATGGAGCCCTACGAAAAAGAGTTCCGTGTCCGCTTCCGTATTGACGGCGTTTTGCAAGCAATCATGACGCCGCCACTCAAACTGAAAGACGCCATAACCTCGCGCTTGAAAGTCATGTCCAAGCTCGACATCAGCGAGAAGCGGCTCCCGCAAGACGGCCGCATCATGCTGAAGATGAATATCAACGGGCGCAAAAAGCAGCTCGACTTCCGCGTCAGCACGCTGCCGACTCTGTGGGGCGAAAAGATCGTGCTCCGGTTGCTCGATAAAGAAAACCTGCGCCTGGACATGACCAAACTCGGTTTCGAGCAAGAGTCTCTCGTCAAATTCGAAAAAGCCATTCTCAAACCCTACGGTATGGTGCTCGTCACCGGCCCCACGGGTTCCGGCAAAACCAACACTCTATATTCGTCCATCGCCCGCTTGAACCAGCCTGACACGAACATCATGACTGCTGAAGATCCCGTCGAATTTCAACTCGGCGGCGTCAACCAGGTGCAGATGAAGGAGCAGATCGGCTTGAACTTCGCTGCTGCCCTCCGGGCCTTCTTGCGGCAAGACCCCAACATCATTCTGGTCGGCGAAATTCGAGACTTCGAAACCGCTGAAATCGCCATCAAAGCCGCACTCACCGGCCACCTAGTGCTTTCCACGCTGCACACCAACGGCGCTCCAGAAACCATTACGCGCCTCATGAACATGGGCATCGAACCGTTTCTGGTCGCAACTTCGGTTCACCTGATCTGCGCTCAGCGTCTTGTCCGACGTATTTGCAAGGATTGCGCAGAAGTTGTCGAAGTTCCCGAACAGGCTCTCATTGAAGAAGGCTTCACCCCGCAGGAAGCCAAGACCGTCAAGATCCAAAAAGGCAAAGGTTGTGGCGTCTGCAACAACACCGGCTATAAAGGCCGCGCCGGACTATACGAAGTCATGGAAGTGGATGACGAAATCAAAGAGCTGGTGCTGGTTGGCGCATCCGCAGTCGAGTTGAAGAAAAAAGCCATTGAGCGCGGCATGATTACCCTCCGCCGCAGCGGCCTGATTAAGGTCGCCGCAGGCGTAACCACGCTCGAAGAAGTCGCACGCGAAACGATTCACTAAGGACAGAAAAGAGAAACCATATGTCGCTTTCGTTAAGCAACTTGCTGAAGAGAATGTTGGAGATGGGTGGCAGCGATCTTCACATCACCACCAACTCGCCGCCCCAGGTCCGCGTGCACGGGCACCTGGTACCGCTCGACCTACCACAGTTGACGCCGGCTGAGACCAAGCAACTCGCCTACAGCGTCATGACCGATTCGCAAAAACACCGCTTCGAAGAGAATCTCGAACTCGACTTTTCTTTCGGTTTGAAAGGTCTGGCCCGCTTCCGTGCCAACACCTTTAATCAGCGCGGCGCCACCGCAGCTGTCTTCCGCTTGATTCCCTTCGAAATCAAGTCGTTCAATGAGCTCGGCCTGCCCGGAGTGGTCAGCAAAATGTGCGACAAGCCACGCGGCCTGGTGCTGGTGACTGGCCCGACGGGCTCCGGCAAGTCCACTACGCTCGCTGCCATGATCGACAAAATCAACACCGAGCGCCACGATCACATCCTCACCATCGAAGACCCGCTCGAATTTGTTCACATGAACAAGAACTGCGTGGTGAACCAGCGCGAGCTGCACGCCGATACCAAGAGTTTCACCGACGCACTCCGCGCCGCACTTCGAGAAGATCCGGACGTCGTGCTGATCGGCGAAATGCGCGATCTTGAAACTATCGAATCCGCCCTGCGTATCGCCGAAACCGGCCACTTGACTTTCGGAACTCTGCACACCAACTCAGCCGCATCGACCATCAACCGCGTCATCGACGTGTTTCCGGCCCACCAGCAGGCGCAGATTCGCGCACAATTGTCGCTGGTTCTGGAAGGCATCATGTGTCAAAGCTTGATTCCCAACTCCGACGGGCGCGGCCGGACCATGTGCATGGAAGTCCTGGTGCCCAACGCGGCCGTCCGCAACCTGATTCGTGAGGACAAAATTCACCAGATCTACTCTTCCATGCAATCCGGTCAGGAGAAGTTCGGAATGCAGACATTCAACCAGTCCCTGGCCACTGCCTACATGCAGAAAAAGATCAGCATCGAAACCGCCCTGGCGGCTTCCAGTAACCAGGATGAATTGCAAGAAATGATCAATCGCGGCACCAGTTTGCTGAATCGCGCCCCCGCCGGCCAAATGGCGAAAGGCGCTGCGCATAGCAAGCACTAGAAATATGTTCGAGCAAGTAACGGGGTAGCAGAAGTCGGAAACAATTTGAGCAAGCGAGGTCAACATGCCAGTATTCACATTTTCGGGGAAGAACGAAGCCGGAGAAAAAATCACGGGGGAGCGCACCGCTGCCAATAAGCAGACGCTCGCCGCCCAGTTGCGCAAAGAGCGCATCACCACCGGGTCCATCCGCGAGAAGGGCAAAGAGTTTTCTTTGCCTACCTTCGGCTCCGGCAAAGTCAAGACCAAGGAAATCGCCATTTTCTTCCGGCAATTTTCGGTCATGATCGACGCCGGCTTGCCCCTGGTGCAATGTCTCGAAATTCTCGGCGCCAATCAGGAGAACCAGGCCTTCCAGAAGTGCCTGAACACCGTCCGGGCCACCGTAGAAGGCGGCTCGTCGCTGGCCAACGCCATGCGCCAGTACCCGAAGATCTTCGACGACCTCACCACCAACATGATCGAGGCGGGCGAAACCGGCGGTATTCTCGACATCATCTTGCAACGCCTTTCCGCCTACGTCGAAAAGGCCGTCAAACTCAAGTCAGCCGTGAAGTCGGCGTTGATCTACCCGGTTGCCGTGGTCAGCATGGCGTTTCTCATCGTCGCCGCGCTGCTCAAGTGGGTTGTGCCCATTTTTGCCAACCTGTTCGCCGGCCTTAACGTCGCGCTGCCGCTTCCTACCCGCATCGTTATGGGATTGAGCGCCTTCGTTGGCCAGTTCTGGTGGTTCTTCCTGCTGGCCATTGGCGGCGTGGTGTTTGGCATTAAACAAATGCGCGCCAACCCGCGCGCCCGCTACTACATGGATTACGGCATGCTGAAGATGCCCGTCATCGGCATCCTGCTTCGCAAAATAGCTGTCGCACGTTTCACGAGAACTCTGGGAACACTGATCACCTCGGGTGTTCCTATTCTAGAAGGCCTCAGCATCACCGCTCGCACCTCGGGCAATTCAGTGTTGGAAGAAGCGCTGATGAAGGTTCGCAAGGCGATCGAAGAAGGCCGCACCATCGTCGATCCGCTGCGCGAATCCGGCGTCTTCCCCAACATGGTGACGCAGATGATCGGCGTCGGCGAAGCTACCGGCGCAATGGATTCCATGTTGCAGAAGATCGCCGATTTTTACGAAGACGAAGTCGACGCTGCCACCAAAGACATGTTGGCCATGCTCGAGCCGCTTATCATCAGCTTGCTCGGCGTCATGATCGGCGGCATCGTAATCGCGCTCTATATGCCGTTGTTCTCGATGATCGCCAAAATGGCCGGATAAGGCAGAAAAACTGGCTGGTAGCTAGCAGCTCGAAGCTATCTATGCTCGCCACGAGATATTAGGAAACCTGATGCACTCTGTCGTTGACGAGCGGATATGGCTGGCCTGGCTGGTCAAAGTCCGGGTCATCATTCTCACGGTTTTGCTGGGCATCGAGCTGGCTATCGCTCGCCTGACGCCCACGCCGTTTCCGTTGCGTCTCTTCATTGGTACCATCCTGCTCTGGTTTGCTCTGTCGCTGTTCTTTGCGTTGCTTCTTTCCTTCTGGAAAGAAACCCGCAGCCAGGCTCTGCTGCAGGTTCTGAGCGATCTCGCACTCGTTACCCTGGTGGTTTACGCCACCGGCGGCGTCGACAGCTCACTCAATTTTCTTTATCCCCTGGTGATCATCGTCGCCTGCATTCTTTTGCCAAGGGTTTGGGCATATCTTTCCGCCGCCCTGGCTTTCATCCTCTACGGTGCGGTGCTTGACCTCACGTATTTTGAAGTCGTCCGCTCTTACTCAACGACTCACCCCGACGTGAAAGCGCTGCAGGCTATCATCCTGGTCAATCTCGGCGGATACCTGGCTGTCGCTTATCTGGCCAGCCTTTTGGTCGCTAAACTCCGCCAGGTCGGAGTCACACTCAAGCGCACCAGCGGCGAACTGGAAAACCTCCAGGCGCTGCAGGAAAACATCGTCCAATCGATGACTGGTGGACTTATCACCACCAGCCTCGATGGCCACATCACATTGCTGAACCACGCAGGTCAGAAACTGCTCGAACGTACGGACTCCCAACTGGCAGGCCAACCCGCCGGCGCTCTATTCCTGGATCCGCTGCCCCAGATCGATGGTGAGCGCAATCACGCCGAAGTGCGTTTTGTAGCCGCCAATGGATACCGCAAAACTTTTCGCATTCGCGTCTCCGAGCTGACGGTTGCCGACGAAGTCACCGGCTACGTTTACACCTTCGACGACCTGACTGAAATCCGGCGCCTGGAGCGCGAGGTTCGCATGCAGGACCGCCTCGCTGCCGTCGGGCGCCTTGCCGCCGCCATCGCTCACGAAATTCGCAACCCGCTCACCTCGATTGCTGGCTCGGCCCACATGCTTTCCGGAGCCTCCGGCCTGAATGACGAACACCGCCAGTTGCTCCAGATCATTACTCGCGAGTCCGAACGACTCAACGGCATCATCACCGATTTTCTCGCCTACTCCCGCGGCCGCCAGTACGCCTTCTCGCGCATCGACGTCATCCCTTTGCTCGATGACACCCTGACCCTCCTGCGCCACCGGCTCTTCGCCCAGAACTCGAAGATCCACATCGAACGCCGCGATGAAGTCGCCCACGCTTTCGCCGTCGCCGACGGCGACAAGCTCAAGCAGGTCTTCTGGAATTTCTGCGAAAACGCCGTGCGCGCCATGGGAGAGCAGGGAACTCTCACCATTTCCGTGGCCGCCGTCGAAGACGACTGGCAGATCAGCTTTGCCGATTCCGGCCCGGGCATGGCTCCTCAGTTCATCGAGAAAATCTTCGAGCCCTTCCAATCGCAGTTTGAAGGCGGCACTGGGCTCGGCCTGGCCATCGTCTACCAGATCGTGCAGGCCCACGAAGGCAAAGTCTGGGCGCGATCGCACCAGGGACACGGCACCGAATTTGTTCTTCGCCTGCGCCGCAGCGCGGAGGACGAGCTCTCCGTAAAAGCAGCCGCCGAAAAGACCGAACTCTCTGCCGTCGCGGCAGGAGGCCATCATGGGTAGCATCCTGGTCTGCGATGACGAACGCTCCATCTGCGAAATGCTCGACATCGCTTTGCGTCGCGAGGGCCACAAAGTCGAAACCGTCACCGCCGGCGATCTTGCCAAGCGCAAGCTCGACTCCGCCATCTATGACGTGGTCATCACCGACATTCGCATGCCCAAAACC
>DASVWZ010000234.1:0-17505 GCA_036392935.1 Terriglobales bacterium | reverse complement strand
CATGACGTCCCAGAGTCCACGAGAAGTTGTCGGTGAACTGGTAACGCTGCTCCACGCGTTGGATGTAGGAATAAGGTTCGCGGCCGAAGTACGCGAACCCGGGAATGTTAACCGCCGGACTCGAACCTCCGGGAATGGCCGTGTTGTAGAAATAAGACAATCCGCGCCGCGCATACTGGAACCGGAACTCATTCACCTTATTGCTGCCGATCGTCCACGTGTCCTGCGCCACGCCAGTCACGTCGCGATAAGTCTGTTCCGAGGTCCTCGAGTATGCGTTCTGCCCGAAAGGTTGATCCTGACCGCTGACCTCAATCCCATTGACCGTGCTTGGGCTCACGTTCGCCCGCAGCGTCAGCCGATTATTGGTGGTGAAGTTGTGGTCAATGCGCAAGGAGTAAAGACTCGTTCCTTCAAACACCGGAAAGTTCCCGGTCTGCGACGCCAGAGTCTGGTATGAGCCCGGAATAAAACACGGCCCTGGCGGCAGACAAGTCGTAGGAAAAGCCGAGAACTGCGAAAGCAGACCGCCCGTCAATCCCTGCACCAAGCCTGTTGGCCATGCGCCGTTTACTGCCTGCCCTGAGGACGCGCCGACTAGAGTAATATATTTCCCCACGTTCGCCGGGCCAATCGCCAGAATCTGCGCTGGCGTCAGGCTCTGCAGAAACGCCGCCTGATCGGGAGTCGCTTGAATCGTACCGAACGGGAAAAAGCCGCCCGCGATCGACGATGTATCGAACGGCACCAAACCAAAATTGTCGGCGCCAATGCTGGAGAATCCGGTTTCATGCCGGCGCGTGATTTCGTAGGCAAAGTAAAAGAAGGTCTTGTCTTTCTTGATCGCCCCGCCAAATGCCGCCCCGGCCTGCACTCGCGTATAAGCCGGATTCGGCACCGTGCTGAACGGATTCGTGGCCTCAAGCGACCGCTGGCGCAAATATCCAAACACGTCCCCATGAAATGCGTTCGACCCCGACCGGGTAATAATATTGACCACGCCCCCCGACGCGCGCCCATATTCCGCCGCATAGCTGTTGGTGATGATCTGAAACTCCTGCACCGCTTCCTGCGAGACCGTCGACCGCACGCCGTTGGTGGAATTATCGATATTGTCGGCACCATCGAGATTTACCAGGTTACCGCGCGCGCGTTGACCGCTGAAGTTGAGTCCGGAAGTCGGCGCTGCGCCCAGGTTCGGCGCGTTGTCCGCCACGACTTGCGAGTCAGTCATACTGAACTGAATGTAATTGCGTCCGTTGATCGGCAGATTGTCGATGCGCCGCTGCCCAATGGTGTTCGTGGTGGAACTGCGCGAGGTTTCCACAATGTCCTCTTGTGAATTGACCTCCACCACTTCCTTGCCCGAAGCAACCGCCAACGTAATCGGCAACTCCACCACTCCACCGACGGTCACCGAAACTCCAGTAGCTTGCGTCTTGGCAAACCCCGGCGCCTCAGCCGTAACCGAATACGATCCCGGTGGCAGTTGCTGCACGCTGTAACCACCCAATCCGTCGCCTGTGCCAGTGCGTTCCAGTCCTTTGGCAATGTCGCTTACGGTGACCACCGCGTTGTTGACCAACGCGCCTTTAGGGTCTCGCACAGTCACGTGCAGGTCGCCGGTGGCAACTCCACCTTGTCCCAAACAGTATGCCGACAGCAGCAGGCACAACCACGCAAGTGCAAGGTTCTTGGGGGCTCTCATGTTGTTTCTCTCCTGGATCGCTGAGACTGGTCGGGCGCAAAGCTGGGGACCGTCCGGGTTCGCCGGCACGCTCTTAGTTGAGGCATGGAGATGTGAAGAAATGCTGGCAGGGTTTTACATCATCGCTATGTTCAAGCGCAAGTAGGTTCTTTGAGCACTGTCGCGGACGGACGGCAAGATGCGCCGTCCGCAATGTGGCAAGAAGCGGCTCGCCTAGAACGTAAATCTGGCTGAAAACTGCAACGCCCGCGGCAAACCGTTGGGGCTGATTTCCTGCAGCGCGCCGAAATTTCCCGGCCCTGAATTTGGCACCAGATAGCAGGTCTGGTTAAGCGAGGCGCCGTCCCCGCAGTTCGTGCCCACGGGGTTGTACTGCAATTGGTTAATGCCATCCCCGTTCTGCACGTAATAGTTGGCATGATTGAACAGATTGAAGGCCTCGGCCTGCAGCTCCAGGCTCTTCCCCTCGGCAATCCTGAAACTGCGTCCCACCGCCAGATCAATCCTTTCCAGCCACGGACCATAGAAAGAATTCAGCCCGATCCCAGGCGTCGGGCCGGCCCCGTTGATGCCGCCCGCCGAATTGGCAGTGTCCTGATTGAACGCGCTGTCGTTGAGATTGTCGTTGGCTCCATCGCAGTTGTTGAACGACAAAGTCGAACTCGTGCACGCCGGACTCAGCAGCCCTGCATACGGACGGCCGGACGAGAATTCCATCACCGTGCTCAGCATCCAGCCTGAGAGCAGTTTGCGTCCCGCGTCCGAACTGGTTAACCGGTCAAGTTGCGGATGGTAGACGGCCGCCAGCGTCAGCCGGTGCCGCTGGTCGAGCAGTGATGGCGCATGGGTATTGGTGAAATCGAATTGATTGTTGAAGTCCATCCCGTCCATCATGATGCTTTTGGCGTACGTATACGAAAGGTTCAACGAAAGATTCTGCGACATTCGGCGCTGCAGTTGCACGAAAAGTGAGTTGTAAACATTCTGCGCCGGACTGATCAGCTCGTTGATCTGACCCAGGTTCGGATTGATGCGCCCTTCGCCAAGCAGCCCGTTGTCCATATTCGGAAGAACATAAGTCGGCCCGCTGCACGGTGCTGCGGTCGCGCCCGCTGGACAAACAACATACGTAGTCGAGCCAGTCAGCGGCTGCTGATTCAGATCGTAGGCGCTGCCCGAGAGAATATGCAGCCCGTGATTCCACATGGTGCCAATCGTAAGCGTTGTGCCTTCAAAAATCTCCCGCTCGAACTGCAAGCTCGCTTGTTCGATATACGGCGCGCGAAATTGCGGCGAGACCAGCGATATATCCGGCGATCCCAGAAACAGCGGTGAGTTTGCCGGCAGAATGTTGGGGAACGTCGGGACTTGATCGTTCGGCGGCCCTGAGATGTAGCTCGTATTCGCTGAGGCCTGTTGCGATGGCAATCCATTCGAGATGACGGCGTTTCTATAGTTCAGCCCGTTCATGTTGGTATAGAACATGCCGAAGCCGCCGCGGATCACCGTCTTTGGAATGGGCTGCCAGGCAAAGCCCAGGCGTGGCGCAATGCGCCTGTATTGGTTCGGATACTGCCCCGTCAGTGGAAATGCGGGGTTCTCCTGCGGCTGCGGATAAACCTGGAAGTCCTCGCGCAAGCCAAGCTCCAGCGTTAATTGCGGCAACGCCCGGTAGGTATCCTGCACATAGAATCCGTAGTACGGCACAGAGAAGGAAAAAGTCGGATTCCCTGCTGCCTGACTGAAATTGAGATATTGGCCCAGGGCGTAATCTTCAAGATTGGCGAATTCATACAAGCCCAGTGGGGAGCCAAAATCGATCGCTTCATTGGGATCGGCGCCACCGTCGTTGGTATCCGCATCCCACGCCCAGTTAAAGTCAAAACCGGCTTGCAGCGTATGCTTGCCGATCACGTAGTCGATCCGGTCCGAGAAAGAATACTGTCTCTCGAAGACTTTGCCGACTGAAAAAGGCGCGTTGCCCATGATGAACGCTGCCGGACTGTCAAGCACAATGGTCGGTGTGTTCCCCGCTGTACCAGTGGGTGTGGCGATCTCATTATCGGTGGAAGTGCTCGCGTGCAATTCATTGAGCAAATTTCCGTTGAAGCTGTGAGTCCATCCCAGGCTTGCCTGGAATGTATGCACGTCCGCGTCCGCCAAAGTTTGAATTCCGTAGTTCCCCACCGTCGGATCGGTAATCACGCCGCCCGGTGAACTGAACCGGTTAAGGTTGAAGCTCAAAAACAGGTTGTCGCGCGAATCGGGCTGATAGTCCAGCCGCGGAGAAATCACGAAGTCATTCCGCTGGCGCGATTTCACGCCAAGGTTGGAATTCAGACCGTTGATCACGTTCGCCACCTGCTGCAGATAAACAGGATTCGTCGGATCTGGCGCGGTATCTGCGCCAGGCACAGGCAATATGCCATTCGGAGCGGGCAAAACCGTTCCAGCGGGGATGCCGAAGTTCTGACTCAGAAAAGCACCCAGATTCGAGGAATTTGTGGCTAATGCCGTATTGATCACCGGAATCGGGTTGTTCTGCCGCTGCTGCTCGTAATCCACGAAAAACCACAGACGGTTCTTCACAATCGGCCCACCCGCCGCAGCGCCGAATTGTTGCAAATCATCCGTTGGCTTCGGAAACCCGCTGGCCTTGTCCAGCGCGTCGTTGGCCTCAAACACCGAGTTGCGGTTGTAATAGAACACGCTGCCGTGGAAAGCGTTGCTTCCCGACCGGGTCACCGCATTTACAAAGCCCGCGCCGCCGCCATAGATCGACGAATAAGGGCTTACCGACACCTGAAACTCCTGAATCGCATCTTCACCAAACAGGTAGGGAATTCGGTAGCGGCCAATAATATCGGAGAAGTAATTGTTGGTCGCATTGCTTCCATCCACGGTGAAAATGGTTGACCCGTTTCCGTTCGCGTATCCCGAATCTTCCCCACCCTGCTGGCCGCCGATGCTGACCAGTCCGGTGTCGCCGTCGTAGCTGGTATTCGGTGAGAGCGTCGTGAAGTCGGTGTACTTGCGTCCGTTCAGCGGCAGATCTTGCGTGAATGAGCGCTCCAGCACAGTACTGGTGGAAGATTCCGTGGGCCTGAGCAGCGGTGTCGTCCCGTTCACCTTGACCGTGTCTCCACTCGCCCCGACTTGCAGGCTGATGTCCTGCGTCGTCGTGTTCCCTACCAGCACGCGCACCAGGCTGATCTCGACATCCCGAAATCCTTTCAGGCTCGCGGCCAACGAATAAGTGCCCGGCGAAACTGCCGCAAAGCGATAGAACCCATCGCGATTGCTCTCCGCCTTCTCTTCGATGCCCGTACTTAGGCTCCGCATCACCACCGACGCCCCCGCAACCACGGCGCCGCTCTGGTCGGTAACCCGTCCGCTCAGCGTTCCGCTCAGGACCACGTTCTGCGCCCTGGTCCACGTGCTGGCTGCCAATACTGCGAAAACCACAGAAGCTGCGAGGCGCCCAAACATGCCATGACGATTGCCAATTGTTCTTTTCATAATTTCCGACAATGAAAATCCGTTGTTCAAAACGTGTCCCTTGGGTGACAGCAAGAACGCTACGATGTTTTGATTGACGCGGGCAGCAAAATTACCCGGGACAGCGGAACTTTAAATCGTTCCGCAATGATTCCAAATCGCTAAACGTCAAAGGATAGGAACTCACGTTTAAGATAATCCGACAGGCGCGTGAATATTACAAGAAATCAGTGATAAACACTGGCTATCTACTACGCCAGGTACTATTATGGGCGGTCGTTGACAAGGCCGGGTTATCCGCTTCCAACCACGGTCCGCTACTTCGTTTCCTCGATTGTCTCCGTTTCGCGCAAGTGTTAATTTCTCCAGTATTCGTTGACCTTGGCAGGTCAGCGCGCTTAAACTTTGGCAAGAAAAGCGGATCATCATGAGCTCAATTCTTTCTTCCCTAAAAAGCGTTCCCGGATCGAACCTTGGCCCCCTCGAACGTCGAGTGCTCGAAGCGGTGTGGGCCCGTAGAACCGCTACGGTTCGCGAGCTGCTCGACGATGGCAAAATCTGGCAAACTTACCCGACCATCATGACCACGATGGATCGCCTCTTCAAAAAAGGATTGCTCGACCGCGTTCTTGAAGGCCGGGCTTTTCGTTACTCGCCTCGCTACACCCTCCAGGAGTTGGAGCGTGCCGCATCTGTAAATGGCATACGCCAGTTGCTTGGGTCGGAACACGCCTCTTTGCATCTGTCTTATTTGGTCGAAGCCGTGGGCGCTCATGGCGAGGCACTGCTCGATGAACTGCAGTCGCTTATCGAGCAGCGCAAAACTGAACTCCGCAAGGGGGAACAGAAGTGATATTTGCTGCGCGGGGAATCATGGTTTCCTTGGCGTTTTTCGCCGTTCTTTACAGTTTTCTCTCCGTGCTTCTGATCGCGCTGTGGTCCGGATTCGTTCCCTTCACGCGCCTCAACCTTCCATCCGCGCGCACTCTGTTCATTCTGCGCGTGTTGCCCTTCACTGTCTCCGCCGGCATCACCTTATTCCTTACTTTCCCATCCTTCTTATTGCTCGAAACTCACACCATGGATGAAGACTTTGGCACATTTGTTTTGTGCCTATGTGCCCTCGTCATGGTTGCTGCCGGCTGGTACCGCGTCATGATCGCCCAGCGCAAAACTCGCCGCGCCATGTCGCAATGGCTCGAATCCAGCCGCATAAATGTCGCTTCCCGCAATATCCTGCCGATCCTGCTCGTGGGCATTCGCGCCCCGAAAGTCATGGTTTCCGATAGCGCCCGGGTTTTGCTGACCGACGGCGAACTTCGCGTCGCCCTCCAGCACGAAATGCAACATTTGAATTCTTACGACAATCTGAAGAAAGCCATCCTTAATCTCATCTACTTTCCCGGCATGGCAAGTCTCGATCGCGCCTGGCAAAAAGCCATCGAATTGGACGCTGATCGTGGCGCTGTCACCAACCGCGCTGAAGCCCTTGACTTGGCTTCCGCATTGGTCAAACTTTCGCGCTGCGCCCCGCTGCCCACAGCTCCAGTTCTTGCAACCGGCTTGGTTGGCATCGCCGAGACCGTCGCCGTGCGCGTACAACGCCTGCTCAATTGGAATACCGCCGATCCGGTTACGCCGCTGCGTTGGCGTTACATCTTGCCGGCCGCCTGCGCGGCGGTAATTTGCCTTGCTGTCCACATCGGTTCCGCGCTCGTGTTCGCCCACTCCCTGACCGAGCGCCTCGTGCCGTAAGAAAAAATAAAGGCAGGCCGAAGCCTGCCTCCCAGTTTCCGAGCCCGAATCGCATCACGCAACCCGGTCGCGTACCGCCCCGGAATTCTCTTCCCGTCCGCTCTTGATCGCCCAGGCCATGCGTGGAGTATTGTGGCAAATTCCGTACCGCCCGCGAGCATCCAGCAGAATGATGCCGCCGTGTCCCTTCACGCGAGTCTCCAGATGACGAATCGCTTCGGCTGCCGCCCACTCCGGCTGGTTGCCCGCAGCCACGCGGTCCGCCGCCCACTTCGCCAGCACCAGCTTCATGATCGGCTCGCCCCATCCCGTCAGCGATGCTGCCGCGCTCTTGTTGTCGGCAAAACATCCGCAACCAATCAGCGATGAATCGCCCAACCGCCCGGGCGCTTTGTTCAGTGTGCCGCCCGTTGAGGTTGCAGCCGCGATGTTGCCGTTCTGATCCAGAGCCACGGCGCCCACTGTATCGTGTGAAATCACCGGGGCGAAAAGGTCAGGTGCATTCTCCGCGCGCGCCTGGAACTCTCGCAGTCGCTCGACTTCGCGAGGGATGACCAGGTCCGCGTTGTCACAAAGCCGAATCCCATGCTCGGCAGCGAAGCGCTCCGCCCCTTCTGCTACAAAATAAACGTGCGGGCTCTCGCTCAGAATCTTTCGTGCTGCCCGCACCGGATTCCGCAGCCGCTCCACGCACCCCACGCCCCCGGCACGCAGAGTTTCCCCATCCATAATCAGCGCGTCGAGCTGAACCTTCCCGTCGCGATTCAGGAAACTGCCCCGGCCCGCGTCGAAAATCTCGTCGTCTTCCATCACCACGACGGCTTCTTCAACCGCGTCCAGCGCGGACCCTCCCTTGCTCAGGATCTTCCATCCCGCTTCGCGCGCGTTATGGACGCCCTTCAGGTGAGCATCGACCACCTCGTCTGGCATCGCCCACGCGCCACCGTGAACGATCAAAACCGGCTCAATGGACAAGAATTCCTCTCTCCAGATTGACCGACCAGTCTAGCATCCGGCCCAAGTCAGAGGAGGGCAGAGAGAACAAGTTCATCAGTCCGGATCCGGGTCCTGCAGCGGACGCTTGTCATGCAAGAAATAGCTCGCATCGTGGTCCGCTGAGATAGTCGTGAAGGTCAGCGGCGTCTGGCTGAAGTCGAACAGATCCGACAAATCACCGCTGTTCGTAAACGTGTCAGCATACGCAGGCGTCGCCCCGGGCGCAACATTTCCCAAGTTAAAATTTGTTTCAATGAACTTCAGAATGCTGCCGAAATCATTCACACCTGGTGCGAAACGTAGCCCGCCTTCGCATACGGCGAGATCACTACCAGCGGCACCCGGAAGCCGAATTCATACGAGTTGAGGATCGTCGGCGCCACGTGGTCATACCATCCTCCCCAATCGTCCCAAGTCAGGATGATCGCCGTGTTTGCCCAGTAGGAACTGTTCCCGATTGCATTCACAATCGACGCCACCCACGCCGGCCCTTCACCACATTCCACGCCCGTGCCCGCGTGGTCCGATTGGCACGAGTTTGGCGTGACCCAAACCACGCTCTCCAACGCGTTGTTCTGAATATCGGTCAGCACTGTCGCCGGCGGAATCCTCTCATGCTCTGTCCAGATCGGTCCCGTGCACTTTGCATTCGGCGCCGCACCCGCCGGTTGGCAGATGTGTTTAATCTCCGTCGGACCATTCCACAGCACGCCCGCAAACGAAGCATAGTACGCCCAGTTGAGGTTGGCTGTGTCCAGCAGATCGGTCAATGTGGGATGATCGAAGCACGGCGGCGCAAACGTCTGCGTTTCATTCGTCAAAGGATCCATGTTCGCCGGGTCGATCAGCAACACATTCTGCGCCGTGCCCAGACATCCCGTGGTTTCGTCCAGCGGACCCTTGGCATTTTCCGCTACAAAATAATTGCTCCACGTCTGCCCTGGCGGAGTCGGCGCCGAAGTGCCCGAGATAATGAAATGGTGCGCCGGAAAACTCGGCCCCTCATTCGTCTGAAACATGCGGTCATTGAACGCGTATGTCTCTGCCATCGCGAAATACGGCTGCACGTCTGAAGCCCGCACATAATTAAACGGCCGGTTCGGCGGCGGTGTACAGTCGGTGGGTACGGGACACTGCAGCGGAATCAGCTGCGCCCCATCCATCTTTCCGTTGTCGTACATCTTGGTGAAACTCGGATGCGAGTGATCGTTGTCCCAGTTAGTCCCCAACGCCACTGGCGTCAGCGGTACAGACGCTCCCGTCGAGTCCACGCCGGTCGATGAAATGTCCGCTCCCCGCGAGATCAGCACCGGGTCGTGAAACAGGTTGTCTGTCGATCGGTTTTCCTGAAAAATAATTACCACGTGCTGGATCTTGCTGGTGTTCGCCGGCACATTGTTCGGCGAAGCTCCGTTGCCGCCGCAGCCGTTCATCATCGCCAGCCATAGCCCAGCCGTGGCCAGTGGCAAAAGTAAGAAGCTACCTTTGAAGCGAAACATATCGTGCTCTCATTTCTTCAAGTTTGTCGTCTCAGTCGCGCCCATGTAACTGAAGACCCGACGACGAGTTCACTCCGGCGAGAACCCGAGCAGTTCCACCTTCGACCGTTGCATCTTGTCGTTCAATTTCTGATATTTCCCAACCCGCATCCGAGATCTAAGTTGCACCTCGCCCCGCGAGGCACGCAGATCTCCGCCTTGAGCAATCTTGCCGGTCAAGAAAATGGATTGGGGAGCAAAACGCCATTTGCCGCCGCTTCCGATCGTCATAGTAGATGCTCAACCGTACCGCACCGTTGTGCGTCGGCACATACCCAGAAATTGGTAGGAAGAAAAACTAGAGTTGGCAATGGGCCGGCAAGCCGCTCGCTCAGGCTGCCTGTCCCGTCGCCTTTACGGCACGGTCAACCAGCGCGGTACGGGTGTAGGTGTACCGCATGCGGTGGATTACCGTGATCGTGGAAAGGATCGCAATCAGCCACAGCACCGGCGCCATCCGGTTGAAAAGCGCCCCGATAATCACCAGCACCAGCCGCTCCGGCCGTTCCATAAAGCCTACCCGGCACGACCCGATCAGCGACTCCGCGCGGGCGCGCGTGTAGCTGACCATGATGGCGCTCACCATCACAAATGCCGACAACACAACATACGTGAACCGTTCCCCCCGCGCATAAAACACCAGCAATCCCATGAATTGCGAGGCATCGCTGTACCGGTCGACCACCGAATCGAAAAATCCGCCAAATCGCGTCACCCGGTTGCTGGCCCGGGCCACCGCCCCATCCACCAGATCGAAAAAACCCGACCCGATAATCACTAGCCCCGCATAGCGGAACATCCGCGCCTGGTTGTCGGCGTTCGCGTAGCCAAACAGAAATGCGGCGATGGTATTCACCACCAGCCCCATAAACGTCAGCACATTGGGATCGATTTTCGCCAGCGCCAGCCAGCGCACAATGGAATCCAGCAGCACCCCGCACCCGCGGCCGAATGTGCTGGTCCAGGTCACGAAGCTTCGGCCTCGTGAATCGTGATCATGCTCAGAACTTCCAGCTCTTTTTTCCCATTCGGCGTCACCACCGTCGCCATGTCGCCAACTTTTTTGTTCAGCAGCGCCCGCCCAATCGGCGAAGTCGTCGAAATCTTGCCCGCCGCCACATCCGACTCTTCGCTGGTCACCAGCTTGTACTCCACCTCTTCATTCTTGCTGTTATCGAATACCTTCACCGTCGATCCCAAGCCGATTTTGTCCTTGGGAATATTGTTCATGTTGACCATCGACAGGTCGGCAATTCGCTTCCCCAGCTGCCGGATCCTTGCCTTTACAAACTCCTGCCGCTGCTTCGCCATGTGGTACTCGGCGTTCTCGCTCAGATCGCCCAGGGCCGCGGCCTTTTTAATCTCTTTCGGCAAGTCATGCACGAGCTCGTGCTCCAAAGCATCCAGCTCATCTTGCAATTTTCTTTTGATTTGTTCGGTCATGACCTGAGGGATTATAAACCGCGCGCCGCCAGGCTGGCTGCGATTTGCGGCTACGAATCTTCGAAATCTGCCGCTTCTGGGAAACGCAGATTGCACTTTGCCAGCGCCTTGGTCAGCAGATCTTGAATCGCATCCTCGGCGCAATTTTTCGACATGGCAAATTCGCTTACCAGCAAATACCGTGCCCGCTCCAGCATCTTATGTTCGCGGAACGAAAGCGGCTTACCGCGGTCGAGCACCAGCAAACTTTTCAGCACCACAGCCACGTCGAGCAACGATCCCGTCCGCATGCGCTCCGAATTCTCGCGAAAGCGCTCTTTCCAGTCCGTGTTGCTGCCGCAGTCGCCGTCTTCCAGAAAGCTCAAAATCTTCAATACATCGCCATTTTTCACCACCCGGCGAAGTCCTACGGCATGCGCGTTGCGGAACGGCACGGACACCTTCAGGCTGCTGGACTTGATATTCAGCAAATAAAACTTTTCCACAGTCTGCCCGATCGTCCGGCTGCTGATCTGTTCGATGGTCCCTATCCCATGGTTGGGATAGACGACACTGTCTCCCACCTGGAAGCTGCGCTCCGCGTTTAGCATAGACGACCCACCCGTCGAGGAAGATTCGGAGGAACTACCTGTTGCCAGTGTACCGTTTCGGGACCCGATTCGCAACCTGTCCGGTCAAAATCTCCATCGGCAGATCGGATGTAACTACTTATTTTGCAAATATTTACGGTATACTTAACGCCAATGTGCGCCAACTCGTCGACGCCTCCCGTACTTTCGAGTCCTCACGCCCGCGTTCTAGGCCTCGACGTGGGCAGCCGCCGCATCGGACTCGCCGTCTCTGACCCGCTCGGCATCACCGCTCAGGGCCTCGAAACCCTCCAGCGCCGCAACAAACGCACCGATTTTCAGGCCCTCGCCGACGTGATCCACAAGTTCAACGTGTCCGAAATCGTCGTCGGCTATCCCCTCCGCATGAGCGGCGCCGAAGGCGCCGGTACGGACAAAATGCAGGCTTTCGCCGAAGATCTCCGCCGCCATTTTCACTTGCCCGTCCATCTTTGGGACGAGCGCCTTACCTCCGCCCAAGCCAACCGCCTCCTCCGCGAAACCAACATGTCGATCAAGCGCCGCGGACAGGTCGTCGACCAGATGGCCGCTGTCCTCATCCTGCAAAACTGGATGGACGCCCACGGAACTTGAATGACAACCCCTGGGCGCCCTGCGTCACACGCCCACTACTTTTTTTCGCTGGCCATTTTCGTGGTCCCACTTCCAGAAAGGTACACACTTTGCGGGGTTCCCGGCGCGTCCATCGGGATCACGACTCGCGCGCCAAAGCTTCCTGACCCCGCCGGCGCGAATACCACAGTGACTGTGCACGATCCCCCTCCAGCCAGATTGTTGCCGCAATTGTTTGTCTCCGAAAACGCACCTTGTCCGCCTTCGACTTTGATGTTGTTAATCGAGGCCGCTCTTACTCGGACATTGGTTAATTGGGTTGCGAGCGTAGCCTGCTGCCCTACCGTCACCTTTCCGAAGTCCAGCGATTCCGGCTGTAACGCAATAATTGACCCCAGAAAAACCGAAATAGCCCCGCATTGTTCCGCCACCACAACATCCATCACGCCGTCGTCATTAAAGTCGCCGAAAGCGGTCCCCAGCGGGCAAGACCCCGTCGGATAGGCCGTCGGCTTTCCCAGTGAACCGTCGCCATGACCGCGCAGGACGTAAAAATTTGTATCGTTGTACCACGGCGTCACCACCACATCCTGGTTGCCATCTCCGTTGAGATCGGCTACTCCTCCACGAAATGTCGGCACGCCAACCTCATAGTCCCTTCGAGGTAAGAATGTCCCGTCGCCCTTGCCGAGAAACACCGAAACCTCCTCGGCCGAGTAGCTTGTCACCACCAGATCTAATACTCCGTCGCCGTTCATGTCCGCAGCGAATATGTCCACGGGATTCGGTAGAGAGGGATAGGCAACCGGCGCCTGAAAAGTTCCATCGCCGTTGCCCACCAGTATCACAACTCCTCCCGCGTCTACCTGCAGGCCAACCGCAAGGTCCGGGATGCCGTCTCCATTGAAATCTCCTACCGCGATCGGGTATGGGTTCGAGCCAGCGTTAACCGGTACCGGGTCCTGAAACGAACCGTCCCCGTTCCCCATCTGGATAAAAACCACCCCGCTGGGATCCGTAGACGCCAGATCTAATATGCCGTCGCCGTTAAAATCCCCGGTTGCCAGCGCATTGTTTCCGGCTGCATAGCTGACCGGTGGCTGGAAACTTCCGTCACCATTTCCCAGCATCACCGAGACTCCGCGAACCGCCAGGTCGAGTTTTCCGTCGCCGTTGAAATCCCCCACCACTAGGCTGTCGTTATCATTCCCCGAGCCCGTAGCGTAATCCCCTTTGTGCGCAAACCCGCCGTGCCCGTCGCCCAGGTACACGCTCACAAAATAGCTGCCCAGACTCACCGCAGCCACATCAAGCTTTCCGTCTCCATTGAAATCCGCAGCGACCACCGATGGGTATCCATATCCCTTGCTATAGTCCACCCGATTGAACGTGGAAACCGGTACCGGCTCGCTGATCTCAAACGTAATTGCGTTCGATGTTCCTCCGCCCGGCGCGGGATTCACCACTTGCACTTGCGCTGATCCGGCCTTGGCAACGTTGGCCGCCGGCACCGCTGCCACGAGCTCCGACCCGCTCACATATTGGGTTGCAAGCGGCATCCCATTCCACTGCACGACCGATGAAGCGACGAAGCCCGTGCCATGCACGATCAGCGTGAGTGGTGGTCCTCCTGGGACCGCGGTGCCCGGGCTCAACGGTTGGCTGATCAATGGTACTGGCGCCTGCGCATGGCCGAGCACCGGAAACAAGGCCAGCATGATACTTAAGGAAATGACTCGTTTTTTCATGGTTTAACCCTCCTGCGGCCTCGGCTGGGTGGCAGCTACCGTAAAACCGGCGCTCGCAGAAAACTGCCGTCAACCAGACTCGCGTCGGCTCGAAATTTATCAGCGGAGATAATTCAATGCAGTGATTGGCGACACGCCTGGCTGTGACGTGGCGGGATGACGGTCCTCAGTTCAGAACTGTGAAGTGTTAGGCCCGGGGCTTTGCCGGCGTAGCAGCGTTGAAATTCGGCCTGGGCGGCGAGCAGATCGAATCGAACCAGCGGCTGATGTAAACCCCGGCGTGGGCTTCGCCACAAAAGTGCAGTGAGCCGGCCTGGTCCGCGATCTCACCGTCCCAACGGTGCACTGTGACCTGCGTCGGCCCGCACTGGATCACAAACCAGCGAACCGGATGGCTCTCCACAATCCCGCAGATCTCACACCGGTACTCTTTCAGGGTCGACATTGTTCCTCGTCAACCTATCACCATTCCCCCACACACAGCAATGAACCGCCAGGAACCAACCACCAACGCACCTTGGCGTGCGACGCGCGACGTAGGACGTACCGCGATTTTCCTGACGGCCAACGGCTGATGACCGGCGACCGACGATCAACCACCGAAGACCAAGGGCGAAAGGCCAATGGCCCACGTGTCCACTTATTCAATTGACCGCCTCTCATCTCTGATTTACATTCGCCCCATCCCAAGGAGGTTAGTGATGAGTCGTACTCCCTCGCGCTACAAGTCTGCTCACTCGCTTTCACCATCAACCCAACGTCAACTTTCCATGTATGCTCTGGCTGCCGGGGCTGCTGGAGTCGCCGCGCTTGCTGCTCCTCAAGCCGAGGCCACAGTCGTCTATCACCACGTCAACGTTCGCGTTTCCGCCGGATCCACTTATCTTCTCGATATAAGCCACAACGGTGTGGCTGATTTTGCCTTCAACAACCGCATCGCTCTTAACAGCATGGGCGCGGCGGGCACATTCATGGTCGGAGGCGAGAGTTCCAATCAACTCGTCGTTTCCTCCAACGGATGCGCCGCCGCCGTCGGCCAGGGCACACGCATCAACTCTCAGGCCAATTTCGATGCCATCGGTCTTTCGCCCGATATGGCATTCTTCAGCTCCACCGGCGGCGTGGTGAAAAATGCCGGATGTCCCTGGACGAAGAACGAAATCGGCTTTCTCGGACTGAAATTCTCCATCTCCGGCCAAACCCACTACGGATGGGCCCGAGTCAAACTCTATTGGGTCCCGTCGAAGGGCATTAATGCCGTATTGACCGACTATGCCTACGAAAACGAGGCCAACACCGGAATCTGCGTCGGAAATAAAGGCCACGGAACAGAAATGTTAAAGGGCACCTTGTCAGATCTGGCAAAAGGAAAATAATCACGCATCCGCCCAGCCTCTGGCGTCCTGCGCGGAGGCTGGGGTTTTCTAATTCGTGGCAGTCGGTTGATCGTGCCCTACCAATTCTCGTAGCTCGCCTTTACAGACCCCTACGAAAATTGGGAGCTTTCAAGCGAAAGCCGCCGGTTGAAGGTCAAAATGCACCCTTCGGTGGCCGCGCATCCGTGATTCATCCCTCCCTTCTGTTGATTCGTCCCTAAACACAGGTTTTGCTTAACACTTCACCTTGATGGTCAGGAGTGTGCCCTCACTCTCACCGACCAACAGGCGGCAGGTCTCTGTTTGCCTTGCCACTAGCTTCGTATCTCAACTAACTGCACGTAAGTCGGCTAACTCGGTTCAATTCAAACCAGCTCAAATCGATCACCTCAAGGAGGCTCCTATGAAACGACGAACTGCCGTGAACCTGGCAGGTTTTGTGCTTCTGGCTTGCAGCTTGGGCATCGCCCAGATCATCACTTTCGAAGCCCCGGGCTCCGGCACAGGCAGTGGGCAGGGCACGCTGGCGGAGGGCATAACCGCGGACAACACTACATTTGGCTACTATATGGACAGCAACGGAGCGGCGCACGGATTCATCCGAGACGCCCACGGCAGATATGAAACCTTCAGCGCCCCCGGCGCTGGAACCGGAACCGGTCAAGGCACATTCGCCTTCAGCCTGAACCCGCAGGGCGCGATCACCGGCTACTCCATTGACAGCAACGGCGTCAGTCACGGCTACGTGCGTCTCTGCCGCAGATTCATCACCTTCAATGCACCCGGAGCCGGCACTGGGGCTGGTCAGGGAACGTTGGCGCTTAACATCAATGCCCATGGCACTATCGCCGGATACGACTTCGATTCCAACGGCGTGGCCCACGCATACCTGCGTGACCGGCATGGCAGATTCACGGAATGGGAAGTCTCCGGAGCCGGCGACCAATCCGGCCAGGGAACAGGCACTGCATCTGGCATCGGGCTAAGTGATGACGAAACCGTCACCGGCGCCTGGATCGACTCGAACAACACGCTGCACGGATACGAACGCACCTCCGATGGGACCATAACTCCCTTCGACGCGCCCGGTGCCGGCACCGGACCCGGGCAGGGTACGGACACCGATGGCCTCAACCCCCATGGCACCATTCCGGGCGTATACGTCGATTCTAATACCGTGATCCACGGCTTCGTGCGCGCCGCGGACGGCGATTTCACCACCTTCGACGTTTCCGGAGCCGGCACCAGCGCTGGACAAGGGACGATCCCGGAGGGTTTGAATTTCGAGGGCGCAATCACCGGAGGTTATGTCGATTCGAACGGCGTAAGCCACGGCTTTGTGCGTGCGGTCGACGGAGCCATCGCCAAGTTCAATGCTCCGGGCGCCGGAAAGAATGCTGGCCAGGGCACGTTTCCGCTGCTGAATAATTCGGCTGGAGCGGTCACCGGATACGAAATTGACGGAAGCGGTGTCTATCACGGCTTCCTGAAGACTCATTAAGAGATGCACAAATTCCCCAGCCTTCCGCATTCTTTGCGTGAAGGCTGGGCGTTTTCATTCCCCCCCAGCACGCCTCTGTTTCTTCTGTGGTTAACGCCTTTTTCAATTTCGCAATGCTGGCCAATGGTTTTGCCGACAGCTGATAGCCCGTAGCTGACAGCTGACTTTGCGGTGAAATTGGTTTTGCTAAACGACTATGACTAATGACCAACGACGGACGGCCGATAACCGACGACTGATGACTGATGACTGATGACTGATGACTGACAACTCTCTACCTCTGTGCGCCTCTGTGTTGAAGCTTTTGATTCGCCTTCCTTCGCGTTCTCGGCGCCCTCGGCGGTGAAATGGTTTTACTGAAGACTGAAAACCGATGACTAAAGACTGCTTTTTGACGCAGCTAGTCCCCCTGTCCCCACTTCGTACATTGTTTCGCCCGCCAGTTTGCGATGTCAATAACCACAGCTCAATTTCCGCCCTACGATTCCCATTTCGGGAAAAACGGCGACGGTTGCCGCGAATCCCTTGACCTCGCTCTTCAAAACTTCTCACAATATTAAGGACGAACCATTCGCTCTTTGACAACCGAATATGCCGCAGGGCACCGCATTCCCCAAGATGCAGCCGCGCGGGGCCTTCGCGAACGACGAACGACGTAGGACGAGCGGCCTAGGACGTACGACGTGCTAAGTCCTTTGTCCGGAATATTTTACCCATAACCCCTTTAAGATCATAGATCTAGCGGGAGCGCTCCCGCTAAC